>ONHS01000006.1 GCA_900317715.1 uncultured Bacteroidales bacterium | reverse complement strand
ATACGGTTCGAAATAGCCTCTGGGATAGGAATCTTGGTAAGATATTATCACCCCGTTTTGGACATTATTCGTGTAAACGGTGTTGTAATGTATTCTCCCATATGTCATTACATCGTAAAAATTATAGACACTGAGGTAACCGGGCGTTCTCCCATTAAACATCGAGTCTATGGGTGCTAAAGGGCGATTGATTTCCGCATCATCCGCAAAACGGACAAAAACGACCAAATTGGTCAACTCCTTGGTCTGTGCCTGCAAGGTCACTGGTGTTAGTCCCAGCAAAACGGCAATAAAAAGTAATACTCTCGTGATTATCTTTTGCATATTAACCTAGATTATTGACTATTAAATATCGACTTAGATTTCCGCTCTCAAAACTGCTAACTTCTAACTGCTAACTTCTAACTAATTTATAGTTCCTTCCTCAACCTTGCCACGGGTATTCCCATCTGTTCGCGGTATTTCGCGACGGTGCGACGCGCGATGTTGTAGCCTTTTTCATTCAACATGGCGCAAATCTTATCATCCGACAGCGGTTTTCTCTTGTCTTCGGCGGAAATGAGGTCGCCCAACATCTTCTTAATCTCTTTGGAAGAGACATCATCATCGTTCACCGCCTCGGAAAAGAGGTGCTTGAGCGGGATGATGCCAAAGTCCGTCTGCACGTATTTGCTGTTCGACACGCGCGAGATGGTGGAGATATCCGCTCCCACCTCCTGCGCTATCGTTTTGAGTATCATTGGTTTGAGATCCTTATCATCACCCGAAAGGAAGTAGTCGCGTTGATGCTGCATAATGGCGTACATCGTGTTGTAGAGCAGCATCTCGCGCAACGATAAAGTCTTGATGAACTGCATTCCGTCATCGACATATTTCTTCATGAAACGCTCCGCCTCAGACTTCCGACGATCGTACTCTTCTTTAGAAAGGAAACGATATTCATTGCTGAACTCCTTGTTAATCCGCACCTTAGGGACATACTGGTTGTTCAAGGTCAGGGTTAATTTTCCATCCTGATTGGTGATGGTGAAATCGGGAATGATGATTTCGGCATTCTTCAACATCGGGGTATCCTGTGAGACGGGACGCGGGTCCAGTTTTTGGATAATCTCCAAAGCAGCCCTCAACTCCTCATCCGTGAGCTCCATCGCAGACAATATCTTATCGTAGTGCCTTTTCGTCAGTAAATCAAAGTATTGGGTGATGATCACACGGGCATTTGCCACTGCGGGAGTAGTCTCTGGCATACGGTCTAACTGCAGCAACAGACACTCTTGCAAGTTGCGTGCACCAACGCCCGGCGGGTCTAACTCCTGCACGAAATGGGTCAGCACATACTCCACCTCCTCCACATTCGTCTGGATATATTCGGTGTAGAGCAGTTCATTCACAATCGCCTGTAAATCAGCCTGTAAATAGCCTGCGTCGTCCAAAGTACCTATCAAATAGGTGGCGATTTGCGATTGTTTTTCGGTCATTTCCATGGCATCCAACTGCAGCTGCCACTGTTCATGCAACGAAGCGTAATAGACATCCGATTTGGGATTGCGCGGCAGCTCGTCGGGAGCGTTCAACTTCGAGATGTAGTTCTCCAACTGCAAGTCGGAGAACCCATCATCGTAGTCGTCATTATCACGATAGTAGTCTTCCTTAAAGATTTCATCTTCAGGAAGTTGCTCGTTCGAAAGTTCCAAAGGATCACCGTTGGCATCATACTCCTCCGACGAGAAATCCTCATGACTTTCGGTCTCCCCAGCATTTTCATCATAGATTTCCAACGCGGGGTTTTCATCCACGGCATTGCGGATTTCCTGCTCCAAAGAGGCGTAAGGCATCTCCACAAGCCGCATCAATTGCAACGTCAACGGCAGACCGACCTGCCGTTGGACGTTCTTCTGCTCTAATGTGATTTTATTCTGGGAAGACATATAAACAATTAAAATTCAGCATTTTGCGGTGTACGCGGGAACGGAATCACGTCGCGGATATTAGTCATGCCGGTGACGAAAAGCAGCAGACGCTCGAAACCGAGGCCGAAACCGGAGTGCGGCGCGGAACCGAACTTGCGCGTGTCGAAATACCACCAGTATTGCTCTTCCGTCATACCCAATTCGTGGACACGGTTGAGCAGTTTCTGGTAGTCAGCCTCACGCTCGGAACCGCCGATAATCTCACCGATGGTCGGGAACAAGACATCCATAGCGCGAACGGTCTTGCCATCATCGTTCTGCTTCATGTAGAAGGCTTTGATTTCCTTCGGATAGTCGGTCAAGATAACCGGCTTTTTGAAGTGATTCTCAACGAGATAGCGTTCATGCTCGGACTGCAAGTCGATACCCCACTTCACCGGATATTCGAATTTTTTCTTAGCCTGCAAGAGGATGTCGATGGCTTCCGTGTAGCCCAAACGCACGAAATCAACCTTGGTAACGGACTCCAAACGAGCGATGAGTTCCTTGTCGAACATGTCGTTGAGGAACTTGAGGTCGTCCATGTTGTTGTCCAACGCATATTGAACGAGATACTTGATGAAATCCTCTGCGAGGTCCATATTGTCCTTGATGTCGTAGAAAGCCATCTCCGGTTCAATCATCCAGAATTCGGCCAAGTGACGCGGTGTATTGCTGTTCTCAGCGCGGAATGTCGGTCCGAAAGTGTAGATATTGCCAAGAGCCATCGCGCCCAGTTCGCCTTCCAGCTGACCAGAAACGGTGAGGTTGGTATGTTTGCCGAAGAAGTCTTGTTTGTAATCAATTTGTCCGTCTTCGGTGCGCGGGATGTTGTTCAGGTCGAAGGTGGTGACATTGAACATCTCGCCAGCGCCCTCCGCATCGGAAGCGGTAATCAACGGGGTATGGAGGTAGAAGAACCCTCTGTCGTTAAAGTATTTATGGATGGCGAAAGCCATGGCGTGGCGCAGACGCAACACACAGCCGAAGTAGTTGGTACGCGGACGCAGGTGAGCAATCTCGCGCAGGAACTCCATGGAATGTCCCTTTTTCTGCAACGGATAAGATTCCGGATCAGCAGAACCGTAAACCTCAATCGTCTCGGCCTGAACCTCCACGTTTTGACCCTTGCCTTGTGACTCCACCAACTTACCGGTCACATGGATACAGGAACCGGTGGTGATCTGTTTCAGCAGCGCCTCATCGAACTTGTCGGTGTCGGCCACCACCTGCAGGTTGGTGACGATGGAACCGTCGTTGAGTTGGATGAACTGCACGAAGTTGTTGCCGCGTTTGGTACGCACCCAACCCTTCACATCCACGGGGTTGCCAATACCGACAACCTCGGGAGTTTTGATGATATCTTTCAGTCTTAATTTGTTCATATTTTTTTGGTTTTTATGACTACCCCGGCCTTCGGCCACCCCTTCTAGAAGAAGGGGAATGGTCCTTCGACCGAAACAGATTCGTTTAACTACTAACTGCTAACTTCTAACTGCTAACTACAAATACGCTTGCAACGACTTGCATTTCGCATTGTGTCGCAGGCGGCGGATGGCTTTCTCCTTGATTTGGCGGACGCGCTCGCGGGAGAGGTCGAACTTCTCACCGATTTCATCCAGTGTCATGGGGTGTTTGCTGCCCAGACCGTAGAAGAGCTTCAGGATTTCCGCCTCGCGAGGAGGAAGCGTGTCGATAATGGTACCGAGTTCTTGCTGCAACGATTGGTAGATCAGTTCCTTATCGGGAGAAACGGTATCTTCGTTGCGAAGCACGTCGTACATGTTGGTATCGTCATCGGAGGTGAGGCTGGCATCCATGGAGAGGTGTTTCGGGGAGTTCTTCATCGAATCCTTGATTTCCTCTTCGGTCATACCCAAACGCTCCGCGATTTCAGAGACTTTCGGCTCACGCTGGAGTTCTTGCTCCAGAATACCCATCGTCTTGTAAATCTTGTTGATGACACCCACTTTGTTCATGGGCAGACGCACGATACGAGATTGTTCCGCGATGGCTTGCAGGATGGCCTGACGAATCCACCACACGGCGAAGGAGATGAACTTAAAGCCCTTGGTTTCGTCAAAACGATGGGCTGCTTTGATCAATCCGAGGTTTCCCTCGTTGATCAGGTCTGACAGTGTAATTCCTTGATTCTGATATTGTTTTGCCACAGACACCACAAAACGCAAGTTGGAATTGGTAAGGCGCTCCAACGCATCCTGATCCCCGTTGCGGATTCGGCGAGCCAACTCGGCTTCCTCATCCGCCGTCAACAACGGCACTTTTCCGATGTCATGCAGGTACTTGTCCAAAGAGGGCGTTTCGCTGCGGTTCGTGACTTGTTTTGTTATTCTTAATTGTCGCATTATCCGAGATTTAAAAACGTATTATGTTAACCATCAATGATTTAGAAGCTATAGCCAATACCTAAGCCAATCACTTCCTTGAACTGCACGCGAGCGCGCGGGCCTTCGCCATATTTACCCCATGCAGGACCATCAATCTTCACCTGATCATAATACTTCAATGAAGTCATCAAGCTGACGCTGAACACCTTAAGGAAGTTATACGCAATGGCCACATCCCAGTCCACATCGAAGTTACCGAACTTCTGTCCGTCTTCGTCGTGAATACGTGCCGTATAAGGCGTGAACAACGTGAGCGTAGAGATAATCTTGAGGTTTTTCACCAGCGTGTAATTGATACCGCCGTTGATGCGGAGACCCATGTTCAGCATCACAGGCTTGTAAGTACCATCATCGCGTTTGGAGAGACCATAGCTGGCACGAAGGCTCTCCTCAAGACAGGTGGTCATACGGCCGGCAATTGGGTAAATACCAATCGTGAAAATCTCGTTCGGACGATACTCGACACCGAGAGCCAAATCCGTATAAGATGGAGACAACCATTTGGAAATCAAGGTAGGGTCAACAGGATTGCCATCTTCGTCCAACGTTCCGGCATCCACCTCTTTGTAGTCCCAACCAGGTGCATATTGCGATCTGAAGCTTCCCAGCAAGGTGGCATAAAACTGCGGATGCATCTGATAACCGACCTTCGTGGTGAAGTTAATCTTGTCGGTGGCTTTTCTCCATTTGTATCTCTGATAGTCAGCGGAAAACATTTCACCAATTTCGGTGTCTAAGTTGCTGTCCCAGGTCCATTTGTCTTTCTTGAAAGACAAGGTCAGGTTAGCAAAAACGTAACCGGTCACATTGTTGTTACCGCCCGCCGCCCAGTTAAACAGACCTGTTTGGGCTGCGTTCAGACCCGTGACACCAGTGAATTTCCAGTGTTTGGCACTGTCTATTTCAGCGGATTTCACCTTCGTTTTCAGCGCTTGATCAGCCGCTGTTTTTTCATCCACCTGTGCGTATGCGAAAGAAAATGCCATTGCACAAGCGCAAAAGAGTAAAAATCTTTTCTTCATATTACACTATTTTTATTAACACTAATTTTCAAAAAATGCCCTTCGTCCTACTGGTTCAGCTTGTGATAAGTCCTCCACCAGCGATCGGAGATTTTATCCTCACAGGCCAGCAGGTAATCACGTTTTGAACAGGGAAGGTAATAATGCTGCACTTGCTCTTTATCTTTCTGATAGATAGGCACTACCACCCACCAACGATCAGACTTTTTGCTATGGAAGAACACCAATTCATCCAAAGCGCCCGACACCGATATATTGAACTGACGGTAGTCGTTTTTATTCTTGAATTGCCCGTCATTCTGACGATAGAGGAAGCCTTCCACGAAATACCACAAGATATGGGCAATCATCTGTGAGGTCTGGTTGTTGAAGTCGAGCGTCGGGTCGTATTCGTAAATACCGAACGAGGAAAGTTTGTCGCTAAGTCCCACATATTTGGCAATTTGGCAAATTTCTTCGCCATAAAAGCCATTGGAAGAACTGTGCGGACATCCGGGCGCATCGGGGCGACGCACCGCAGAGATGTCCAGCGACACCATATCCGCATTACGGACAATCGGCTCCACCTCTTCAATATTCATACGCATCAAACCTACGCGGTAGGTCTCGAAAAAGAGACTTTCCATCATATTCACCGATTCCGGGCTGTTCATGTAGCTTTGATAGCCGATATTGGCATAATTCAACAGGAAATTGGGCTGTTGAAGCACCATTTTGGTCACATAACCGTCGGAACGGATGGGAGCATTCTCATCTCCAAGGTCAAAACAGGGGTCGATGGCGACCACGTTGGCCACGCGCTCCAGACGCTCGTAAGCCCGATAATTGGCAAAAGCCAAATCGTTACTGCCGCCCAAGATAATCGGAATCACCTTATTCTCAATCAGATAGGCAACCACTTCGGAAATCACCTGATAGGTATCCTCTATGGTCTTCCCGATTCGGATATTTCCTAAATCGATGATTTTCACATCTTTACGCCAATTATACAGCTGATAGAATTGGCTACGAATCTCATCGGGCGCCATAGAACAGGAGGGATTCTGGTACGCATTCCGCGACTCCGGCACACCAATGATGGCCATGTCTGCCTCCTGAATGTCCAACGGTGCCTCGGGGTCATACATTAATATATAATGTAGCAATCGCCCTGTCAACGTTTCGGCATCCGGAATGTGCAGCGAATCAACTGATACGGGGTCAAAATATAATGACAGATCCATATTTATGCTTTTTTCATTCTAACGATACGTTTTTTAGCGGTGGGTGCATTCTCTTGCATGATCTTCAAGCACTCCTGATAGGTCAACTTATTGGCAACCATATCTTTAGGAATCTTGAAATTATCTGTACCATTCGTGATATACGGGCCATAACGACCGTTCATCACCTTCAAATCGGCATCTTCCGGATAGGAGACGAGCACGTTGCGGGTCTCTTTGTTCTTGATGATGTCAATCGCCTCTTCTTCCGTCAAGGTATCGAGGGAGACGTTCTTGTCCAAGGTGTAATTCTTGCCATCATATTTAATATAAGGACCGTAACGACCGGCGGCGGCGAGTATCTCCTTGTCTTCGTAATGACCCACCAAGTGCGGGGTGCGCTCGGCGGTCTTCTTCATCTTACTCTCCAACAACTCGATACCGCGTTCCAACGTGATCGTATAAGGATCCTCGTTCTTCGGCACTGACTCAAAGGTGTCCTCGCAACGCACGTAAGGGCCGAAACGACCTACGCCAACGGTCACATCCTTGCCATTCCACTCGCCCAATGTACGAGGCAGACGGAAAAGGTCAAGTGCCTCCTCCAAGGTGATGCTGTCGATGAACTGGTCGGACTGCAGACGGGCGTAACGCGGCTTTGCATCGGCGTAAGACTCTCCAATTTGCACCATGGGGCCGTATTTACCGAGCTTGGCGAACACTTTTTCGTTGGTCTTGGGGTCATAACCGAGCAAACGCTCACCACTGGCCTTGGTCGAATAGTTGATGGCCGTATCCACTTGTTGATGGAAATCGCCATAGAACTCATGCATCATCTCCTGCCAGTTGGCCTTGCCTTCCGCAATATCATCGAACTCCTTCTCCACGTCAGCCGTGAAGCCGTAGTCCATAATATCCTTGAAATTCTCTTGCAAATAATCATTGACGACAATGCCCACGTCGGTGGGAATCAGTTTATCCTTCTCATAGCCGTACTTTTCCTTCTTGATTTCCTCTTTGATGCCGTTATCGGTGAGCGTCAGGCACACATACTGGCGTTCCTTGCCTTGGCGGGTGGCCTTGCGCACGTACTCGCGCTTCTGGATGGTGGAAATGGTGGGCGCGTAGGTAGAAGGACGACCGATACCGAGCTCTTCCAGCTTCTTGACGAGGCTCGCCTCCGTGTAGCGCACAGGCGGCTGCGCGTAACGCTGCGTAGCCGTGATCTGCTTGGCATTCAAGGCTTCGCCGACCTCCATAGCCGGCAACATGCCCTTGACTTCTTCGCTCTCGTCGTCGCGGGATTCGGTATAGACCTTCAAGAAGCCGGGGAACAGAATCACCTCTCCGGATGCCACGAATTTCTCCGTGCGGCCTTCCACCGGGATGGAAATGGTCGTCTTTTCGGTCTTGGCGTCGCTCATCTGGGAGGCGATGGTGCGCTTCCAGATCAGCTCGTACAAATTCTTGGAAAAGGTATCGCCGGGGATGGTCTCGCGGGAGACATCGGTCGGACGGATAGCCTCGTGGGCTTCCTGCGCCCCCTTGGACTTCGTCGTGTATTTGCGGGTCTTCGCGTACTCGTCGCCGTATTTAGCGGCCACCACCTGATGGGCGGAAGCCAGCGCCATGTTGGAGAGGTTCACGGAGTCGGTACGCATGTACGTGATGTAACCGGCTTCGTAAAGCTGCTGCGCCACAACCATGGTTTTCGACACGGTGAAGCCGAGCTTACGGGCAGCCTCCTGTTGCAACGTGGAGGTGGTAAATGGCGGTGCCGGACTCTTCTTTCCAGGGGTTTTCTCGACCGCCGCCACATGGAACGACGCGCCTTGGCAATGATTCAGCAACGCCTCGGCTTCCTCGCGGGTGGAGAAACGCTTGTTCAACTCCGCAGACAGCTCGACCTGAGCGTCACGCAGCGGATTGAAAACACCATCCACGCGGTATGCCGACGTGCTGTTGAACTTCTCGATTTCGTGTTCGCGCTCCACGATGAGCTTCACGGCCACGGACTGCACACGGCCGGCAGACAACGACGGACGGACTTTGCGCCAAAGCACCGGCGACAGTTCGAAACCGACCAAGCGATCCAACACACGACGGGCCTGCTGGGCGTTCACCAAATCCACATTCAAGGTGCGGGGATTTGCCAACGCCTCCTCAATAGCGGATTTTGTAATTTCGTGAAACACAATACGTTTCACCTTAGCAGGATCCATATTGGTCACTTCCATCAAATGCCACGAAATGGCTTCACCCTCGCGGTCATCATCGGTTGCGAGCCAGATGGTGTCGGCCTCAGCCGCCTTCTTTTTAATGTCATTAATCAATGCTTTCTTATCGTCCAACACCTCATACTGAGGCTCAAAGTCGTGGGCGATGTCGATGCCCATGCCTTTGGTGGGGAGGTCGCGCACGTGACCCTTACTGGAAATCACGGTGTAGTCCTTCCCGATGAACTTCTGAATGGTTTTTGCCTTCGCCGGAGACTCGACGATGATTAAGTTTTTGCTCATATAGTATTTACATTTATTTCTTCGTTTATCCTACCATCCCCACACTGCGCTTCGCTTGTGTGGGGTTAATTGCACTTCGTGCGTTTTGTCCCTTCGGGACTGCTCAAGGAAGATGCTTTAAAATATATTCATCATTCATCATTTATCATTCATCATTATATACTCATATCCCAGCATCGCGTTGACGGTTTCCCAGTCCTTTTTGCGGATGTGCTCGCGGATGAGGGCGGAATGCACGCCCGCGGAATGCCACATCTTTTCCGGGATGTCCACCACTTGCAAGTCGTGGTCCTGGCAAAAGGTCTTGATATTGTCGTGGTGGCCTTCGCGGTGGTGACCGAAAGCGTGGTTGGGACCCATCACCAAGGTATGGGCGTGCAACTTGCCGATCAGCACTTCCTCCACGAACTGCTGGTAGGTCATCTGGGAAAACGCTTCGGTAAATGGAAGGACGATGACGGCATCAACGCCCTGCTGCTCAATCAGACGCAGATTATCTGACAGGATATTGATGGTAAAGAAGTCGCTGCCGGGTTGCAAAACGGTGCGCGGGTGGGGATCGAAGGTGATCACCACGCTCGTGCCGCCCACCTGCTCCGCCTGCTGCGTCAAAAATTGCAGAATGCGGGCATGACCCAAGTGGACGCCGTCGAACGCACCGACCGCGACCACCGGATTCTTCAAAACCGGCAATTGATCTATACCCTTAAAAACCTGCATGTTATGCTTGTATCTTAACGCAGTTTCGCACCTACCTCACGCTCGTATGCGGAGATCAGCTTGTTCATCACTTTGTTGATTTCCTCGTCGGTCAAAGTTCTGTCCGCACTTTGCAGCACGAAATTCAACGCGTAAGACTTCTTGTCATCGCCCAAAGCAGCCCCTTCGAAAACATCGAACAAGTTCACCTGTTTCAACAATTTAGAGGCATATTTGTGAGCGATTTTCTCCAAAGTATCGTAGGAGACGTTCTTATCCACCACCAACGCCAAGTCGCGGCGCACAGCCGGGAAGGTGTTGATTTGCTGATAAGAAACGGATTTCTTGCAGTTCAGTTCATTCAGCATCTCCATGTCGATCTCTGCATAGAAGACCGGCTTCTTGATGTCGAAAGTGCGCAAAATGTCGGGACGCAAAACACCGATATGAATCGGCATGACATCGCCGACCTTATAAGAGACGTGCTGCGCGAACATGCGCGGCTCGCTGTCGGTCACAAGCTCGATCTTTTCCATCGGGAAGTTGATCTTCACCAGGAAATTCTCGACCATGTTGCGCAAATAGAAGAAGTCAGCCGCAGGAGCTTTGCCTTGCCAACTGTCCTCGCCAATCTTGCCCGTCGTGAACATCGACATCATCAAATGCTCCTGATAACGGACCGTAACATCATCCCCCACAACCGTTTGCGGATTCAGACGGTAAATCTTGCCGAACTCGAACAGTCGCAAGTCAGCCATTTTGTTGTTCACGTTGCGCATCACATTCTCCAAACCAGAGAAGAGCAACGTCTGACGCATGGAGTTCAGCTCGCTGCTCAGCGGATTCAACAGCTTCACCGTCTCACGCTCATCCAAGAAATCGAACTGCTGCGCATATTCGGCCTTGGACAAAGAGTTGTTCATCACTTCATAGAAGCCGTTGTCAGCCAAGTATTTGGATATGGTATTTTGGAAGCGGTAGAGATCGTCGTTAGAACGCAGACAAGACATGTCATAGTTCAGCGTAGTGGGGATCTCGATGTTATTATAGCCGTAAATACGGAGGATTTCCTCAATGAGGTCAATCGGGCGGGTCACATCGGCCTTGTTGAGCGGCACGGTGACATTAATTTTATCCTCACCCACCGCCTTCACTTCCATATCGAGAAGCATCAATATATTGGTAACCGTCTGTTTCTCAATCACTTTACCAGCCACTTTATTCACATCCGCGTAATAGAGGGTGACTTGGGCGGGCATGATTTCGTTCGGATAGCGATCCACGATATCCATCACAGGATAACCACCAGCGTATTCCATGATGAGTTCCACGGCGCGTTGCAGGGCGTAAACCGTGATGGACGGGTCGCAACCGCGCTCATAACGGAAGGAAGCGTCGGTCTTCAAGCCATGGCGTTTCGCGGTTTTGCGGATGCTCACGGGGTTGAAATACGCGCTTTCGAGGAAGAGACGCGTCGTGTTCTCGGTGATACCGGAGTGCAGACCGCCATAAACACCTGCCAAACACATGCCTTCTTTCTCATTGCAGATCATCAGGTCGTCGGCACTGAGCTTGATTTCGTTTCCGTCGAGGGTCACGAAAGGTGTTCCTTCGGGTAAATTCTTCACAATCACCTTGTTGCCTTCAATCTTGTCGGCATCGAACGCGTGCATCGGCTGACCCAGCTCCAACATGATGTATTGGGTGATATCGACGATGTTGTTGATGGGGCGCACACCCACGGATTTCAGTTTGGTCTGAATCCATTCGGGGGAATCTTGCACCTTGATGCCATCGATGAGCACGCCGGAGTAACGCGGGCAATCTTTCTGGTTCTCAATGACGATGTCGATACGCGGATGCACACTGGCGACGGGTTGCACGGCGCGGGCGTTGCGACGCACAAGCGTAGAGCAAGGCACACCATGTTGCATGAGCGCCGCGTAGAGGTCACGAGCCACGCCGAAATGGCAGATGGCATCGCAGCGGTTCGGGGTCAAACCGATCTCGAAAATCGTGTCAGACTCAACCTTAAAATACTCAGCGGCAGGCGTTCCAGGCACGGCCTCCTCGGGCAGCACCATGATGCCGTCGTGGGAGGTGCCGAGACCGATCTCGTCTTCGGCGCAAATCATGCCTTCAGAAGGCTCGCCACGCAACTTGGATTTCTTGATGGTGAAAGATTCGTCACCGCTGTAGAGGACGGTGCCGATGGTGGCAACCACCACTTTCTGTCCGGCAGCCACGTTGGGAGCACCGCAAACGATGTGCAAAGGCTCTTCCTCGCCCACATTGACGGTGGTCACATGCAGGTGGTCGGAGTTGGGATGCGCCTCGCAGGTCAGCACCTCGCCAATCTTGAGTCCGCGCAGTCCGCCCTTGACGGTTTCAAACGTTTCGATGCCTTCCACTTCGAGACCGCAATCGGTCAGGTACGCAGCGGTTTCTTCCGCCGTCAAGTTGAAGTTTAATAAATCTTTCAGCCACTTGTAAGAAATCTTCATATATCTAACTATTTAATTATAAACATATTAACGCCAAAAAAACAATATTTTTTTGCGGCTGCAAATATAATATATATAAATAAGATGTGGGGAGGGAATTTGATTTTTTTTGTAAGCGGCTGAGGGCTTGAGAGTTAGCAGTTAGTAGTTAGCAGTTGGCGGTTGGCGGTTGGCTTTTCAACTTAAACATAGAACTTAGACATAGAACTTGGAACCTTGAACTTGGAACCTTGAACTTGGAACTTTGAACCTTGAACTTGGAACTTGGAACCTGGAACTTGGAACTATAAACTACTCCCTATTCCCTACTCCCTATTCCCTATTGCCTATTAGAAATTTCGAATTTGATGGAGGGGAACGTTTTGCGGTTGGCGGAGGCATAGCCCACTGCATAGTTCATCTCCCTGGGGGGCACGAGCACTGTGACATCTGCCCTACCCTCTTCGGCGATTTGGGCGGCGATGCGGTCGCGCCACAACGCCGTGAGGACCAGCTCTTTGAAGGAGACATGGAACGGTCCCGCCAGCAGATGTTCGCCGGCGCGCAGGTCCTGTGTCGGATGCAATCCCATCCGCAGAATCGTCACATGGTGCGCGGTAAAATAGCGGTACAGTTCCTTGCACCACTCCACCGATTCTTCCAAAGTCAACGGCGTATAATTTCCTGATTGATAGTCGTCTGCCAGTGCCGTGCCTTCCACCACTAAGGTTGGATAGATGCGGGTGCAGCTCGCCCCGAAGGCCACAATCTGCTCCGCCGTGCGCATGGCCGTTTCGAGCGTGTCGCCCGGCAATCCAATCATCATCTGGAGACCCAACTCCATATCGTAGCGGCGAATCCGTTCGGAAGCGCGGCGCACATCCTCCACAGTGTGTCCCCGACCGCAACGCCGCAGGATGTCGTCATCCAGCGACTGCGCACCGAGTTCTATCAAGGTAACGCCTTTTTGTTTCAAATTTTGCAGAATCTCATCGTCAATGTAATCGGGACGAGTGGAAAGCTGGATGCCCTCGATTTGCCGGGATTTGAGGTAGGTTTGTACCACATCAAGGTAGCGGTTCTGGATGGACATGGGAAGACAGGTGAAGCTGCCCCCGAAGAAAGCGACGCGCTTATGTGCCTTGACAGGCATCGTGGCCAAATTGCGTTCTATCATCGAAACAACATCTTGAACATCAGGGAGTTTCTGCTGTCCGGAAATCACAAACTGGTTGCAATAGATGCAACGGTGCGGACAAGCCAGCATCGGCAGAAACACGGGTATGACACGATAGTTTGTTGACATAAGGGCAAAAAAAAACAACCTGTTTGAGGTTGTTTTTAGTACCGGGTAGGGGATTCGAACCCCTGATTTTAAGAATGAAAATCTTACGTCCTAGGCCGACTAGACGAACCCGGCATCAGGTGTCAAATTTGACGGTGCAAAAATACACTTTTTTTGATATGCACCGCCAAAACCCGAAAAAAATTTTTCCTTACTCTGTTTTATCTTGTTCAAACCTGAATCCCAGACGTTTACCAGTTCTCATCAGGTTCGTTTGCTCTTCCAATTGAAGGATATCGTTCACGGTGATGATCTTCATGTCCTCATAATTTGGCACCAAAAGGTCAAAATTCAGCGTATATTGAATGGCTGAGCTGAGGATTTCGTTGACCGCTTCCGGTGAAATTTCGTTGCTGCTGAAATTGTTGATGACCTGCGCCAGCTCTCGTTTGCCTTCAATATAATAATGACGTTCTTTGTTGATGAAAATACGACCAATCATATAACCCAAGTCATTCACGCGGTCATATTTCAAAGAATCACCTAAGAAGTTGAAAATCTGAATCATACCACAATAAGAACGGTCTCGATTCTCCTTAATGTAAGGTGTGCGCATCACCTCGTGGTCGCGCGAAAACTCAAAAACGTTGGTGTGCATCAGGAAAATCAGCACGTCGCCGCCGAACTTGAGCATGAACTGATACTGGTTCTTGTTGGTGAACAACACGGGGATGTTGTCATGGTCGTCAGCGTAATTTTCGCGATAGTACTCCTCGAAACTCTTGGCCGCATCTTTGAAAAGTTGCATAGTCTCCATCGTTCTCTCGAAGATATCTTGCTTCAACGACCCCTTGGTAATCAATAATTTACATAGGTTATCATCCATATTCTTTCGATAAAAATTGAGCGGCAAAGATAATATTTTTCAAGACACCTCACAATTTTTGTATTTTCGCCGCCGCTTTTGGACTTTGAACTTTGAACTTTGAACTTTGGACTTTGAACTTTGGACTTTGAACTTTGGACTTTGAACTTTGAACTTTGAACTTTGAACTTTGGACTTTGAACTTTGGACTTTGAACTTTGAACTACTCCCTACTCCCTACTCCCTACTCCCTAAACCCTAAACCCTAAACTATAAACCCTAAACTACAAACCCTAAACTATAAACCCTAAACCCTAAACTATAAACCCTAAACTATAAACCCTAAACTACAAACCCTAAACTATAAACCCTAAACCCTAAACCCTAAACTACAAACCCTAAACCAAATATGCGAGCAATCATCAATCCTTGGATCGGTAACACAAAGGGGTACAACTGTTTCGGTTGCAATCCTGACAACCCGCAGGGCGCACACATGCACTTTTACTGGGACGGCGAACAGGTGGTCTCCATCTGGAAGGCGAACCCCAACTTCGTGAGCTGGATCGACACGCTGCACGGCGGCATCCAGGCCACTTTGCTGGACGAAATCTGCGGCTGGGTGGTCTTCTACCAACTGCAGACCTCCGGGGTGACCGCCAAAATGGAGATGCGCTACCGCAAGCCCGTCAGCACACTTTGGCCCTACATCCGGCTGAATGCCAAGCTGATAGAGCAACGGCACAACATCGCCACCGTTCATGGGGAAATCCTAAGCCCCGATGGTCAATGCTGTGCCGAATGCACCTGTACCTATTTTGTATATACGGGCGAGAAAGCGCTCGAAATGGGCTACATCCCCGCCCGATTATCCGAAAATGAAATTTCTCTAGAGGAAGCTATTCACCACATTATAGGTTAGAATTTCACACGCACACCGCCAAGGAAGTTAATCCCGGCCTGCGGGAAATAATAGGCGTCGTAGTATTTCTCGTCGCCAATCATGCCCGTGTAGAGCGCGGCATTGGTCTCATATTGGGCGTTGAAAAGGTTGTTGACATTCAGGAAGAGCTCCAAATCCTTCAAAACCTTGAAATGGAAGGTGTATGAGAGACGCAAGTTAGTGTAGCTGTAAGGTTTCAACACGTATGCCTCGTCACCGGAGTTGTCCAAATATTGTTTGCTCACGAATTTGGTGAGAAGGTCGATGTTGAAGTCTTTCAACGGGGTGAAGGTGAAGGTGTTGCCGATCACCACATTCGGGGAGTAGGCAATGGGGGTGTTGCCGAGCTGCTGCTCCACATAGCCGCCGTTCTCCCAATCCTCAATGTAATGCGTGTAGTTGAGGATGCGGTTCACGCTGAAACCGCCGTTGATGTGCCAGGTGAAGAACCGCACTGGGCGGTAAGCCGCTGACAGCTCGATGCCCACACGGTAACTCTTGTCGACATTGGTCATGAGCGGGTCACCGGTCTGGTCAAGCTCGCCGGTGCGCACCAACTGGTTCTTATAGTACATGGCATACAGGGTGGTGTTGAAGAAGTACTTGTCGTTGTAGTTCATGTAGCTGAATTCCAAGTCGTAGAGCGTTTCAGGCACCGGCTTGCGGTCGTCGGGGGCACCCACGAGGTCGTTGCGCGTGGGTTCGCGGTTGGCCGTGGCAAAGGAGAGGTCGAAGCTGTGTTTCACCTTGGGACGCTGCAGATAATAATGCAATCTGATTTTGGGGTTCACGAAGTTCCAATGATATTGTTGCGGGATGGGGGTCAGCTCGTCGTTAACACCCTCTATGTCGTAATCCACACGGCGATACTGAAGTTCAGCATTCACGGAAAAGTCTTTAATCCAGTAACTTAACGCGCCAAAAACTTTGGACTGCAGTTTCTCGCCCGTGCCGCGATACCATTCATACATGGGCGGACACTCTTTCACCCGGTCAGGCTGCACCCACACGATGTCGCCGTAATGGTTGCCCATGTAGTTGTTCACATCCAAGCCTGCCACCCAGCGCAAACCTTGTGACGCCTCGCTTTTAAATCGCAGACTCCCCCAATATTCCGCAAGAACACCATAGTAGTAGTTGTCCAGATATTTCTGGGTGACAAGGTCGGTGCGGTTCTGGTCTTCATGCAAGGGTTCCAAACCATATTTGTAGATTTTCTTGTCATCTTTATACTGCTCGTAGTAGCCGTAACCGCGGGTCAAATAGGGCATCACGCGCAAGTTATGCCACTTTCTGCCGAGTTCGCGCATCCATTTCTTCCGATATTCCAGCTGGTAGAAAGTCTGTGTATAATGATCCATGGAATTCTCATAATAGTGACGCACGCCGTGGTCGTCGTAATACTCGCCGCAGGAATTGTAGGTGCGATTGGTGGCGAGACTGTCGTAAGGCACGCCGTTCCACGCCAGACCGGAGTTCTCCCTGCCAAAAAGCATGTTGAAGCGCAACTCTCCATTGTCTTTGTTCGTCTTAAAATTACGAAGGTCGAGTTTTGCCGTGAGGAATCCCGAGTTCAGGCGCACCCCTGAGTGGTCGATGTAGCCGTCGCTGCGGATGTCGGAGAAAGAGGCCAGCATGGAGAAACGTTTGCCGATAAGGCCGGTTCCCGCGCTCACCATATTGTCGAAGGTGTTGAACGAGCCATACGCGGTACGCGCCTCCGCGAAGGGTTTCTCAGGGATGTCGCGCGTCACGAAATCCACACGGGCGCCGTAGGAAGTGCTACCGATAGTGGTGTTGGCACCGCTCTGCAAGCTCACCCTCTCTATGTAGGTGGCCATGTCGGGAAGGTTCACCAACCAGGAACCCTGCGACTCGGCGTTGTTGATCGTCACGCCGTTGAGGGTAGTGTTGATACGGGTTTGGTCGATGCCACGGATGAACAGGTAGGTGGCGCCGAGGCCGTTACCAGACTCGGAAGTAGTGACCACCGAGGGCATCATATCCAACAGGTTGTTGACGCTGCCGTTACCCTGCTGGGCGCGGATTTGCGGCATCGACATCGTGGTGACGTTCGCGGAAGTCTGCACCGTGGGTCTCACAAACTCGATGGTCACCTCCTGGACTTTACCGCTTTGCACGGTATCCGGCTGCTGCGCGAACAGTGCTGCCGGAGTGAAAACAAAACTTGCCAAGGCCAACACAGCACCAACTGTCTTAAACCTTAAACCATAAACTTTAAACTTTAAATTTTTAAGCATAACTCTAACAGTTTGGTTATTAATAAATTAAAACATCACTGAAAGAGGGATAATGAAATGAAGAAGCGTTTATCTCCCTACGGCGGCATTATCCGCATCAGGTTCAACGGGTCTGATCTCAGCCTTTCGGCACCCCTTTCAAAACGGCGGCAAAAATACGTTTTTTTTCAATTCATAATTCACAATGCATAATGCATAATTGTAATGCATAATTTTGGAAAAAGGGGAATGCGGTTTCTATATATTTTATATTTTTGCGGCTCTGGAAAAAAGGACCTGTTACGATGGAAGAAATGTCACCCAAAGATGCCTTGTTCAACCGCACGGAGCGACTGCTCGGTAGTGCGGGCATGGAGCGGCTTGCCGCCACACGCGTCATCCTGTTCGGAGTCGGCGGCGTGGGCAGCTGGTGCGCCGAGTGCCTGATCCGCAGCGGCGTGGGACATCTCACCATCGTGGACAGCGACCAGGTGTGCCCCACCAACCTCAACCGACAACTCCAAGCCACCACGCAAACCCTCGGACAGTTGAAAGTAGATGCCCTCAAAGAACGGCTGCTCACCATCAACCCCGAGGCGGACATCATCGCCCGTCCCGAGCTCTACTCCGCCGAAACGGCCGACTCCTTCCACCTCGAAACCTACGATTACGTGATCGATGCCATCGACAGCCTCACACCCAAGGCGCACCTCATCCTCCACGCCACCAGCCTTCCCGTCACACTCCTATCCTCCATGGGCGCCGCCCTGAAACTCGACCCCACGAAGATCTGCGTAGCCGAATTCTGGAAAATCACCTACTGTCCCCTCGCCCGCTCCCTCCGGAAAAAATTCAAACACTGGCAAAAATTCCCCCAACAGAAATTCCAGTGCGTTTACTCCCCGGAAGTACTGGAAAACCAAGGAGACAGCTCCGAAGACTCCATGCCCGAAGAGTTCAACAAAGTGCAGGTCAACGGCTCGCTGGCGCACATCACTGCGATCTTTGGGTTTATGCTGGCGGGGACGGTCGTGCAGTTAGCAGTTAGTAGTTAGCAGTTAGTAGTTGGATGCTGGTCGTGCACTGGCGAGGTAGGGATGCCTTGGAATGACTGAGACTTAGACATAGACTTAGACTTAGAACTTAAACATAGAACTTAGACATAGACTTATGACTTGTGACGTATGACGTTTGAACTTGGAACTTGGATCATGGAACTTGGACCTTGGAACTTGGAACCTGGATCTTGGACCTTTGACTTGTGAATTGTGAATTATGAATTATGAATTATGAATTATATGAAAAACTCTCTTTCCCTTTTCTGCGCATTAACGCTGCTTTGGACTCTCGGCTTCGCGCAGCAGCGTACTGATTCCGTGCATGTCGCACATTATGACCTCACCCTTTCCGTGGTGGACTTCACCAACCATGTGGTGGAGGGTCGTACGGAACTTACCGTGGTCGCAAAAGTGAACAACCTCCACCAACTCCGGCTGGATTTGATGGGGCTGACCACCGATTCGGTGAAGGTGAATGAGCAAACGGCCAACTTCTCGCATGTCGGGGAGGACATCTTCATTGATGTGCCGACGATGCAGAGCGGCGACACCGCACAGGTGCGCGTCTTTTACCACGGCGTTCCGCCTCATGACATCTCCTTCGGGGGCTTCTACTTCAACGGCGAATACGCTTATAACGTGGGCGTTGCGCTTTACGACCAGCCGCACGCTTACGGTCGTTGCTGGTTTCCCTGCATGGACGAGTTCACCGACAAATCGACCTACAATTTCCATATCCGCACCCAAAACGGCAAAAGAGCCGTCTGCAACGGACTGCTGACGGACTCCACCACCCTCGCCGACGGCACACGCGTATGGGATTGGGCGCTCAACCTGCCCGTTCCGACTTATCTGGTATCCATGGCGGTGGGCGACTACCTTTGCCATGCCGACACGTTTCACGGCATGAATGGGGAGATTCCCATCGCCATATACACCGCCCCGAACATTTACCCCAACATCCCGGCCTCCTTCGTGCATCTGAAGTCGGTTTTGCGCAAATATGAGGAATTCTTCGGTCCTTATCGCTGGCCTCGCGTGGGTTACGTGTGCGTGGGCATGACCGGCGGCGCGATGGAACACGCCACCAATATCGCCCTGCCCAATGTAGCCGTAAACGGCAACCTCATGTACGAAGGCACCATTATGCACGAGCTGTTCCACCATTGGTTCGGCGACCTCATCACTTGCGAACGGGCCGAGGAGATGTGGATCAACGAAGGTTTTGCGGATTATGCGGAATCTCTGGTCCTGGGATGGCTCTACTCCACGGAAAGTTCAGACGAATACCTGAAGAATATCCGGAGCATCCACGACAACACCCTGCAAACCATTGTCAGCAGCGACGAAGGTTTGTACGCGTTAGACAATGTGCCTCAAGAACATACGTATGGCATGCACTCCTACCAGAAGGGCGGACTGGTGATCCATTCCCTGCGCACCTACATGGGCGATTCGCTGTTTTTCAGCAGTTTGCGACAACTTTTGGACCAATATGCCTATCAAAACATCAATTCCCACGAATTTTTCACCTACTTGACACAGGTTTCCGGGATGAATCTGATGCATTTCTACGAAGATTGGATTCATCAACCGGGGTTTGCGGACTTCGACATCGACCGGATTGTCCCCTTGTCCTGCGGCAACTATGAGGTGACGGTGCGACAGAAAGGCTACGGCACGGAGCACCTCTACACGGACGTCCCCGTGGAAGTCACGTTCGTCTCCGCCGACAGAGAATTCTACACCGCTGAGAGTCAGCTTGTTTCGGGTGATAGCACCAACCTGATGTTCCTGGTGCCGTTCCAACCGGCATTCGCCATCGCCAACTACAACGACAAGCTTTCGGACGCCACCATCGACTTCACGGGCATCGTGGCTACGCCGGAAGAAATCACCTGCGGCGAAACGAAATGCTACGCCACCATCGAGCAGATGAGCGATACGGCACTGATTCGCGTAGAGCATCATTTCGTGGCACCCAGCGCACCCTCTCCCCTACCCGACGGCTATCACAAATTCTCCACAACGCACTATTGGACCGTTCATTCCACCAGCGGAATCGTGAATGGACACTGGACATTCCGCGTGGCGCGCAGCAACAACCAACATGACTACGAGCTCTTCGCCGACGGCGACACCTACGACAATCTGAAACTGATGTACCGTCCCGATGCCGATGCAGAATGGACCCCGATACCCTACAACAGAACGGGCAGTCCTTACAACGCCCTCATCTCCACCCACGAGATGCTGTCCGGTCAGTACTGTTTCGCCATGGCGGACGAAGAGGTGTCTATTCCTTCCCTGAATCGGGTCAAAATGAGCGTCTCCCCCAACCCCGCCACCCACACCCTCACGCTGAGAACGCAGTCCGACATGGTGGACAAAGCGATTATTTTCGACTCCGTAGGACATAAAATCAGAACCGTCAAGGTCAGCGGAGACGTGCAAGATATCAATATAAACAATTTACAGTCAGGAAATTACATTATTGTTTTATACAAAAAAGGGCAGTCGGTGGCACGCACGCAGTTCATCAAGTCATAAGACGCGGAGGCCTCAATCCCCGTCTCTGTTTGCTGAAATAAAAAAATTTCGCGGCATGTTGTAGATATTCAAAAAAAGTGTATTTTTGCCGCGTCTTTTTGAGACACCAAACATGGCGGTTGTAGCTCAGTTGGTTAGAGTACCGGATTGTGGTTCCGTGGGTCGTCGGTTCGAATCCGACCTGCCGCCCGAAAAAAAGCAGCGCTTTACAGAAGTAAAGCGCTGTTTTTTTTGCTATTGGCTCTTGGCTATTGGCTGTTAGCTGTTTGCCGTTGGTTGTAACTGCTAACTACTAACTACTAACTGCTAACTAGCTGTTGGCTATTAGCTGCTTCAACGGTTTGTTTTTTACTGCCCAATCGAAATAAGAGAGACGCCCAATGCAGCGGAAATCTTTGCTAATGTTGCCAGTGTGAAATTAAGTTTTAGGGCCTCCGTTTCCTACTATCAGTACGCTGTCAGACAATCGCAGACAATAAAGCCTTAACTTACTGCTCTGCTTTAGTCATAATTTGTACAGTTTAGTTTTAGACGGCAAAGATAATTTTTTTTTCTCATAAAAAAGTAGAGACGCGATCTCTATCTCTATATAATAAATACAATATAAAATTAGCATCATAGATTTGGGCAAAGGCGGTGCGGGACATATTGGGGATCGTCTAATTCACATCAACTTCAGAACGCGGATGAATGAAACGAGAGCGAAGGCGGGGATATGTAATTTTCACACAATTAGTTGCGCAAAATGACCGCCATCATCCGACAAAAAAATCCAAGTCCAATTCATTGAATTATATAAATTATTGATTCTCAGTCAGATAAAAATAAAAGAAAAATATTTGGCAGCCTATTGCGGATATTCAAAAAAAGTGTATTTTTGCAACCTCAAAATTGAGAGAGAAAATAGAGATTAACGTAGAAAAAGATAAGGCAATGAAACACGAATTGATTCAGTACGTAGAAGATAACTTCATAACGACCCAAGAGTTTCCGAAGTTTAAAGCTGGTGACACCGTGAACGTTTCTTACAGAATCGTTGAGGGTTCAAAAGAGCGTATCCAGCAGTTCCAGGGTGTTGTCCTGCAAATCAAGGGCAGCGGCGTGAACAAAACCTTCACCGTGAGAAAGATCTCCGGCGGTATCGGCGTGGAAAGAGTTTTCCCCTTCACCTCCCCGATGATTGCTGACCTGAAAGTGGTGAAACGCGGTGTCGTGAGAAGAGCAAGAATTTACTATCTCCGTAATTTGACGGGTAAGAAAGCCCGCATTAAAGAGCGCAGAGGGTAATCATAATGTAAAGATTTTAATGGTTAATGAAAAAGGGTGGCTTTGGCCATCCTTTTTTCGTGCGTATTCGTATTTTATGTATCTTTGCACCCCGAATAAAAACAGCAGAAAAAGATGGCTCTGATTCAATCAATGGAGGCGACTGGCGCGAAACTTTTCAAGTACAGAGGACAAATCCCCGTGCTCATTTTCGTGCTTTCTCTGCCCATACTGTTCTTCTCCAACCAAAATCTCTACGATAGTATTACCATCACCGACTTCAGCTCTCCGGTTTACGTTATCTGCACCATCGTTTCCGTGCTGCTGGTCATCGCAGGACTCGCATTGCGCGCCTACACGGTATGCACCTCCCCGAAAGGGACTTCCGGGCGCAACACCACCCACCAGGTGGCCAACCACCTTAACACCAAGGGCATCTACTCCGTGGTTAGACACCCGCTCTACCTCGCCAACTACCTGATTTGGGCCGGACTGCTCGTCTATACCATGAACGCCTTCGCCTTTATCATCGTATCCCTCGTCTATTGGATTTACTATGAGCGCATTATGATGACCGAAGAGGCGTTCCTGCGCGGCAAATACGGCGACGAATTCGAAGAATGGGCGTCCCGCGTCCCCGCATTCCTCCCGAAATGGTCGCTCTACGAAGGCGGCATGCTCCAATTCTCATGGAAGACCTTCATCCGCCGCGAATACGCCACGATCATGTCCGCCATCTTCACCTACACCGTCCTCGACTACATCCTCTACTACCTGATTGATGTCCGTAACGCCGGAAAAGGAGCCTGCGACAGCCTCAACTGGCTCCGTCCTTCCCTCTACCTCCTCATCGCCTACACCATCATCGCCCTGCTCATCAAACTCATCAAACACAAGACGAAATGGCTGGACGCCACGCCGGACAGGGATTGAGTAATTCATAATTCATAATTCATAATGCATAATGCATAATGCATAATTCATAATTAAAAGCGAAACCAACTAACACGAAGTAATCAACACGAAGTAATCAACACGAAGTAACAAACACGAAGTAACAAACACGAAGTAACAAACAAAAAAAACAATAAAGTATGAACATCACCCACATTGAACATCTCGGCATTGCCGTGAAAAGTTTGGAAACCGCTATTCCCTATTACGAGAACATCCTGGGAATGAAATGCTACAACATCGAAGAGGTCGCCGACCAGAAAGTGAAGACCGCGTTCTTCAAGGTTGGTCAAACCAAGATCGAGCTTCTGGAGCCGACGAGCCCTGAGAGCACCATCGCGAAGTTCATCGAGAACAAGGGCGAGGGCATCCATCACATCGCTTTTGCCGTTCCCGACACGAACGAAGCATTGCACGAACTGGAAGAGAAGCAAGTGCGCCTTATCGACAAGGCTGCCCGTCCCGGCGCCGAAGGCCTCATGATCGGTTTCGCTCACCCGAAGTCCACCTGCAGCGTCCTCACCGAGTTCTGCTGCCCGAAATAAGACGTATGATGTATGACGTATGACTTGTGCTAGTCAAAGGTCACAAGTCATACGTCATGCGTCAAAAATCAAAAGCCAAAATGAACAATTTCTGGAAAACACACCTCAAGTGGGGTGTCATTTTGGGCGTGATGCTGGCAGGATTGGAGCTCCTGAAGATGTTCGCCCGGAAGGTCGATTACAGCGCCAGCCAAGTGCTTGATTTGGCGATGATTGTCGGCTTCATTCTCGTATTGCACTTCGGCGTGCGCGAGTTCAAGGAGAGCTTCACCGAACGGCTGTCGTTCGCCAAGGCTTTCCGAAGCTGCATCGTCATCTCCCTCATCGGCGCCATCCTCCTTTTCGGCTACGACATGGTCCATTACTCTGTCATCGAAAAGGACGGTCTGCAGCAAAAATACACCGTGGCGTTGGCGAAATACAAGCAGAATCTGGCCAAAGACACGCTGACGAACGGGGAGCTGAAAGAGTACTCCGAAGCGGCGGCAGCTTTGTTGGACAACCGCAAGGAGGCCCTGCTCAACACGGCCGTTTTCAAGACAGAAGGCTGTCTGACCACTGATTCGCTGCAGCAATCGGTGCGCGACGAGATCAACAGCGGCATCCTGGTTTTCCAGCAATTCTACGTCAACAAGCTGCGTTCCAAGCCCGAAGCGGACAAGGAGGAGTACAAACTCGGCAACTTCACCCCCTACGCCAAGAGAGTGCTGATGGAAACGCTGGTGAGCTACACCGAACAGAACGAAGGAAAGAGCTCCACGCCTTACGTGCAGGAGATCGTGCAGCAGACCAACGACACGCTCGTCAGCATCGACCCGCTGGAGAAACGCTACGAGGAGAACAAGTCGCGGGTGCCGCACTACGACCAGAACGGTAAATACGCCGGCGTCAGCGCCATGATGTACCTGCTCTACGGCATGTTCTTCGGCCTCTTCGTCTCCATGTTCAACTACACGTCGAAGAAACCGATTGAGGAGTACACCCCGTCGGAAGAGACGAAGGACGTGTGACGTATGACGTATGACGTGTGACGTATGATTTGTGACTTATGATTCTTGAACTTTGAACTTTGAACTTTGAACTTTGACCCTCGACCCTAAACCCTAAACCTTAAACCCTAAACCTTAAACTCTAAACCTTAAACTCTAAACCCTAAACCTTAAACTCTAAACCCTAAACCTTAAACTCTAAACCCTAAACCTTAAACTCTAAACCCTAAACCCTAAACCCTAAACCCAAAACCAAGAAATGGACATTTCCGTCATAGTACCTTTATTGAACGAAGCGGAATCGCTTCCTGAACTGGCCGCTTGGATTGAGCGTGTCATGACAGAAAACAACTTCACTTACGAAGTCATCATGGTGGATGATGGATCCACCGATGAATCGTGGTCGGTGATTCAAGAACTGCACGCCAAGAATCCCAATATAAAGGGCATCAAGTTCCGTCGCAACTACGGCAAGTCGGCGGCGTTGAACACCGCATTCGAGGCCTGCCAAGGCGATGTGGTCATCACCATGGATGCCGACCTGCAGGACAGCCCCGACGAGATTCCTGAACTCTTCCGCATGATCAAGGAGGACGGCTATGATCTCGTATCCGGCTGGAAGAAAGTGCGTTATGATTCAAAATTAGCGAAGAACATCCCATCGAAGTTCTTTAACTGGACCACGCGCCGGATGTCGGGCATCCAGCTCCACGACTTCAACTGCGGTCTGAAAGCCTACAAGAAAGACGTGGTGAAGTCCATCGAAGTCTATAGCGAGATGCACCGCTACATCCCCGTCATCGCCAAGTGGGCGGGTTTCACCAATATCGGCGAGAAGGTGGTCATCCACCAGAAACGCAAGCATGGGGTCTCCAAATTCGGCTGGGATCGCTTCATCAACGGTTATCTGGACCTGCTGACCGTCAGTTTCATGTCGAAATTCGGCAAGAAACCGATGCACTTCTTCGGTTCACTGGGTTCGTTGTCCTTCCTTGTCGGTATCGTGATCACCATCGTGCTCATCGCGCAGAAGTTATACCGTATGTCGCACCAAGTCCCTGGTTTCCGACAAGTTACAGACCAGCCTTTGTTCTACCTTGCGCTGTTGGCCATGGTCTTCGGTTTGATGCTGTTCTTGTCCGGCTACCTCGCGGAATTGGTGGTCCGCAACGGATCAGACAGAAACAAATACCTGATTTCCGACCGGATTGAATAACCGCACCCGTAGAGACGTGCCCTGGCGCGTCTCTACACACCATTAATCAACCTTAGAACATTGATTATGAACATCCTCAATATCAAAACATTGGCGACCGCTATTCTTTGTAGCGTCGCCATTTTCGTTGTGGCGCAACCGCCTGTCAAGGACTGCGGCACCGTGAAAGACATCGATGGCAATGAATATCAGACGGTGATGATGGGGGACGAGTGCTGGCTGCGCGAGAACCTGCGCACGCTGCATTACGCGGACGGGCGCGAGATTCAGCCCGCGCCGCAGGCTCCGAACAACGATCCGCAAAACATCACCCGTTACGGAAGGCTATATACCTGGCATTCCGTGCTGGACAAGTCCGAGCCGACGGAAGAGACCGACGGTCGTGTGCAAGGACCGTGTCCCGACGGCTGGCATGTTCCCGCCAACTTCGAATGGATGGGCGTGGAAGATTTCGTAGGTTACAAGGATTACTACCGCTGCGGCACGGATGTCAACAACGTGGCCAAGGCGATGGCGAGTGCCGACGGATGGCAATACGATTTCATGACACAAGGGGCAACCTGCTGCATTATTGATAATGTTGCAACGAACAATGGCACAGGATTTTCCGTGTTACCGGCAGGCAATTTCTGGAACGGCATGCCGGACGGTTTCGGCAAAGAATCCGGCTTCTGGACCTGCTCTGACGGCAGTCCCGACACCTCCCCCATCCACCGTTTCTACTTTACCAATGCCACGGTGGAAATCAACTGCACCCCGAAAGAGGCGTTCTATTCGGTGCGCTGCCTGAAAAACAAAAATTAGTGCTCGTTATCCACGATGGAGCAAGTCTGGAAACCAATCAGGCGGTCGTATGAGGTTCCTTCTTCCTGGTAATACACAAAGATATAGTATATATTACTAGTTTCGTAATTCGTGCCCTCAATGTAAGTGGCGTCAATTTGACTTGAACCACGCGGGAGATACACATACTGGTAGTTGTACGCACCCTGTTTCAGCAGAATATCCGTTTCCCAGAAGTCGAACTCCTTGTTATAATGCAGTTTGGCTTCGTCCAGCAACCGCCAGCCCGTCAATTCTCCAAACACATAGACATCGCCATCATTAAAGGGATATTCGCTCTTCAATGTGAAATGTGTGAAAACGTAATCCTCTGAGTTTTCGTTTCTTAAGTCTCTGTTTTTATAATAGCAGCGGCCATTCATCGTACCACGGCTTTCGTACGCGGAATAGGGACGCGCATCGTCTTGCAACACGTACGCATGATTGTGATGATTCACGAAAGAAATGCCCACAATACGGTCGGAATTGGAACGCAGGGTGGAGATGTCGAAGGTGCGGAATTCGGCGCCGCCGGGGAAGCTGTTCCGTCCGTCGGTGTAATTAAAATGCAGCTCAGCAGCCATCCCGGAATGGTAGGTCAACCCGTAGATGGCATTGTCCCAACGCCCATTCTGGCGGATAGTGGCATGAACGGATTGTTGAGGATTCCGGATTTGGTAGATACTCGTAAACACCGTAAAATCAATATCTTGGTGAGTATAACGGGTGTTGACATCCACTGCCGGATGGACATCGGCGACAATCTTGGCCGCCATGGGTTCCAGCACCATGAAACGACGGGTCAAAAGCGGGTGGTCAGGCGTGTCGTCATATACATAAAGCACATAATTTCCTGACTTCGTGAAAGATATATTATTGTTGGGAAATTCCGCATGATAGTGCAGATAGGGTTCAATCGTATTAAAAGAGTGGTCGTATTGTTCGATTTCATCTTCCATGAAGCCCTCGATATATTCAATAGGATTCAACTCCGAGTTTTTCCAATCGTGTGTGCAATGAATGAACAGAAACTTAGGGTGTCTGACTTCCAGCGTCAAGTCGTCAAAGGCGATTTGGAACGTAGCCGAGCCCAAGGTTCCGATAGGTTCCGACATCGGGTCGCCGTTCACCATAAGCTGCACGCCTGCTATTCCTTCTTCATAAATCCAATCATCCAATTGAATATCAGCAAATTCCTGAGAATAACAAAAAAAGGTTGACAGGAGAAATATCCATAATAAAGATGCAATTTTTCTCATAAGGCTTCAAATAATTAGGAAGTGCAAAGATACTTATTTCCGTGAATAACAGGTAATAAAAATTTTTTTCAAAAAAAAGAGCGTTGTATTCAAAAAAAATATATTTTTGCAGTTCAAATAAAAATCAATTATTAGGCAAACCAATTAAAGAAATAAGGAGACCCGCTATCGAGAAAAAATCTACTTTCTGAATTTATTAACCATATTAAAGAAAGGAGCATATCATGAATTGGAATGCCTTAAGTGATAACGAATTGATAGCGCGTTATCAAGCTGGTAATGAATCTGCATTGAAGACCATCATCCTCCGTTACGAGCGGAGGCTGTTCTCTTACATCATGGTTTCTGTCAAGAACAAGGAGCTGGCTGAAGACATCTTTCAGGACACTTTCATTAAGGTTATCAACACCATACGCTCTGGCAACTACCAGGAAGAAGGGAAGTTTTTCCAATGGATCATGCGGATTGCCAACAACTTGAAGATTGACTACTATCGCAAATTGCAGCGCATGCCCACAGTAGATGGAGGCGAGGAGTTCGACATTTTCACCGTCATCGGCACCCGCGACGAGTCTGTGGAGGAGAAAATGATCCGCGAACAGACCTACGCCGACCTGAACAACTACGTCGAATACCTTCCCGAAGAGCAGAAAGAGGTGCTCAAGATGCGGATATACATGGATTACAGCTTCAAGGAAATCGCAGAGATGACCAACGTGAGCATCAACACGGCGTTGGGTCGTATGCGTTATGCCCTCATCAACCTCCGCAAAATCATGTCCAAGCACCACGTCGTGCTCGAGTAAACCTATTCGGTTTTTGCATCGGAACTCCGAAAATCTGCGAAATTCCGCGAAAAAAATTTACTATTCGCGAATCAATTGTTAAATTAAGTTAAGCAATTCTCTCTGTATCAGCGAGAAAAAAAATTTTCAAAAACTCTTGACAAACGCTTGTCGAGAGTTTATTTTTGTATTGTTCAAAAAGGGTCGGCACCCCTGACTGAATCCAGAACGCTTGAACTCATTAAAACTAAAAAACCGAAACTGCCGCAAACGAAACCAAACCATTAATCGACCTAACCGTGAAAGGAAGATTAACGTAGATAGGCAACTATCATCCCCGCGAAAAGGGGATAACCTCAAACAATTTAATCAAACTTAAAAACAAAAGCTTAAAACTATGAAAAAGTTCTTTTTATTAATCGGATTGAGTGTTTTATCATTTGCCACTTTCGCTGAAAAAGTACCGTCAGTGATCGTCAACAAGCAACAGGGTGGTTACACCGCCATTCTCAACATGTACAATTACGTGACCTACACGCCGGCGGAGCTTACCAGCTCAGGTATTGCCGAACTGGATTGCAGAGGCAGCGGATTCACCTTCTGCCGTGTCCCGAATTGTTCTCCATGCCCTGTCAACAACGGGAATTCCATCGAAGTTGCTTCTGACCCTGTGCTGCTGGAGGCGCTCAAAAATGCTTTCAACGACGTCATCATCCAATATGAGACGGCATACGAAGCCAATGTGGCCGCTTCGCAGTCAGAGAACGTACCCAAAAGCGTGCCGACCGTGTACACCAAAACCATTGCGTTCAACAATGCTTCCAAAGGTTCAAAGATGCACAAACGGCTTGACACGTATGTGATACGCGGTGTCGTCACTAACGCCTCGAATGGCAATTCCACGATGAAAATCTACGTTGAGAAGGTGAATCTTCTCTCTATCGCAGGCAATTAATCCTCACTCCTGAAAAAAGACGCTGAGCCATGATGAAATCACGAATAATCATTCTCGCAAGCCTACTGTTGACTACTGTTTGCGCAAACGGACAAGAATGGATTGGACACCGATTCACATTAGATACGATTGTTCGTATGCAATGGACGAAAGAGCCAGCAAACCTGAATCTTATCAAATGCGATATTCAAGACAACACCTTCTATTTCGTTGAGCAACAGTCTTTTCAACAGAAAGAGAACGACTATCACGCCGTGATCCATGCCTTACGATTGGATGATTATGAACAAACGGAGATCCTGCTCCCCTTGCCCCAAGGCGCGCGCAACAAGGAGCATTATGCTCGGAGCCTGTGGATTTATGATTTCTGTTTCGACGGAGACTATCTTTTGGTGACCACTCAAGAAGAACTAATATTATACAAACGAATTCAAAACCGAAACTATGAGGTGGTTTCCAGTTATCGTCACCAGAACTTGTGCATGGGGTATCTTCATCAGAACAAGATCCACTTTTTCGAAGAAGACCATGACAAGGGGTTCAAGTGGTTTCAAAAAGAGCTCGGCAGCGATTCGGCCACATTGGTGCGCGAGCTGCCTTACGAGGCGCCGCACATCGTACAAATCCAGCCCAATCGCTATCTTTCCCACAACAAAAAAAATGTACTCTACCTAAGCACGAGGTATCCCCGCTTAGAGGTGTATTCCTTGGACGGTCAACTCCTGGAGAAGATTTCCTTCGACTTGCCTTCGTGGAAGCCTTTCGAGGACGACTATATCCAGAAAACACTGTCGTTCCCTTACGGAATCGAGCGCATCTACGCCGTAAAAGACGACATTTATGACTATTCCTATCCCAAAGTAGTCATGCCGCTACGCGGGGACCTCCTGCTACTATTTGCTCATTATGACACGCTTATCGGGAAATCTGTGCTGCAATATGCCATCAGGGAAGATAACGGACAGACGCTCCGTTACCTTCGGACGAACCATGAAGATAGCGTTTACACTGCAGCACAATTCCCGTTCACTCTGTTTCAGGGCGGATTCGACAAAGGCAACGCCGCAGGAAATGGCAAAATCGTGCAACTGACCTATCAAGCAGAGGTTTCGTGGGAAGGCCGGACCAACGCTGAATACCTTGCTGCACTGGACAAATACTACTCTGACCACTCCCCCATCCTGGCGTATCAAATCATGGATTATCGTCCACGTGAATTATGGGAGCGACCCATACTTTATCCTGCTGCATCCGAGCAACCGATATCGTTGAACGAACTTCCCAGGCGCCAAAGCGTTTTAATGCTCCATCAGGGATTGGAATGTTCCGGATGCGTGAAAGCACTCTACCAGTTACTTGACCAATCGCTCCCCGACAGTATCCATATCGGTCACGTCTATCCCCAACCTTTAAAAGGTCTTGCCATGCAGGAACGCCGCAATCAAATTCGACAAACATTGGACAAACCTTTCTCTTTCTATTCCAATCTCTCTCCCCATTATTCGGATTTGACCGCCGGTGAATCCCTGATGGAATCAGACTTTCCATGCCTGCTGCTCTGTCGGCACGGTCATCCGCCCCTTTTATTCAAAGTGTCGGAAATCTTCGCCAACGACAACAGCACTGCCTTCAGCGAATCGTTCCTGAAACGATGGCAAAGCTTTATTTCCGATTGAGTTTCCATGACAGACGGAAAAAAGTGTACCTTTGCGCCCTAAAATTTGACCTATGGCATATACGATTGACTTGACGAAAATAACGCAGTTCGACCACGTGGAGTTCGTGGCCAAACAGGTGGTGGAAGGTTTCATTACGGGTATCCACAAGAGCCCGATGCACGGCTTTTCTGTGGAGTTTGCCGAGCACCGTCCATACAACACGGGCGAGCCCATCCGGCACATCGACTGGAAATTGTACGCCCGCACCGACAAATTGTTCGTCAAGCAATATGAGGAGGAGACCAACCTGCGCTGTCATCTGGTCATCGACAATTCGTCATCCATGTACTTCCCGAAACGGCAGAAATACACCCTCGCGCAGCCGAACAAGATCTTTTTCGCCGTATATGCTGCCGCTGTACTGATGCAGGTCTTCAAGAGTCAACGCGACGCTGTCGGGCTGAGTTTGTTTTCCGACAAGTTGGAGTTGCACACCCGCGCACGTGGGGGCGACGCGCACCACAAGATGATATACCGCGAATTGGAGAAGGTGCTGCAGCCCATCGGCGACAACGTGCAACGGCAGTCGATGGTCACCGACACGCTGCACCAAATCGCTGAACAAATCCACCGCCGCTCGTTGGTCATCATTTTCAGCGACATGCTGGAATCTAGCAAGAATCTGGACGAATTGCTGCTGGCGCTGGGACATTTGCGCCACAACAAGCACGAGGTGGTGCTCTTCCACACCTTCGACAAACAACTGGAATATGACTTCGCCTTCGAGAACCGTCTATACCGTTTTGTCGATATGGAAACCGGCAACGAGGTGAAAGTGCATGCCAACAATATCCGTGAATACTACCAACAGACCGTACGCGATTACTTCCATGAAATCAAAGTTAAGTGCGGGCAATACCAGATTGACGTGATTCCCGCCGACATCACGCAAGGTTTCGAACAGATACTACTACCCTATTTGCTGAAACGATCGCAAATGTATTAACAGAGGCGGTGCACCTCTCTACAAACCATCGAAAACGTGCTCACCTAAACAATGAACGAACCCCGAAACTACGAAAACAGAAAACTGACTATCAAAGAATGGAGCGTCCAGGACCGGCCGCGCGAGAAATACGCCAAGAACGGTGCCGTGGCCTTGTCGGACGCAGAACTCATCGCCATCTTGTTGCGTACCGGGAACACCGCTGAATCCGCCGTGGATTTGGCCAAGAAGCTGCTTGCCACGTCCGGGAACAGCCTTAACGCGCTTTCCGACATGTCGTTGCGAGATCTTTCGCGAATCAAGGGCATCGGGCAGGCAAAAGCCATTGCTCTGCTCACCGCGTTTGAACTCGGGAAGCGCATTCGCGCTGAAAAGGTGGAAGAGAGCCTGCAAATCCTCAACTCGCGCGATGTTGTGAACCTGATGCAGGACAAGATCGCCCATCTTGACCACGAGGAGTTTTGGGCGATCTACCTCAGCCAAGCCAACCGCATCCTGCAAACTTGTCAAATCAGCAAAGGAGGCATCAGTTCCACAGGGGTGGACACGCGCATCGTGATACAGGAAGCGGTACTGAACAAGGCCACGCAAATCATCCTATGCCATAATCATCCGTCCGGCTCAGTGCGTCCCAGCCGCGCCGACATCCAACTGACAGAAAAACTTCACCACGCTGCCGAACTAATGGACCTGATCCTTGTCGATCACATCATCATCCATAAAGAGCGGTATTATAGTTTTGTGGAGGAGGGAAGGTTGTAATCTAGCTGTTAGCCGTTGGCTACCAATTATTCACAAAAAAACTTAAAACCTTATGAAAACAAATCAGGATAATATAAAAAATCGTCCTCAAATGGGGAGCGGGCCATCCTATTCGGACTCCCCATCGGACAATGTCAATTCTTCTATTACGAGTAGCCCTACCGATACACTTCGTACCTCGAAGAATTCGGCTGCAAAAATAATAAAAAATCTGACACCTTTATTGTCAAAAATTAGGAAATTCAAAAATGGTGACTTTTCGATAAACTATTCTAAAGGATGGAACGGGGTTTTGGTCGGTTTACGGAAGTTATTGCAGTTAGATTATGAGGGTGGATCAAACTATGCAAATTACGAAACCCCAAAGGGTATTTTATCACTAAGACTCGCCGACCATAATGCAAATGGCAACAATTTCAACCCCGAAAACATCAACATGAGTGTTTTTGTTGCATTAATCGAATATCCAAATATCCCAAGCAAAATTGAATACACCGAATTCAGAATAGCCCAAGAAACCTACGACAAAATGCCTAAAGATGTTGTTTATGCCATAGTTAAAGCGACTGAACAAGCATTAAATGGGGAAGCCTTCACAATTAATACGGATATTGCTGAAATAATACATTATGCTCCTGAAACTACTTCACATTTACCCTTACCCCCTGCGAGTGCGACCTGAACTCCGGAGCGTACATGCACTCGATTTCGGTGATGCCGTTGCTGAAGTTGCCGGACTGCGTGGCAAACAAAGTATATTCGAAGACGTACTTACCTTTGGGCAACCAGTCGATGAAGAAGTGCGTAGCTGCATCCTTGGTGGCTTCGTAGTACCAGAGCCCGTCTTGGTATTTGTACTGCGAAAAGACATTGACCGGTTCGAAGGCGGCGGCACGCATGTCCTTGAGGTGCACGAATTCCATGTCGCGGTCGGCGGTGATGACCACCCGCACGCGCACTTTGTCGCCCTTCTGCAGCGGCTGATTGGTTGTGATGGCCTTCAGCACCTCACCCTTGTCCGTGTTCTCCACCTTGTAGAGCTGCTTTTCGATGACGAGACTCTTGTCGTCACTGCGGGCGATCTTGTCCAGATTCTCGAAATACTGCCAGTAGAGACCGCCCCACGCAGGACCGTCGGTGCCCTTCTCGATACGCACGTTGGCCTTGTCGGCGGTGATTTCCTCGCCCGTCCAGGCCTTTTTGAAGTAGCCGGTGCCCGCCTCGGCCTGCACGGTCTCATCGGGCAGACGCACGTTCCCCACAGTGACCGCCACGGTCTTGTCGTCGGCCACCAACGTCTTGTTCAGCAGCAGCGAATAGACGGCCTCGGTGGTCGATTTGGTGGTGCCCCAGTGCCGGGTCTGCTTCTGTTTGAGGAGCCACAACTGCATCTGCGCCAGCGACTCTTCGTCCTCCGGTGTGATGGTGTGGAACGCCTCGATCAGCATCGCCTGCCGCTCCACGGGCTGCTCATACCAGAACCATCCCCCACCCTGCTTTTTCCAAAACATGCCCATTTCCTCGTCGTGCTGAGCCATGCTCTTGAGGTGGACTACAATCTCCTTCGCCACCTTTTGGTCGCCGTTGCGCCAAGCGGTGAGCGCGATCATCGCCTGAGTGTAGAAGGTTTCATCCTTCCAACCTTTCAATAAAGCCTTGTAGCAAGTATCGTAGGCGACTTTGTGCTTGGCGGAAATCTTGTCTTTATAGAAGCTGCGGGCGTAGAGATAGTGCGTCTCATCGACGTAAGTGAAGTGGTATTTCTTGCGGTCGAGGTAGCGCTGGTACATCTGCGCGTCCATGTAGGAGACGGCGTTGCGGAGGGTGCTGTTGGCCACGTCGGTGCTCACGCCGAGGGCTTTTAGGTGGCCGAAGCCTGCCACGATGTGCCGCGTGATGAAGTCGCTGCTCTTGCCGCCGGAGAACCACGGCCAGCCGCCGTCTCCGTTCTGCGCCTGCTGCAGTTTCTTAAGCGTGGCAGCCTCTTCCTTGGACATCCGCTTGAAGTCGAACATGGCGGCCAAGGCCTGCTTGTTCGCTCCCTCGCGCTGCGCGTCGAGCACCCACGGGGTTTCCTCCAGTATCACCTGCTTCAGCTCCTGGTTCTTCTCCAAGGCGGAGCAGAGGACATCGGGACTCTCCACCTGCCAGCGGTTGAAGACCTCTTCGATGACGGGGTTGGCCTTCAGGATGTGCGTGGCGAGGGCGTTGGCGTAATAGCGGCTAAAGCGCTGCTCGTTGCATTCGTGCGGGTATTCCATCATGTAGGGCATCGCCTGGATGGCGTACCACACAGGATTGGGCGTGCATTCCACGGTCAAACGGTAATGTTTGAGGGTTTTGTTGGCCGTCGCGCCAAATGCATCCCGCAATTTATTGAACGTGAACGTCTTCGAGCCTTTCCCCGAGATGTAGAACGGCATCGTCTCCGTCACCATCATGCGGTTGGTGAGCACGGGGAGGGTCTTCTCCTCGCCGTCGCCGGCCACGTCTTTCGGGTCAGTGTTGTGCGCGATGATACGATAGGTGATGGCGGGGATGTCATCGGGGACGACGATGCGGAAATGGATTTCGGAGGAGGTGCCGGCGGGAATTTCGTATTGTTGGGAACCGGCGGTCGCGACGCAAAATCTTGCGTCGCCACGGGACATTTCACAAATCATCCCCAACGGTTTGCCATTCATCGCATTGAACATCTGCAACGTCACGTACCCACACAGGGTTTTGCCGCTCATGTTCACCACCTTGGCGGAGAAGTCCATGGTGTCGCCCTCGCGGAGGAAGCGCGGCGCGTTGGGCACGATCATCACGTCCTTGGCGGTCTGCACGAACTTCTCGAAACGGCCACACTGAAGGTCAGGGTTGTGGGCCACGCCCTGCATCTTCCACTTGGTGAGCGCGTCGGGCATGGTGAAGCTGATGAAGACGTCGCCGTGCTCGTCGGTGCGCAGCTGCGGGTAGAAGAAGGCGGTTTCGGCGAAGTTGGTGCGGATGACAGGGGCTGAAGAACCTCCCATCACAGCTACTGCTGCTTCCGACTGTTTTGAAGCGGCATACTCTGCCTCGTCGAAAAATACGGCAGCAGGTTCCCCAGCTCTATCCTCAACGACATTAAGTACCATTTCTTGCTGATACATTGGCATTTCCTCGCCTGTTTCCAAATCAACGCCCGTTGATACCCACTTTCGTAAATATCTGGTACCATTACAGTTACCGAAATCAGAGCGAAAATCCGGAAACGAGGAACGGAACGATTTTGTGTAATAATCGGTGTTAAAGTACTTCTGTTGCAATATAATGGTTGCCGTGGAAATCGTCTGGAGACGCAGTCGTCTTGACCTGTACGAATGATTAAAACCAAGATTCAGGAAATGGGTCCTTCCAGACAACGCATCCAAGGAGTAATCGTACATGGTGCACAGCAATTCCGCCAAAGCGGGTTCTCCCTGATGATTGAGCAATCGCACCTGATATTCTTCCTGACTGCCGGGCAACGTTTTGTTACGGAAACGCAAAAACTCAAAACGGATGTCTTTCTGATGATTGACGATGGTAACGGTGGGAGTCAAACTAAGCCTGTAGTTATCCGAAACCATATACAAATTAATAGTGAGCTTACCGTTCGAGGTCTCCAGGACAGGATAGGCTATCTCCACCATATTCTTATGCAACTCAAGCCATTCCGTTTTGACAACACTGTCGTTTTGGACCATCTCGCATAACACCATCGCATGGTCCAAACAACTACCCACATGGAAACGCAACGTTTCCCCAGCCTCCACTTGGTAACCGCCCGAAGTGTAATACATCGTGGCCAAATCGAACCACAACGGGCTGTAACCCTTATAGGCCGTCTCGGAACCATCATACAGGTAGACCTCCCGATTCGCCTCCACCCATTCTCCATTGGGATCCTGAGTTTTGAAACAAATCCGGTAATAACCGCTCTGCATATTCGAAAGGCCAGGAATTTCAAAAAAGTTATCTTTCCCTTTATCACAAATAATGGAACCTGTAGTGAGCAATTTCGCAGACCAATTGCTCTTGTCATCCTCTCCAGCAAAAGCCAAATTTGGAAACTGCTTGCGCAACTCCGACATCGGGGTGATTTCCACATCTCCTTTTGAGACAGAATGATAGAAAACCGCTGGTGCGGTCAGCTTGAAAATTTCGTAAAGCACCGTACCGTCTTGCGGCGCATCTGCAATATTGGTCAATGTCACCGGGAAGCGGTTTTCAGTATAGTCTGTCCGTATTTCTTCCGGAAATTGGATCCAGAGCGACAGGCTACGTTCACTAACTCGCACTTCCGAACTTGCCGTATGGGTTTCGCCATTGATATCCGTAACGGTCACATCTATCAAATATTGGTACAACGGAGTGTATTGCTTTATGGAAGCCACCTCCTCGGTCGGGAAGGAAATGGTGAAACGTCCGGCGGCATCTGTCTGCGTTTGCCCGCTCACGACAGCCTGAGTTTGTAGATCGGGTTTATAATAGGGGCGAAACCACGGAAACGAAGTTTCCCGATATACTGCATATTGGACGACTGCATCCCCAATCGGATAACCGGCCAGAGCCTCCGCAAAACCCTCTACGGTAACAGTTTGCCCTATTTTCACCAAATCTTTGGGCGTTTCCATCCGCACCTCGAAAGAGGGACGTTTGTACTCCTCCACCCGGACATAGGAAGTCCCTATCCACGCTGTCGCTGTCTTTACGTGGAGCGTATAGCGGCCCGTCAAGCCACCCTCCGGCAATTGGAAAAAGCCGTCAAAAGAGCCGAAATCGTTGGTGGTCACCTTTTTCTCAGCGACCAGTTGATGATTCACATCCCGCAAAGCCACCATATATTCCTGCCCCTTGATCAAGGAGTAATGCGTCGTTTCTCCTTTATCAACCGTCTCCTCCGTGACAACACCCTTGAAATACAATGTCTGACCTGGACGATATAGGTTTCTATCCGTCAGCAGCTCACATTTCTGTTCTGTCCTTGCTTCCTGTCTGTTTTTATACCAATAGGACGTTTCCAAAGCATATAGCGTCTGATGGTTCCAAGTCACACTCAAATTGTCCATCATGCTTTGCATATAGGGAAAATCTATCCGAGCATAGCCGCTCTTGTCGGTCACAAGATGATAGGTATTGGAACTTTTGCTATGCTGATCAGAGACTGTCATCTTGATTATTGCGTTTTCCAAAGGTTCGCCAGTAACCCTGTTCACCACATAGAACTCTTGTTCCTTATCCGTCTCCCTGTTTTCAACTTGAATATCCGTGACTTGCACGTAACTAATGACTTGACAGTGGTCGATTTCATTCGGATAAGGGCTGTCCGACAACAGCAGCAGGTATTCGCCGGCGGGTTGGGACGGAAGCATGTACTTTCCCGAATGCGATTGAAAATCCTCCATATCAGGCAGTTCCACCACTTCTTCAAACACCGATTTGATGGAGAGAACCGTTTTGTACTGCTGAGACGACATCTTGTGGTAAGACTTGGCCATCACCTGCTTCCACTGGGCATGTGTCACCGGAACGAGGCGGGCATAAAGCTTTGTATATTGCTTGTATTCAATGTCGCACAAAATCGGTGTTTGGACGGGGACGGCATCAAACGTCGGATGAGCTGAAACAAGAGGCTCACGGATGGAATTCATCAGTTTTTCCGCCCAATTTACGTATGATTCATCCAAAAAAGGCAGGGCCTTTTCCAAAAGATTAAGCGCTTTGACCAAATCATATCGATATTCGGGTCTTGTTTGTGCGTTATAATCGTGGCTCCGTTGCACGTACAGCACCGCCAACTGATAGGCCACGTATGCGTAGGCTTCACTGTTTTCCAAAGATTTCCCGAAGTCGGTCAGCAGGTCAATATACCTCGTATCGGTCATGTCAGGGGTAAGTACTTGAGCGATCATCAACGCGAAACGGTCCAAAGAGAGCTGTACCCACTCCTTCTCGTGGCCAAGTCTCCGATGATAGTCGATAAGTCGCTGATACACGGCCAGCGCGGTGTGCATTTCCGAACAAGAGTCCTCCAAACGAAGCGGCATTTTCAGGAAAGATTCCGTATCCCAAAGGCGATTGTCACTTCCAAACTCAAAGTTAAGATCCCCTTCATCTGCCAACAACTGTTTTATCGCCTTGAGGTAGCGCTGGGCCAGAATGTCGTATAGGGTGAAATGGGAATAGGAGGTGAAGTCCTTCAAATCGAACAAGGTTTTCCAATCTGAAATCGGAATCGCCTGCAACGTCTCCGCATTATGAAGCGACTGCAGATATTCATGCCGCATACGTTTTTTCAATGTCTTGGCATCCCACTCCTTGAAGTCTTTGGGAGTTTCGTCGGCAACTTCCGTGCGCTGGCGGAGGCGATAGCGGTTCTCGTTGTAATACTCGTCGAGGAACTGCCCCATGCAACTGTGCCATATCGCGTTGGCCACGGGCTCCTTCTGCGTGGCGGCAAGTTGCTCGTTGAGGATGCGGTAGGCGGAGTCCGCGCCGCCGTCGTATTTCTCACAGCAGGCTTGGATTTCCTTCCACATCTTGGCGATGTCGGCAGGGGTCTGCCCACTGACGGCGATGGTGGTGGCGATGAAGACCATGGTTATGATATGATTTTTCATTTTTTTTATTGTTTGACGGTTAACATTGACCGGTATCATTGACCAAAATTTAATGGTGTCATTGACCAAAATTGCAGGGGCTCACGCCCCTGCCCGTAGGATGTCAGCCCTACGGGCTTCTCAAGGAATATATTTTATTGAATATTTATTCTGCATTAATTATGCATTATGAATTCTTAATTATGAATTGCTATTCTTCCCATCATCTCGTCCACGCCTCTCGATGTGATGGTGGCTCCGGAGATGGCATCCACGCGGTTTTCGGCAGCGATTTCTGGGTTTTTCCCAGCCTTCAAAACTCTTACGGAGACAAAATGACCGTCTTTGTCGTACAACTTTTTGCCTTCGAAGGATTTTTGGAAGGCCTCGTCGGTGATTTTCGCGCCTAAGCCTGGGGTTTCGGATTTATGGTCGAAGGTTACGCCTTTGACAGTCTGCCCATCCTCGGAAATCACTGCGTAACCCCAAATGGGTCCCCAAAGTCCCTTACCGTCGAGGCGCACAGCAATACCTGCGGTGCCGTCCGAGCAAATCACCCGGTACCGTTGGCCATCTTCGGTCAGCGGCTCGGCAAGCCTCGAAAAAGCTTCCACCGCCTTCGAGCGGTCGATATCGTGACCCGCCGCCCGTAGGATCTGTTGGCACTTCTCAGCCTGCTTGTTCCTATCTCGGCGTGGCTTCAACCCTGTGGAGACAAGAGTGAGCACCACGGCGATAATCACAACCAAAGCGGTTATGTAAAGGAATATGTAGGTGTTGGTGAAGTTCTTCATTCCGGGTTTCAAATTTTAAAGTTCAAAGTCAAAAATCCAAAGTCAAAGTTCAAAGTTCAAAGTCAAAGTTCAAAGTCAAAGTTCAAAGTCACGTCATACATCTCACGTCACACGTCTCTTTCTCCGCCTAATGTGCCTTTGCACGACGCACCAGTCGATGAGGGGGGCGAAAATGTTCATCAGCAGGATGGCGAGCATCATGCCTTCAGGGTAACCCTTGTTGAGAGTGCGAATGAGGATAGCGAGTATGCCGATGAGTAGTCCGTACACGTATTTGCCTACGCGGGTGTGCGCAGCGGTGACGGGGTCAGTGGCCATGAAGACCGCACCGAACATAAAGCCGCCCATCAACAGCTGATCATACGCTGCGATGGGGCAAAAACCTGTCAACCTGCAGATTATCGCCGTGACATACCCCCCAACGAACACGGGTATCATGATGCGCCAGTCGGCAACCTTCGTGAGGAGAAGGATGGCCGCGCCAAGGAGAATTGCTATTTTGCAGGTCTCACCGATGCACCCTGGAATCGTACCCACAAAGAGTTCCCATGTCGAGGGGATTGCCTCGGGATGACCGTTCATGGCGATGGCAAGCGGCGTAGCTCCTGAAACCGCGTCAGGGGCATGGGATACCCACACCTTGTCACCGGAAATCACCGACGGGTAGGCGAAGAAGACGAACGCACGGGCTAACAATGCGGGGTTCAAGAAGTTATAACCCGTGCCGCCGAAGACCTCCTTGCCGAAGAGCACGGCAAATACCGTAGCCACCGCGACAATCCATAGCGGCACATCGGGCGGCATGATCATCGGGATGAGGAAGCCCGTGACAAAAAAGCCCTCCGCCACCTCCTCCTTGCGAATCTGCGCGAAAAGCACCTCCACGGCCAAACCGCTCACGTAGGTCACGATGACCAGCGGCAGCCACTTCAGGAATCCGTAAAAGAAGCAAGACCAGAACGTCACGCTTTCGCCCGCTGCCAGAAAATGCTGATAGCCAACGTTCCACCAGCCGAAGAGCAATGCAGGAGCGAGCGCAATCATCACGGTGATCATGATGCGCTTCATATCGACCGCATCGCGCACGTGGCAGCGACTGTCCGTGACCGTCGCAGGCGTCCGAAAGAACGTGTCTATGGCATCGAAAAGGGCGTTATAATTCATAATTCATAATGCATAATTCATAATTCAAACAACGCCTCCTCCACAATCCGCTGCCAATCTTTTTTCGAGGGGCAAACGAGTTCACAGAGGGCGAAGTCCTCACTGTCAACCTCGTAAATCCCCAACGCCTCCATCTGTTCTATGTCCTTGATTTCGCAGGCTTTGAGCAGCTGCAACGGCATCAGGTCGAAGGGAAAAACTTTATCATAAACGTCCGTCATCATGACGGCACGGCGACCTCCGTGAAGCGAGGTGTTGACCTCGTAAATCCGTTTCGGGGTCAGCCAAGCCAAGAAGGTACGCGACAGACTCCACTTTTTCAATCCGGGCAGCAGCCAACCGAGGATTTCCCGTTTGCCGCCTTCCGGTATCACCGTGATCTGCCGGTCGTAAAAACCCAACGTAAGGTATTGTTTTAACGCGTTACCTCTCAACACATTACCGCTAATAATCCGCACATTTTCCTGGGTGAGATTATCTACCAAAAGGGAGGAAAGGTCTGCTCCGTATATCGTGGAAAAGGAGCCTGCGCGTTTCACCGCCGAACCCGTCAAGGCCGCCATTTTCTGGAAACACAAACGATGATGGAGGAAAAACTCCCCGATGCGGGCTATATCCTGCGGATCGGCATACCATACGGTTTCGTCCTTGTCGAGCGGGGCTATGAGATGGATGTGCGTGCCGACATTTCCTACTGGGTGCGGACCGCTGAAATAGTGCTTCTGTACATTCTCAGCTTTTTCAAACAGTTGGTTTTCAGCACCTTCACGCACACAAAGGTGCGTAGGCACATCGCCCGCCGCACGTTGCAACATCTTCAGTCCATACAAAAACTGATCCTCCTTTCCGCGCAGCAGGATGTTGAAGTCCGGGGCGAGCGGATGAGAATCGAAGCAAGGGATAAAGAGCGCCTTAGGCTGAGCCTCCGGTGACGGGATAACAGAGAACGGGCGTTGCCGCAAGCATGGCCATAACCCATACGTTAACAGCAGTTTACGTGTAGATTCGGCATCCAAGGGCTCCTCAAAATCGACCGTCTTTTCCGTAGCGGCATCTTTCTCACAAGTAATCGTAATGGCCTCAATGACACGTTTTTCGCCACGTACAACCTCCTCCACCCTACCCTCCACGGGCGAAACAAACACGACCCGTTCGTCTTTCTTATCACAAAACAACGGTGTGCCCACTTGCATCACATCTCCCTGCTGCACAAGCAGTTTCGGGGTAAGCCAACGAAAATCGGATGGCCGCACATAGACATGCGCCGAAGGCATCAGCGGCAACGGATTATCTTCCGCCGCGCCTGCGATTTTAAGATCCAAACCTTTGGTTATCCGGTAATTCATCGCACTCGATTTTGAGAGTGCAAAAATACGGAAAAAAAAGATATGATGACAGCTAAGAAGAAAGGCTAAGGTTGGTAGTTTATGACTCGGAGCACCCAAGCATTGTCCAGTTCATTCAATTTTTTGGGATCAACAGAAGAAAAATCGATCGTGATCGTCCCTTTTTTGTCCTGCTTCCATTTGATTTCATCGAATCGAATCGCTTTGTAACCATACAATTCTTCTTCTTCCCCAGTACCTAATAGCATCATAAATGCCTTAGGATTCAACTTGGGCATATTTTTGATAACCAAGGGTTTCGTCCGGTCTGGACGCTCAAACTCGATGATATACAAGTTGTTGTCCTTAGTGGTGAAGCAGCGGGTGGTACGTTCCCAATAGATGGTGCCATCCCATCTTGCATGTATTGGTTCTTTTTCGCCTCCGTCCCGACTCCAGTTTAACGAGACAGATGCTTCTAAGTCTTCCTCGTGATAGATGGCTTTCAGTAAAAAGGGATGATCTTTTTGTAATTTAATCGTTTTCTGCTTGTTAGCTGAAGTATTGTTCTTGTCGAAAATCACCAACGTATCAGATGGATTATTCAAATCATACATCACTAAATGGTCATCTGCTGTTACGGAAAAAGTGTATTCCCCGTCTGAGGGGATGTTCACCTGACCTAACCATACTATATAGAAATGGTCTGTACTCACTCCTCGCATCGGGGCATTGCGCACCCAATCGAAATCAACTGTCTCTGTGAGTGGCAACTTGGCTGTAGTTGTCACTCGTTGACACGGAATCTCATACGGGCGTGTGCCGTAAATGGCCTCCCCGTTGATTTCCAGCCATTTGCCGAGATTGCGGAGACGTTCTTGCTGGATAAGCGGGATGGTGCCGTCGGCGTTGGGACCCACGTTGAGGGTCATGCCGCCGCCGTGTGCCACCAACTCCACGAAATGTTGTATCAATTCCTTGTCGGTCATGTAGTTGTCCAAGTCCTCATTGCGGTTGAGACCGAAGCTGCGACCAAGACCGCGGCACTCCGCCCATGGCACATCCGTATTCGTGATGCCCGCGCTGTACTCGGGCGTGAGGAAACCATGCTGCGTGCCGTTGCCCCAACGGTTATTCACGATGGCATCCTTGCCCACGGTGTTGTAATACCAGCTAATCAAATACTTCGATTGCAACTGTGCTGACGTGTTGTTCCAGTCGCCGTCGGCGAAAATGAGGTCAGGCTTGTAAAGACCTACCAGCTCCTTGAACTGCGGCACCATGTAAGTATAGACATAGCCGCTGATTTCATTGTCAGGATCCTCCATCCAGATATGGAGCGGGTTGGTCCATTCAGGCAGCGAATAGTAAAAGCCCATGCGCATGTCTTTGTCGCGCACCGCCGTGGTCAGTTCCTCCACGATGTTGCGCTTCGGACCACTCACCACGCTGTTCCATTCAGGCTGGAATTCGCTGTTCCACAGACAGTAACCATCATGATGTTTCGTAACCAACACTACATATTTCGCACCGGCAGACTGGAAAAGGTCGGCCCATTCTTCAGGATTCCAAAGCTCCGCATGCCAATATTTTGTAAGTTCCTTGTACTGATCAAAGACGGGTTGATTGGTGTCTGCGTAATAACTCATCATGCGCATACGCTCAGGTTCTTTCATCATCAATCCACGGTAGAACCACTCGCCGTAGCCCTCTTTCGAAGCGTACGCAGGCACGGAATAGAGACCCCAATGGACAAAGATGCCGAGTTTCGCGTCCTGAAACCACTGTGGGTAACCGCGCTCATTGAGCGATTCCCAGGTGGGCTCCACGACCCCAAGGCGTGTACAAAACTCACTCATATCGACAATGGTCTGTTCGCCGTCGGAACGCACCCCCTGCGCGAGAACATGGCCGAATGTGACGACCAGCACTGATACCAAAAATATCCTGTGAAAATTCATAATTCACAATTCATAATTCATAATTGCCGCCACACGCCATTCATCGTCATTCATCGCCCATTCATCGTATCATCGTATCATCGTGTCATCGTATCATCGTCCAACATTCATCGCCCATTCATCATATCACACGTCACACGTCACACATCACACGTCACACATCACACATCACAACGTTCCCTGTTTCAGTTTTTCCACGTATTCGTTCACCATGTCCATCATTTCCGGGATACGGATGCGTTGCGGACAGTGGTGGATGCAGGCGCCGCAGTGAATGCAGTGGTCGGCTTGGCGGAGTTTCGGGACGCTGCGGTCATAGCCCACCAAGAAGGCTTTGCGCATCTTCTTGTAGTCGCTCTCCTCTTGCGATTTGGCGAAGTTGCCCTCCTTGATGCACTTGTTGTAGTGCGTGAAGATGCCGGGGATGTCCAAACCGTAGGGGCACGGCATACAATACTGGCACGCGGTGCAAGGGATGTTCTTCAGGTCGTAGATCTTCTTGGCGATGTCCTCCAAGAACGCAAGTTCCTCATCGGTAAGCGGTTTCAACGGACAGTGGGTGGCGAGGTTGTCGTCAAGGTGGTCCATGTAGGTCATACCGCTCAACGAGGTGAGCACGTCGGGGAAGGTGCCACAGAAGCGGAACGCCCACGACGCAACGCTGCGCTCGGGCTCGCGCTCCTTCATCTCCCGCACGATATGGTCGGGTACGTTGGCGAGACGTCCGCCCAAAAGCGGTTCCATGATAACCGCAGGTATATTTCTCTTAGCCAATTCGTTATAAAGGTATTCAGCTTTCGTGTTCGCCTCCTCGATTTCATGGGCGAAATGCCAGTCGAGGTAGTTCATCTCGATCTGCACGAAGTCCCATTTATACTCGTCATGGCGTGAAAGCAGGTAGTCGAACACCTTGACATCTCCGTGGTAAGAGAAACCGAGGTTCCGAATGACGCCCTTTTCGCGCTTTTCAAGCAGGAAGTCGAGGATGCCGTTGTCATAATAGCGTTGTTGCAACATCTTCATGCTGTCCTCGCCACCGCCCACGCTGTGCAACAACATGTAGTCGATGTAGTCGGTCTGCAATTCCTTCAGCGAGTTATTAAACATCGCAATGGACTCTTTGCGCGGCCATGTGCCAGGCGCGAAGTTCGACATCTTGGTGGCCAGGTAGTACTCGCTGCGTTTGTGGCGCGACAGAGCGATACCGGTGGCCTTCTCGCTGCGTCCCTGACAATAGACCGGGGAGGTGTCGAAGTAATTGACACCGTACTCTATGGCCTTGTCCACCATCTTGTTGACCATCTCCTGGTCGATGGGGGCGGCTTTGGCTTCGCGGCCGGAAGCACCTTTAGGCGCCTGTTCTTCGATGACGGGCAACCGCATCATGCCGAAGCCCAACAGCGACACCTTGTCGCCGGTATTATGGTTCGTGCGGTAGGTCATCTGCCCTTTCTGCGGTTGCAGCGTGCCTGTGGGGTTAAGATCGCCGTCGTTTTTGCATCCGGCCATCGTGGCTGCGGTCACGGCAGTGCCCGCACCTAATATCTTGAGGAAATCTCGTCTTGTTATATCTTTCATTTTGGGTTTGAGGGGTTTAAGGTTTAGGGTTTAGGGTTTAGGGTTTAGAGGTTAAAAGGTTAAGGGTTTGAGGGTCAAGGGTCGAGGGTCAAGGGTCGAGGGTCAAGGGTCGAGGGTCGAGGGTCAAGGGGTTAGAAGGTTTGATGCTTGGTAGTTGAAAAAACGCTTCCTTAAGGGGCCCGTAGGGCTGCCATATAACAAGCAGGTGGCGCAAGCCCTGTATTGATCAACTCCCAATCATCGTCGACAGCCGACAACTAAATCGTCCGTTGTTGTTCCACGCCTTCGACGTAAATGGCGGAGAGTGGGCGGGCGGGGCAGACATACTCGCAGGCGCCACAGCCGATGCATTTGCTCTCGTTGATGGCAGGGATCAGCTTACGGCCGGTGGTGTCGCCACGCAACGGAACCATCTCGATAGCCTCGGCAGGACAGTGGCGTGCGCAGTTGCCGCACGAAACGCCGTCGCTCACCACGATACAGTTTTGGGCGAACCAGAACGCCTGCCCTTTCTTCGTGACGGCCTTCTCCTCCTTGAGCAACTTCTGTATCGCGCCGGTCGGACAAACATCGCCACAGGCGGTGCACTCGGGGCGGCAATAGCCGCGCTCGAACGACATCTCGGGTTGCATCAGGTGCAAAAGGGTCGTCGAGGGACGCAACACATCGTTAGGACACTGTGACACACAGAGTTGGCAACCCGTACAGTGATTACGGAAACGTTGGAGCGACCCCGCACCCGCAGGCACGATAGGCGTTTTGCGAACCAACATCACCTTATCTTCGATGAAGGCCAGACCGCCATCCACCTTCTTCTTTTCCTGTGCTAAGGCAGCGGTACCCAATGCCACTGCGGAACCAATCAGGAACGCGCGTTTGGAGGTATCAACGGTTTCCTCAGTTTTTTTGTCCGCCGGTAGGGGCGAATGATTATTCGCGCCAACGGGGGCGGGATTACCCTTGACGTGTTTATATTCAATCGCTTCCTTCGGGCACACGGCCATGCAATTGCCGCAGGTCACACACCGCGAATAATCCACAAATCCGTTCTTGCCGTCAATGCAGGAGGCCTTGCAATTCTTGGTGCACATTCCACATTGGATGCATTTTTCTTCGTTGATATGCATCTTGAACCAGGAAAAACGACTGAAGAAGCTCAGGAAAGTGCCCACCGGACAAATGTTGTTGCAGTAGGTGCGACCGTTGCGCCATGCGAGGACAACCAGGACCACAAAAGTCACCGCTGCGACTATGAGAGTCGGTAAACTTCTCATCCACACCTCTTTAGTGTAGAAGGTATAACTGTGGAAGTGCTCGCTGAGGGCAGCCAATCCGTTGTTGCACCACTGATAGATGGGACCGAGCAGACTCTGCACCATACGGCCGTAAGCGGAATAGGGAGCCAGCAATACGGCCAACGAGTTCACGCCGGCAATCATCAGCACCACGAAGATGCCCAACATAATGTATCTCAAGATGTTGTGCGCCTTAGAATACGTGTAGCGACCTTTCTTGAACCAATTGTGGACATGCGCCACGCCATCCTGAAAAACACCTAATGGACAAATCACCGAGCAGTAGATTCGTCCAAACAGCAAAGTGATAATCAGCAAGATGGCAATAACAATAAAGTTAAGAGCCAACACTGCGGGCAGGAATTGCGCCTTGGCCATCCACGCTAGAAATTTATGCAGTGTTCCCGTGAAATCGAGGAACATCAGCGTGATGCCAAGGAAGAAAATGGCTGCGAGCACACGCCGGATACGTTGTAAGGTTTTCTTGTTCATTTTGACTATGACTTTGAACTTTGACTTTGAACTTTGAACAATGACTTTGAACTTTGGCTTTGCCCTATGTCATTATCATTGTTGTTATAGTCATTGTTTGAATACGCGGCAAAGATACAAAAAAATGTTTATGGTTTAAGTTAATGCTAAAGTTCAAGGTTCAAGGTTCAAAGTCAAAAAAAGGCGCGACCGTTGGGTCGCGCCTTTTTTCTTAATTCCGAATTCCTAATTCCGAATTATTTCGTGGCGTCAATCGCTTGTTTGATCAATTGGAAGGTGCGTTCCGGATCGTTGTCCAAGCCCATGGAGAAACGGATGAGGCCTTCGCTCATGCCCATTTCCTTCTGGATGTCCTCAGGAACCTCGGAAGAGGTGGATTTGCCGGAGTTGCTGAAGAGGGTCTTGAAGTAGCCGAGGCTGACGGCGAGGTAACCCACACCCAGTTCTTGCATCTTCTCCATGATGGCGCTGGCTCTTTCTGCCGTGCCCATGTCGATGGAAATCATACCGCCGAAGCCGTAACCATCGTTCATCATGGATTTGAACAGTTCGTAATCGGGATGTTCAGGAAGACCAGGATAGTTGTACTTGATGCCGGTTTCTTTGAAGCGTTTTGCCAAGTACATGGCGTTCTCACTGTGCTTCTTCATACGAATATGCAATGTGTGCAGGTTCTTCTGGATGCTGGTGGAACGGAAAGTGTCCAACACCGGACCGAGCAACATGGCCGTACCGTCGTTCACGTCAATCAAGGAGTTGATGTATGCAGCAGAACCGCAGATAGCACCAGCCACGCAGTCGTTCATACCATTCACATATTTGGTCATACTGTAAATCACCACGTCTGCGCCCAAACGGTAGGGAGAGAAAATCATCGGGGTGAAAGTATTGTCAACCAACAGTTTAGCACCAACAGAGTGTGCAATCTTTGACAATTCAGGAAGGTTGGCGATGCGCAGCAACGGGTTGTTCATCGTCTCGGTATAGACGACCTTGGTGTTCGGACGGATAGCCTTCTTCACAGCGTCGAGATCCTGCATGTTCACGAAAGTGACATCCACGTTGAACTTCTTGAGGTAGTTGTTCAGGAAAGCGAAGGTGCCGCCGTAGGTGGTCATGCTGGAGAGGATATGGTCGCCGGATTTCACCTCGTGCAACAAAGCAACGGTGATGGCAGCCATACCAGAACCGGTCGTCCAAGCCAGTTCAGTGCCTTCCATGGCAGCCAATGACTGTGCCAAGGAGAGGGTGCTGGGATTCCAATGACGAGAATAGAGGAAGTAACCCTCGGTTTCGCCGTGGAAAGTGTCGGTCATCGTTTTGGCCTGTTCAAACATGAAGGTTGCGCTATCGCAGATAGCCGGGTTGACACCTCTGTAGGCATCTTTTTTGTCCAATTTTTCAAGATTGGTTGCGGGATCGAATTTTTCCATATTTAGGTTTAATTTTTGATGTTAAATTTGATGCTAAAAAAATGTGGCAAAAATACAATTTTTGTGGATAAGTTGTTTACGCGAAAAGCTTTTCTATTTGTTCTTCGTACTTCTTTATCAGGACATTTCGCTTAAGTTTCAGTGTCGGGGTCAACTCACCCGATTGGATGGACCATTCGTGGTTCATCAGCAGGAAGCGTTTCACCTTCTCCGTATCGCCGAAGAACTTGTTGTATTCATCCACAATCTTCTTATACTTTTTCTGCACTTCCGGATGCTCAATCATCTCCTCGTTAGTGGTGTAATTGATGCCTTTGTTGGTGCACCAGGAGCGCAGGTCGCCGAAATTCGGCACGATGAGCGCCGCCGCGAACTGTTTGTTCTCGCCGACCACCAAGATATTGTCTATCAGTGATTCTTCGGCAAATTTATTCTCTATAATGGTGGGTACCACATACTTACCGAATGCGGTCTTGAACATTTCCTTTTTACGGCCCGTGATCTTAAGCCGGCCTTCGGGCGTGAGTTCGCCGAGGTCGCCGGTGTGCAGCCAGCCGTCAGAGTCGATGACTTCCGCCGTCTGTTCGGGCAATTTGTAGTAGCCTTTCATCACGTGAGGGCCTTTGGTTAGGATTTCGCCGTCTTCCGCGATACGCACGCGCGTGCCAGGCAGCACCGGCCCGGCCGTACCAATCTCCACGCCGCCTTGGAAGAAGTTGCTCACGGCTATCACCGGAGAAGTCTCCGTGGTACCGTAACCTTCCAACACAGGAATACCCATTGCCCAGAAAATCTTGGAAATACGGGGCTGGATGGCCGCACCGCCCGTCACGATGACCTTCAGGTTGCCGCCTAACGCCTTGTTCCACTGGTTCAGCACCAACTTCCGCGCCAGTTTCAACCTCCGTTCATAACGTTTGCCGGGATTGTCGCCATATTGCAATGCAATATCGTTGGCCCAGAAGAAAATTTTCTGCTTTGTTTTGCTCAATTTATGTCCTTTGGCCAAAATTTTGTCATAGACTTTCTCCAAAAGTCGCGGCACTGTGGTGAAAATATCGGGTTTCAGCTCCACCATGTTCTCCTGAATCTTAGCCAAGTTCTCCGCATAGTAAATCGGCAGACCAAGATATTGCCAAGCGTAGTTCATCATACGTTCATACACGTGACACAGAGGCAAATAGCTCAAGATACGGTTATTCTCTGAAGTCGGGATGATGGGTAAAATAGCCTCCACGTTGGAGAGGAAATTGCGGTGAGAAAGCATCACACCTTTCGGGAAGCCCGTCGTGCCGGAAGTATAAACCAACGACACAATGTCCTCAGGCTTGATACTATCTTTGATTTCCTGCAGATACTGCGGTGAGGGGTTCGCCCTGCCCAGCTCTATCACTTCATTCAAATGTTTATACCCCAACAAGTTACGAAACGTATAAACATTGTTTTTCAAATCAGGCTTGTCTTCCAAAATCTGCGTGATCTTGCGCAACAAATCCCAGCCAGCCACAAAAACCAGCTTCACGTCTGCATTGTCAAATATATAGCGGTAATCGTTTTCACTGATGGTGGGGTAGATGGCCACGTGGAGCGCCCCGATCTGCATGATGGCCATATCAAGGAAATTCCACTCTGGCCGGTTGGGCGTAATGGTGGCCACGCTGTCTCCCTTCTTGATGCCCAACTGCATGAGCCCGTATGAAAGGTTGTTGACAATTTCCACGTATTTGGCGGTGCTGTATTTCACCCAAATGCCGTTCTCTTTGCAACATAACGCATCCTCTTTCGGAAACTCTTTCAGATCCCTTTCGAGCATGTCGAACAATCGCGTCACTTCCATAATTCTAGTTTTAGAATGAGGCGGCAAAAATACATTTTTTTAGAATTCAAAATTTGTGTACCTTTGCGCGTTTTTACTGAACAAAATTTCTATTATGATTAAAAATACAGACAACAAAGGGAAAGTACTATTATACAATACTTTATCGAAGAGAAAAGAGCTGTTGCAGCCTATCACGCCCGACCATGTGGGCTTGTATGTGTGCGGACCGACAGTGTATGGCGAGCCGCATCTTGGTCATGCGCGCCCGGCGGTGACCTTCGACGTAGTCTTCCGCTACCTCACGCACATCGGCTACAAAGTGCGCTACGTGCGTAACATCACCGACGTGGGTCATTTGGAGCACGACGCGGACGAAGGCGAGGACAAAATCGCCAAGAAAGCCCGTTTGGAGCAGCTCGAGCCGATGGAGGTGGCACAATATTACATGGACAGCTACCACAAAGCTATGGATGCCCTCAACGTGAAGGGGCCGTCCATCGAACCGCGCGCTTCTGGACACATCATCGAGCAAATCGAAATGGTACAGAAAATTCTGGACAAAGGATATGCTTATGTGTCAGACGGTTCTGTCTATTTTGACGTGGAGAAATTCGACAAGGACTTCGGCTATGGCAAGCTCTCCGGTCGCGTTTTGTCCGAGTTGATTGCCAACACCCGCGAACTGGACGGTCAGAGCGAGAAGCGCAATCCCGCCGACTTCGCATTGTGGAAGAAGGCCGCTCCGGAGCACATCATGCGTTGGAACTCCCCATGGAGCGTCGGTTTTCCGGGCTGGCATATCGAATGTACAGCCATGAGCACCAAATACTTGGGCGAACAGTTCGACATCCACGGCGGTGGCATGGACTTGTTGTTCCCGCACCACGAATCAGAAGTGTGCCAAAGCACCGTGGCCAACGGCAAAAGTTCCGTGCGCTACTGGATGCACAACAATATGATTACCATCGAGGGGCAGAAGATGGGTAAATCGCTCGGTAACTTCATCACCCTCAACGAGTTCTTCACCGGCAATCATCCCAAGCTGGAGAAGGCTTACTCCCCGATGACGATTCGCTACTTCGTGTTGCAAGCCTCTTACCGAGGCACGGTCGATTTCAGCAACGCCGCATTGCAATCCGCTGAAAAAGGGTTGGAAAAACTGTACGCCGCTGAGCGTCACCTCGACAGTCTGAAGGCGGGCAGCACCTCCACCGAAGATGTGAGCGCCTTGCAGGAACGTTGCTATGAGGCGATGAACGACGACTTCAACACCCCGAAAGTGATTGCGGAACTGTTTGATGCCACGCGTATTATCAACGCCGTGAAGGACGGCCACGCCACCCTCACCGCCGAGGATCTCGATCTGCTGAAGACGACCTTCCGCACCTTCTTCTTCGACATCTTGGGCATCAAACCCGAACTTGCGCAAGGCGACACCCGCGAGCACGACGCGCTCGAAAAAGCCATGCAATTGGTCTTGGACATGCGCAAAACCGCCAAAGCCGAGAAAAACTGGGCTTTGTCCGACAAAATCCGTGACGACCTCAACGCCGCCGGCATCGTGGTGAAAGACACCAAAGACGGCGCGGAATGGAGCCTGGCGTAGAGTTAGCAGTTAGTAGTTAGCAGTTAGCAGTTGGCTATTGGCTGTTAGCTGTTGGCTGTTGGCTGTTGGCAGTTGGCTATTGGCAGTTGGCTATTGGCAGTTGGCTATTGGCTGTTGGCTATTGGCTGTTAGCTATTAGCAATTGGCTATTAGATGTTAGATGTTGGCTTATAGCAGTTAGATGTTAGATGTCGGCCGTTGACCAATAACTACTAACTACTACTAACTACTAACTGCTAACTGACATTATCTTCCTATCAGTTTCCGATACTCCTCGGCTTCTTTGTGTTTGCCGCGTTTGTCGAGGCTCTTGGCCATCGTGGAGTATAAGTTGATGTAAGCTTGTTGCTGGTTTATGCCTTGCATAGAAGAGTATTGCACCCAGAGTTGCACGATCTGATTGTCCACGCGGTCGAGGTCGATGACTTTCATAAACTCCTTCTTGGCCGAAACCATGTCCTTCTGCTGCAAATAGAGCTGAATGGCCAGGACATACGCTGAGCCGAATTTCGGATTGTATTTCTGCAGTTTATGCAACAAATCCAAAGCCTCATTGAGTTTATTCTGGTTCACTAACGTATAGGCATAGAGATAGTTGGCCGTTTCCGCCTTGGGATCAAACTCGAAATAGCGATTCAGCATCATCTGAGCACTGTCAATCTTGCCCTGGCGCAGATAAATCTCGCCCAAATTAACCAACGCGCCCATATTGTTCGGATCCACCTGCAATGCTTTGTGATAAAGCATCACCGCGGAATCCAGGCTGTTTGCCTCTTTCAGTTTGTAAGCTTCGCAATCGCTTTTGTCTTCCCTTTTGAGGATAATGGCGATCGGCATACCATCTACATCAATTGTCTTGACCGTGTTTTTCGGCGGGAAAGCTTTGCTCTTCAAATAGTCGGGGTTGATGCCCGTGAGCACGAAAATCGCATAGTCCCAATCGGAATTCTCTTTTTCGTACCAACGGATGAACATCGGTCTAAAGAGTGCCGTATCATTTCTGAAGAAATAGTTGACAGAAGCGCTATGCCACGTGCCGACGCGGGTTTTGCTACCATCGGGTTTGGGCTGCGCATTGGCGATAATCCATTCGGAAGCCTCACGGGTGGAATGGTAATAGTAATCAAGTTCATAATTGCCGAAAGCCTTCTTCACGCCACCTTCCAACTCATTAAAATAGACATACTCATACGGATGATTGGCCACGATGAAACGGATAGGTCCAATCAAGAGGAGCAACAACACCGCCAAACCTGCGACATTGACAACAAGACCCTTCTTAGAAGTCTGAGCACTCCCCTCCCCTTCTTTCGTTTTCAGTTTCTTCTCGATCCACTTCAACAATCCGTCGAAGCCCCAGCCGGCCGCCACCACCATGGGCGGGTACGCAAACATTGCGTGACGCCAGCCGCCATACACGTTGGCGCGAGTATAGACAATCCAAAAAACGGGGAAGAAGAAGACGAAAAAGATGAAAAATGCCCAGAAACGGTCCTCTTTTTTGCACCAGCAGAAAGCAAAGAAGAGCACTACTCCGATAATGACCGCAATGGGGATGGTCATGAGGATATATTTCGGGGTATAATACCACGGCAGCAAATCTGACCATTGCGTGGTGCCTTCGAAGAGCTGGCGGATGGCAATGTCGAAGTTGGACATTAACGTGAAGGCCTCCCACGGGTTCTTGATGGGCGACTCCATGGCGAAAGGCCACAACAGCAAACCGGCGAAATAGCCCACGATGCAGATGGCCAACGCAATGCCGATCATCTTCACAATCAGCACACCCGTTTTTTCTCCTCGGGTGTTGAGGGTGATGAAATCACCTTCAAGGGGTTTCTTATTTCTGATCAGCATGAAAATCAAGTACATAAGACCCAACAGGCCAAAATATCCAAACAGAATCAAGCCGCCGATACGGATGCTGATGGAAAGCGCGATGGAGAGAATCAAGATGACGTAGGTGTACCATTTCACTTTCGGGAACTGCTTGAAGAAGAGAATCATACCATAAATGGAGGCGATGACACCCGCCGCGAACGGCACATCCTTGGGGTTATTGAACGAATGGCCTAAGAACCTGGGCGACAGGAACATCAGTAACAGCGCAAAGACTCCGGCTCGCGCCCCGCCCAGAAGATAAGCGATCAGCCCAACCATCAAGATGGCCAACCATCCCATCAGGGAGTTCATTATATGTCGTGACTGGCTGATATTGTCGATATGAAAAGTCTGGTTGACGAACTCCGTGACCACATCGAACGAAGAACCGTAGTATTTCAAGTTGTTGAAAGTCATGCACGTACTATCCGCGCCGTCGGTTTTGTACCAATTGATGACATTCTTACCCTGCGGGATTTGGAATCCGTCCTCATCCCCGGAATTACCCGCCGAACGGCTCATAAGCGGCAGGGCGAACAATAATGCAACCGAAAGGACGACAAAAGTCCAGAACCATGGATTATTCTTGTTTTCTCCAAAAAATCTTTTCATTTTTCTTGATTTATTGTTTATTGCTATCTATTATGTCTCAAATATTTTCTTCTGATTTTCAAAAGTTCAAACGGCGCTTTCAAGAAATCCGTGATTTTCAGCTTGGAGCCATTCACATCCTCCCAAGCCAGCAGCGGATACTCGTATATGCGCGTAAGTGCCCGTTCACGCCCGTGCTGTTGTTTGTAGCGCGCCAATATTTCCACGTCGAAAAGCCAACGAGTGACGAAAGAGTCCGTAAATAAATCCTTCACCACATTGGACTTATATAGTTTCGAACCGCATTGGGTGTCATAGACGGGAATTCTCAAGAGGGAGGAGGCGACCGTCGCGAAACAACGCCCGATATAGTGTCTGAGGTTTTTGCGACGCACTTCCGCGCCCAATCGCGCGAGACGCAGTCCCGTCACAATGTCAAAATCTTTTCTCTGTGCATTGGCCAAGAAGTGGTCGATTTCGTACAGCGGCGTGGCCAAATCCGCATCCCAGAAGCCGATATAGTCGGACTGGAAATGTTCGGCGGCGTGCAACATGCCGCGGCGCACCGCCTCGGCCTTGCCACCGTTGGGCTGCACGTCCAAGTATTGCACCTGAGGGTGTTCCTCCGAAAAGGCCTTAAGCACCTCCAAAGTGTTGTCCCGACTGCCGTCGTTCACAAAGAGGAACTGCACATCGGCATGGTCGCGCAGATAGGCGAGGAACTCGGCCTTGTTCAGGCGTTCCGCCTCATTATAACAGGGTATTACGATGGTTGTTTGCATAATCAAAGAATCTCGCCAATAAAACGGCAAAGATAGTATTTTTTTTGACTGGTGACCATTGATTCTATCCTTAACACAAAGGCCGTCCCGATTTTGTTCGGAACGACCTTTTCTCATTGTTTAGGGTTGAGGGTTGAAGGTTGAAGGTTGAGGGTTTAAGGTTTAGAGTTTAAGGGCAATCTCTAAACCATAAACCTTAAACCTTAAACCTTAAACTCTAAACTATTTCTTCACGAACCGTTTCGTCACCACACCCTGCTCCGTCGTTACGCGCACAAGATACATGCCGGCGGAGAGGTCGGAGACGTTGATGCGGATGGACGTGTTGTTATTCGCCCCTACAACGGTGCGAACGACCTTGCCGTAAACGTCATACACCTCCATGCCCGTGACATTCACATCGCCGTCAACGCGGATATCGACGTATTCCTTGGCGGGATTCGGGTACAGGGTCACGCTGTTCTCCAAGTAGTTCTCTATGCCGCTATTGGTGGCAGTAGCAATGAGAATCGAAGACCATTCACTTAGGTTATCTTCAGAACACACAGCCTGTACACGAACTTCATACTGATCGCCATTCACCAGATTTGGAATGGTGTACGTAGGATAGGTTGAAACAGACTCCGTAATCCAAGTGGTATCGTTAAGTGGACGATAATTTAAATTCCATTGCGTTGCACCAGCATTATCAATCCAAGAAACCGTAATTGCACCAATTTCTTTTGCAGATATAAGTTGGTTCAATTCCGTCGGGGTTTCGCACGGGTTTCCTGACTCTTCTGATGTCGTGAAGGTCACCTCATCCCCGTAGTGTGTACCGCTGGCCGTGGTCACGAAGGCGCGGTAGGTGTAATCCGTGCTGGCCGTCAAACCGGTGAGGTTGTAGGTCATCGTTGTGCCCGGGGCGTTCACGGCCACGTAGGTATCGCTTGCACTGGCTTTCCATTCGAAGCCCTGCGCGGTAATCGTCACGTTGTCAGGATTGCTGACGGAACCGTTGAGGGTGGCGCTCGTCTGCTGCACATTGGTGGCCGCAGCGGTGGTGGCCGTCGGTTCGGTCAGCACAGAAACAGAGCCATTAATGGTGATGTCATCCAAGGTGACACCGTAACCACCGTGCGTATATCCCTCAAAAGCCAACTGGTAGGAGGCTGACGGCGCAGGCAATGACAAGGAGTCCATGGTCCATACTGCGACAGGGGCAAAATGCTGGGCCAGAACATGCCATTCATCGGCCGGAGAGGTACGATAATAGACTTTCAGGTTATCAATATCACCGCCAAAAGAAGCTTGTGAAAACCAATAGGTCACATACGGATTCGTCAAACCCGTAAGGTCGAAAGGCGGAGTGACGAGTCGGGTTGAAACAATGCTAGAGCTATGGAAATAAGCATTGTAGTCACCACTATGCGCCTCAGACATGCCAGCAGTGCCGTAGTTACCACTATTTATCGTCCAATTCACCATACCGTTCAGATATTCCTGATTCCAGCACTCCGGCATAGCGCCATCATGTTCGAAACCTTCTGTATAAGGGAACGTGTTGATGGCATCACAAGGCGTAGCAAAAGTGGCGTTCTTCCAATAGGAGACCTCGGTGGCACCACAAACGGCCTGCACACGCAAATCGTACGCCGTACCTGTGGACAATCCCGTCAACTGGTAAGAAGGCGTACCCGTCACCACGACAGAAGTCCAAGTGGTGGCATCTACCTCCTTGTATTCCAGATTCCAGGTAGAAGCCTCGGAAATCCAAGCGACATCAGCGGTATTGCTGTTGATATTAGAGACCGTCAGGTTGGAAGGAGTGTTACAAGAGGAAGCCATCACAGAGACGTTGTAGATAATCGCACCCGGATTGGTACCCGTGGTTTGGTCGTTCTTCCACAAGAACACCAACTTACCCGTGGAGCTGGCCGTCGGGTCTGTGTTGGGATTCGGCATGGAGACCTCCACGTGTACCGTATTACCGCTGGTCAAATTGAACATATAAGGTTCGCTTCCGCTTCCGGAATATTGCAAATAGTCCGTGAAGTCAACAGCATTTACGGAATAGTCAGCAGCCGCATACGAGACAATGCCCGTGGATGCCGGATAGGTGACATCGGCCGGAGCGAAGAAGACCTTGAGGTAGTCAAAGATGTCCTCACCGCCAACCTTCACATCGAAGCTGATATTAACCTCACCCGTTTGTCCCACCGTGAAGAGCTTCTCAGCTGAAACCACACTGTAAGATTCGCTGTTGTAGGAAGCGCTGGTGCCATTAGGCGTAACGAAAAGCGCACTGACACTGTCATTGAGGCTTCCCATCATCCAATAGTTCGTGCAAGAACCATTGTTAAGCGTCCAGTTCCGGTCGGAGGTCTCGTTGAAATCGGTGCTGTAAGGCAGCGAAGCAACCTGCATAGGCGTGGAGAAGGTGATGACAAGGGGATCAGAATATCCCGTTCCGCATTCGGAGGAGACTTGCACCACGTAGGTCGTCAACGGATTCAGATCCTCCAAAGTGATTGTTGTGTCGGAAGTCGTCAGGGTCTCCCATGCCGTGTCGTTTTCCGCCTTGTATTCCACCATCCAGTCCAAGGAGCCGTCGTTATCCCAGCTCAGCACTGCCGTGGTGGCCGTCAGCTCAGAGATCGTCACATTGGCAGGAGGCGCGCAGTCGCTACAACTCACAAGCAGTTCAAATCCGCTATTCTGCAACCCGTAGTCTGAGGTGAATTGAATGGTCATCGGACCACTGGCAGCCACAAGCACCGGGAGGGTGCCGTTACCGGAGAACTCGCCCAACAGTGTACCATTCGTGCCCACGCCATCATAGAAACGAATGAAATCGAAATTGTGCTCTGTTTCGTAGGAACCCGAAACCGTGATGTAGTTGCCGGAAATGGTGGGATAAACCACCACAGCGCCGTTACAAGAGGCGTTGTAATCCCCATGCATGCCCCCATTGTCGTAGATCACCATAGCACAGGTATATACCGTATCGGTGCCGTTCGCAGGCATACTATAGGCGTTTGTGGTAGCCGCGACAGGACCGGCCCAGAGACTCGGTTCGTCGCTACAGGCGGCCTGCACGTAGAACTCGTAAGGGACACCGGCGGCAAGGTTGGTCACCGTGAACGGATTGGCATTGGCCACAACCATCGTCGCCGTGTTGTCTTCCACATCGAAACCGGCAGGGCCGTATTTGATGTTCCAAGAAGTGGCTTGGCCCATTTCCGTCCATCCCAAAGTAACCGCGTTGCTGTCCTCATTGATCACGATCAGTTGGGTCGGTTTGGGGCATGAAGAGCCCTGCATCACCGCCACATTGTCGATATGAAGGTCATTATCGCCGTTGCCGTCCACCGTTGACTCGCCATAGAAGGCAATCTTCACCGTTTGGTTGGCATAAGCCGCCAAAGAGATGGTCACCTGTTGTCCCGAGGCGGGAATCTGGTTGAATTCATAGTCGCCCAAACCGTCATTGCTCCAAACCGTGGCATTGGCGGCACTCCAAGTGGCACCATTGTCCGTGGAGATCACCACCATGAACTTGTCATCCTGTTGGCCATGAGGGTTAATGAGATCGCTACTGTTGTACGCCGTCGCAGCCAGGTCGAAAGTGAGGACAGGATTCGTCAGCGTGCCCAAATCAATGGCAGGAGACACCAGCCAATATTTACAGCCTGTACCGTAAATATTCAAAACGGGGTGGTATTGACCAAAGATCTGCTGTCTGGAAAAGTTCCAGATGGTGTAGGAGGAAACGGGTGTGGTAGGGTTGCCCGCGAAAATTTCGTTGGCCCAGCCCGACATTTTAGTCCAGCAGTCCGGCAGACTACTCTGAGCGTTGAAATCCTCCAAGTAAGGAACAGCAAAAGCTTCGCAATCCGTCGTGAAAGTGAAAGTGCCTATGCAGTTCAACAGAGTTCCGTCCGGGCAGACGGAAGCCACGTACCATTCGTAGGTGGTGCTGGCAAGCAGATTGTCCAGCACAAAACCATCATCACCCAACACAACATTCGTGATAGAATCCCATACCGTTGCCGTATCAGGTCTATAATACACCACATAACTATCAGCAGAACCCGTCCATAAGAGGGTGGCCGCATGGCTGGTCACAAAGTCCGTTGTCATCTCAGTAGGTCTGGGACAGGTGGAAATCTCCTCTACCAAAATATCATCTACATACCAAGAGTAGTAAGCGGTGGACTGGTATTTGAACACGATGTAATTGTCTTGAGAAAGATCGGCCATCACATCCTGGAAACTCACCACAATAGGTTCATACTGGAAAGGAGCTGTCGCACCCGATGTGCTCCACACAGGGACGAAGCTGCCGGTGTTCGTCAAATCGTTCATATAGCCCACGCTGAAGGTGCCGGCGGAAGCACCGCCTCTGCGACTCCAGAAAGAGATTTGCAGATTGTTGATATTTTGGGGCATCAAAGGCAGAATCACGTATGTAGGCGTGCCATGTTGGAAATCATTTTCAAATTCTAAAGAATTTTCGCCACTATGAGGATAGGATTCAATCGCACACGGGAAGTTCAGACCATAATTTTCAAACAGATTGATCCGCTGCCAACAAGCAGGCATGTTACCGTACGCCGTGCTGTCAAAGTTCTGTTCGTAAGGCAAAGTGATGTAGCTGCAATCCAAGCTAGTACCCGTCAGAAGGACCGTCTGTGAGACCGCACCGTCGGAAATGGTCAAAACACCGTTGTCTGTTCCTTCATCCGTGGGGAAGTATCTCACATACAGCACGCCACCCGTATCGGCCAGCATAGCGGTAGCAGAAAAGTTGATGTTATCGGTAGATATCTCAAACGGAGCATCCGTCGTGGCCGTGATACTTGTCGTGACATTGTAAGCCACGACCGTCACCGGCTGCGCCTGCGTGGCACCCCCCACAACAGCATTTTCAAACGACAACTGCGTAGGATTGGTCAAAATAGAGGAAGCCGTTGTGGTGGTGGTCACCGTGATGTCATCAATGGCAATCACATTTAGATTGGTGGAATTGAAATGGCGGAAAGCGATATAGACCGTGCCTGAATAGTTGTTCAAATTCAGTGTATGTTGTGTCCATGCGAATGTTTGCATCGTGGGAGTCTCCTCAAACAAAAGGGTGAAAGAGGAGGTGTCGGTAGGAGATGTCGTGGAGATATACACGCCATAGTGCTCCTGTGCCATATTTCGAGCCACCATTCTATAAAAACTCAGCGTACTATTGGTCCCCAATGTGAGAGGAGGGGTCACCAGCCAGTTGTCGGGCGTGAGCGCCACGCCATTACGGGACAAAGAAAAAGCATAACCGGAACCCGTATAACCACTACCATACAGAGGGTCAACATCATACGTCGGAGTCATCCAATTATTGTTATCGCCATCGGCATCTATCAGCGTCCAAGTGGTAGGGATGCCGTTTTCAAAACTTTCGTCGAGAAGTGTTACCTGTGCTTGTAACTGAGCAATGCACACTCCGAGCAGCATCGTCAGAATCCATAAATGTTTTTTCATATTTCTTGTTATTTTGTAAAAGTTCTTATATTTCAAAAAGGCCGTCCGAAAAAACTGCCGGACGGCCTTTGTTTGATTTATGGTTGAGGGTTTAAGGTTGAGGGTTTAGAGTTTAAGGGCAATCTCTAAACCTTAAACCTTAAACTCTAAACCTTAAACCTTAAACTCTAAACTATCTCTTCACGAACCGTTTCGTCACCATGCCCTGACATCGACGAATTCCTTGGCAGGATTCGGGTAGAGGGTCACGTTGTTCTCGAGGTAGCTGTTGAGGTTCGTGGTGGTAGCTTCGACAGCCGGTGACCATTCGCTCACATTACCTTCCTCACAAACGGCCTGCACCTGGATTTGGTAGGTGGTCAGCGGGTTGAGGTTGGTGAATGTGTAGGAATTCGTACTAGCGGTGGCAGAAGCCAAGGTGCCGCCGACAGGACCATACTGGACATTCCATCTCAACACAGCCGCATTGTCCCAAGTAACGCTGATGCTCTCAGACTGAACGTCTGTGACGGTCAGACCAGTAGGAACGTCGCAAGGTTCAACAGGGGCAGCGTCCGTCGTGAAGGTCTTCTCCTGACCGTAAGATGTACCATTAGCGGTGGTCTGTACCATTAGCGGTGGTCACGAAGGCGCGGAAGGTGTAGCCCGTGCTAGCGTCGAGGCCGGTGAGGTTGTAGGTCATCGTAGCGCCCGTAGCGTTCACAGAAGCATAGGTGCCGCCGTTCGTCACTTTCCATTGGAAACCTTGCGCCGTGATGGTCACGTTGTCTGGGTTAGCAACAGAACCGTTCAGCGTAGCGGAGTTGTACGTCACGTTGGTAGCATCTGCCGTGGTGGCAGTAGGCTCGGTGGGTTGACCTTGCTGTTGCGTAGTGAAGGTCATCTCTTCGCCTTGAACGGTGGTGCCGTTGTAGGTGATGAACGCCTTGAAGGTGTAGCT
>ONHS01000026.1 GCA_900317715.1 uncultured Bacteroidales bacterium | reverse complement strand
GTGCCCAGCATCGCCATCCGTGAGGGCGTGTATAAGAGCTTCACCATGCTGGAGGAGCATTTCATGGAACTCTACGGCAAGAAAGCCCGCTATTTCATCTACAACAGCGGCAATCTGACCCAGATTGACAGTTTTTCCAGCGATGCCAGCATCAACGTGATGATTATCAATGTGCAGGCGTTCAACACCTCGTTCAAGGAAGGCGCGGCCAACAAGGAGGCGCGTATCATCTACTCCAAACGCGATGATTTCCAAAGCCGTCGTCCTATCGACGTGATTGCCGCCAACCGTCCTATCATCATCATGGACGAACCGCAGAAGATGGAGGGCGAGGCCACGCAAAAGGCCTTGCGTAACTTCAAGCCGCTGTTTGTGCTCAACTATTCCGCCACCCACAAGACCTCACACAATTGCGTCTATGCGTTGGATGCTTACGACGCCTACAAACAACGCTTGGTGAAGAAAATCCAGGTGAAAGGCATCACGGTACAGAACTTGTTGGGCACTCAGAGCTACATCTATTTCGACAGCATTATCCTTTCGAAGAACCATGCCCCCATAGTCAAGTTGGAAATCGAGGTGAAAGGTGCTGCTGCCACCCGTCGTCAACTCTGCAAGTTCGAGCAAGGCGATTCGCTGTTTGCCATTTCGCAACTTCCTGCTTACAAGGATTTTGTCATCACGGAAATCAACCCACTGACCAATACGGTCTATTTCCAAAACGGCAAACGACTGCGTCAAGGCGAGGTGATGGGCGATGTCAGCGAGAAAGCCATCCAACAGATTCAGATTCGGGAAACCGTCAAATCCCACTTTGAAAAAGAACGGGCATTGTTCAATCAGGGCATCAAGACCCTTTCGCTGTTCTTCATCGACGAGGTGGCCAACTACAAGAGCTATGATGCGGATGGAAACGAGGTGCAAGGTCCGCTGTGGAAGATGTTTGAGGACGAATACAACCGCTATCTGAACGAAAACTTGACCCTGTTTGAGGACGATTATCAGAAATACCTGCGTCGTTTTTCGGCTGCACAAGTACACAACGGCTATTTCTCCATCGACAAGAAAGGCCATTCAATTGATAGTGAGGTAAAACGCGGCAAGGACACTTCCGACGACATCTCCGCATACGACCTGATTCTGAAAAACAAGGAACGTCTGTTGAGTTTCGATGAGCCGACACGATTCATCTTCTCCCATTCCGCCTTGCGCGAAGGTTGGGACAATCCCAATGTGTTCCAAATCTGCACGTTACGTCACGCCAACTCCAGCACCGCCAAACGTCAGGAGGTGGGTCGTGGTTTGCGCATCTGCGTGGATAACGATGGTAACCGCATAGACAAGGAACGCTTGGGGGATGCCGTACACGACACCAACAAACTGACTGTCATCGCCAACGAGAATTACAGTTCTTTCGTTGATGCTTTGCAGAAGGAAACCAAAGATACCCTTCGCGAACGTCCGACACAAGCCACGGTCGATTATTTCAAAGGAGTTACGGTCAAAGTGGGCGAGGAGAAGCACACCATTTCGGAACAAGAAGCTGCCAGCATCGTCACCTATCTGTATGAAAACGACTATATCGATGAGAAGGGCAACATCCTGCAAGACTATCACACTGATATGGATAAGGGTAATTTAGCCCCGATGAGCAAGAAATTGCAATCCATTGAAGAACAAGTGCATAACGAAATCAACCACCGCTATGTCTATACGGTGCATTACGACAGCGAAGAACTGATTCAGAAAGCCATTGCCGCCATCAACAGCGAGTTGAATGTCACGCAGTTGAAGTATGTAGTGACCACAGGCACGCAAGGCGACGACGAGTTGGACTTCACCGGTGAGCAAAGCACCCGTACAAAGGAAATGCGTGATGTGTCAACCAGCAATGTGCCATACGACTTGGTGGGCGACATCGCCAAAGCAGCCACATTGACCCGCCGCACGGTAACCCGCATTCTGAAAGGAATCCAGCGGTCGAAGTTGTACATGTTCAAGAACAACCCCGAGGAGTTTATCCGCAAGGTAAGCCATATCATCCGCGAGCAGAAAGCCACGATGATTGTGGAGCACATCAGCTACAACCGTACGGAAAACCAATACGATTCCGACATCTTCACCAAGGAGAAGAGCCGCCAGACTATTGACAAGGCGTATCCTGCCCAAAAACACATTCTAGATTATGTCTTCCCTGACAGCCAAGGCGAGCGCACTTTCGCAGAAGACTTGGACAAAGCGGAAGAAGTGTGTGTCTATGCCAAACTGCCGAGGTCTTTCCACATCCCAACACCCGTAGGTAACTACGCTCCCGATTGGGCCATCGCCTTCAACGACAACATGGGCATAAAACACGTGTTCTTCATTGCCGAAACCAAAGGCTCGATGGATTCCATGCAACTGAAAGGCGTGGAGAAGGCAAAGATTGACTGTGCAAAGAAACTGTTCGACCGTTTGAGCGACGGTCGGGTACGCTACGGCATGGTGGACAGCTATGCGGCGCTAATGGAATTGATTCAGTAAATGTCAACCCAAAAAACAGCATTAACCCCTAACCACCATCTTATGAGCACAATAGAAAACATATCCCTCCACCTTGTGGGGAATTCCGGAGCGGCGGAAGGAGTCGTCCTGGCGCAGGAGGCACTCTGCCTGTCCGACAGCGTGCGCGAACTGCTCACCGACTATTTCCTTTCCCCCTTCTCCTCCGAGGAACTCTTCGAACTCTACCACGACAGCGGCATCGAGTTCAACGTAGTCTATGGCGCGGCGTCAAGGATCTTCGACGACCCCGAAACACTCCACGAGCAGTCGGTGAACCTCGCCAAACACCTCTACGAGCAGAGCTCCCACCCGAAAATCAAGGGCGGGGAATTCTACACGGTCTATTTCCGCGACTGCATCGTGGACGGCGACACGGTGGACGCCGTCGGACTGTTCAAGTCGGAGAACAAAGACACGTTCCTGCGGGTGCTGCACGAGGACGGCCGCTTCAACCTCGAGAGCGAGCAGGGCATCAACATCAAGAAGCTCGACAAGGGCTGCCTGATTTTCAACAAGGAGCGCGAAAACGGCTATGTGGTGGCCGTGGTCGATAACACCAACCGGGGAATCGAGGCGCAATACTGGATGGACGACTTCCTGCACGTGCGCCAGCGCAAGGACGGCTACGCGAACACGCAGAACGCGATGGCCATGGCCAAGAACTTCGTCACCAAGGCGCTGCCCGAGCAGTTCGAGGTTTCCAAGGCCGACCAAATCGACCTGCTGAACCGCTCATTAGAGTTCTTCAAGGAGAACGACACCTTCGAGATGGAAGAGTTCGCCAACGAGGTCATCGAACAGCCCGAAGTCATCGAGAGCTTCCGCCAGTACAAACGGAGCTTCGAGGAAGAGAACGACGTGGTGATCGACGACAGCTTCGATATCTCCGACTACGCCTTCCGCCGACAGCAACGCTCCTACAAGCGCGTCATCCGCCTCGACCGCAAGATCCAGATCATCATCGACGGCAACCGCGACCACGTGGAACAGGGCGAGGACGAGCGCGGAAAGTTCTATAAGGTATATTACAGCGAGGAGGAGTAGAATAGGCAATAGTCAACAAGCATTAGTGGATTTTGTATATTCATAATTCATAATTCTTAATTCTGCATTCTACATTCATGCAACATATCAACGAACCCACCATCCAGCCTCGCCTTGCACCCCTCCAAGGACCCGCAGGTAGATATGGCTGCGGCGCTGCAGCAGATTGCGGGACGGCAGAAGGCCAAAGAGAAGCTGCCCGAGTGGTACGCCACCGAGGGTATTCTCTATCCGAAAAAGGTCTCCATGGAGCAGTGCTCGTCATCACAAACGGCTGAGTACAAGGCATCCTTGGTGGAAGGGGAATCCTTCGCGGACTTCAGCGGCGGGTTCGGGGTGGATACCGCCGCATTCGCACGGAAGTTCATGAAAGGCTGTTACGTAGAACCGCAACAGGAGCTCTGCGAACTTTTTCAACATAACTGCAAAGTGTTGGATATCAACAATGTTGATATCGTAAATGGCACAATGGAGGAGAGCCTCGTCAACATTGATCACGTGGATATGATTTACCTCGACCCGTCGCGGCGCGACACGCACGGGCGACGGGTAGTTTCCTTAACAGACTGCACGCCCAACCTTCTCGAATGGAAGTCCGCCCTGTTGGATCATTGCAACATCCTGATGGTCAAAATGTCCCCAATGATCGACATATTCCAGACGTTGCGGGATTTGCCGGAGACGTACGCCGTGCACGTGGTAGCCGTGGAGAGGGAATGCAAAGAGGTGGTGTTTTTGTTGAAACGGGATGATAATTCGGATAATGGAATGTATAGAGACGCAAAATTTTGCGTCTCTACGACGGGGAAAACCGCAACGGAAATAAATATAACGGACCCAACCATCATTGCCATAGATATTAACAAAACCGCCATCTCCCGTGTTGAAACAGATCTGCAAGCCGAACGCGCCACCCCATCCCACGTCGCCACGGAATTAGGCACTTACCTCTACGAACCCAACGCTGCTGTGATGAAGGCGGGCATCTTCAACTCCCTGTCAGAACAGTTCCGGATCAAGAAATTAGCGAAGAACACCAACCTGTTCACGTCCGACGAGTTGCACGAAGATTTTCCTGGGCGCGTTTTCACCATTGAGGCTGTCCACGAATTCCACCCGCGAAAAACGGCCAAGGAGCTCTCGCACCTCACCAGCGCCAACATCGCCGTGCGGAACTTCCCGCTAACGGCAGAAGAATTACGTAAAGCACTGAAAATCAAAGACGGAAATGAGCGGTATTTGTTTGGGTGTACTTTGTCCGACGGAAAAAAGGTGATATTCCTAACAAAAAAAATTCAGGGCGAATAATAATTCGCCCCTATTCATAATTCATAATTCATCATTCTACATTCTACATTCTTCATTCTGAATTAACTCCGACATTATCCGGTATATCTCCCTCATCCGCTCATCTTCTAACGAGTCCATTTGCGCCCGCATCACATTCACGTCACCTCGCACGGCCGGACCGGTTTGCGCCTCCGCCGGTCTCATCTGCGAGACCTTTTCCACGGTCTGGCGTAATACTGGCAACAGAATTTCGAATGGCAGACCGTTTTCTTTCAGCAATTTATACGCAATTTGGTACATGGCATTGCTAAAGTTGCAGGCGAAGACCGCCGCCACGTGCATCTTCGCACGCTGCGCCTCCGAAACTTCATAACATGTTGGGGAGAGCTCGCGGGCCAACTCCCACATCAGCATCTTGCGCTCGCCAGCGAAGTCGGACTCTAAACACAGCGGGACTTCCAACGACCTCATATCCTGCGTTTTGGTGAAGGTCTGCAAGGGATAGATTACTCCGTAATGGTAGGCGTAGTCCTTCAGGCACTGGCAAGAAACCGTACCGGAAGTCAGGAAAGCGGCTGGCAAACGGAACGGCAACTTCGGCAAGATCTCGTCGTAGGCTTTGTCAGCCAAGGCGAAGATAAAAATCTGATTGTCAGGTCTTAAATCTTTAATATCATCAATAGCCTGCGCACCACACAAGTCGGCAAGACGCTGTGCATTTTCCAACTTACGGCTATAGACCTGCGTGATCGGAAAATGCTCCGAATGCTGCAACCGCTGGGCGATCCAGGTCGCCACATTGCCAGAACCTATCAGCGTAATCATCAGAGGGAGAAGAAACTACCACCGACAAACTCACGCAAAATAGAGGTTCCCGGCAGAGACGAGACAGGAATAGTCTTGAAGAATGTGAGCATCTTAATCAGGCGAGTCGCCTCTGCATATTCAGGTACCGTTTCCGGAACGGCATACAAAATCGGCATCGCGTAGGGTTTGAGGACGGAAAGCTCGAAAACTAACGAGGTATTGATCATCACATCAGCATTTTCCTGATACGGGAAGATGTTCTTTTCCTCGCCGCGCCGTACGCTAGGCCAACGACGTATCGTATCCACCGCAGAATAACCACGATAGTTGTAATCGCGTACAATTCTGCGTATCAATCGGTTGTCGGAAGTCGGGATCGGATTTTGACGGTCCAAAGAAAGAGAGGTAAGCGCCGAGACGAACACCTTGAACTTGATTTCGTCGGGCACTTGCGCGGTCAATTCGGGATTGAGGCAGTGGATACCTTCGATCACCAATATGGCGTTCCCCCTCAGCTGCAATTTCTTGCCAGTCCATACCTTTTTGCCTTGGGTGAAATCAAACGTTGGGATTTCCACCTCTTCACCGGCAAGAAGGCGATTGAGGGTATTGTTGAACAACGGCAAATCGATGGCGTGCAAAGATTCGAAGTCATACTCGCCATTTTCATCCTTCGGGGTATCGTCGCGCTCCACAAAGAAGTCATCCACGGAAATAGGCACTGGATAGTAGCCCAACACCGCCAATTGCACCGACAGACGGCGACACGAAGTGGTCTTGCCTGAACTGGAGGGACCGCTGATCAACACCATCTTCACATCTCCGCGCTGTTGAATCATGTCCGCCACCCGCGCCATCTGCTTCTCCTGATAGGCTTCAGCAACCAGCACCCCGGACTGTATCTGGGTGCTGTTGGTATATTTGTTCAAATTGAAGACATACGGCACCCCCATAGACTCCACCCATTGCTTATCTAACTTATAGACAGAAAACAACTTAGGAAAGGTTCGGGTTTTGGCCATCGCATTGATATTTTTCTTGGAAGGCAGTTTCAGCAGCAAACCTTCCTCGTATTTCTCCAAGCCAAAAGTGGTTAGATAACCCGTGGAGGGAAGTAAGAAACCGTAATAGTAGTTAATGCTTTTGTCCAGTTGATAGACCGAAGTGTAGATTCTGTCGCGATTTTTGAAAAACTCGTACTTATCTTCCAGTCCATGCTCCTGAAACGCTTGGATAGCGTCTTTGGTCAACATCTCCTCTCGAGTGAAGGGAAGATCGCGACGCACCACATCCTTCATGAAAAGGTAAAGTACTTTCACCAACTTATCGGTAATAGGACCGTCCATATTCTCCAAGGTACAATACCTTCCACCTGAAATGGAGTGTTTGATGCGAAGTTTCACATCCTTCGGAAGAAGGGAATCAACGGCATGGAAAAGCAGGAAAAAGAGCGAACGCATATAACCGTTCCGACCGTAATTGCTGTAATAATCGAAGAAATCGACCAATGCCGGCTTGGTCAGACGGAACGACATATCGCGTTCCTTGTTGTTCACCAAAGCGCCAAAATATGGGTTCTCGGGCATTAATTCGGCTTTACTCACAAACTCTTGAAGAGTGATGCCGCACGGCACTTCAATTTCCTTGTCAATATTCTTGCAATAGATTTTAATGGTGTTTTTCATTGTTCCAAAAATTTTGGCAAAAGTACAAAATTTTGGTTAGACTTGTGACTTGTGATTTATGACTTGTGATTTGTGATTTGTGACTTATGACTTGTGACTTGTGACTTTGGGATGTTCCCTATTCCCTATTGCCTTCTAACCTCTAAACCCTAAACCTTAAACCCTAAACCTTAAACCTTAAACCTTAAACCCTAATTTCTGATCCGCCACGCCTCCCAGTCAATTTCCGATTCAGCACGAGTTTCCACGTCGTCAGGCAGCTGCGGGAAGAAATCGATGCCGGTGAGGCGTTCTACGTCATCGACGGTGCGGGTATAGTAGTTCAGGTTGTGGTGTGTGCCATTGTTGGCATAGACAAAACCGACGGCTTTCCAGGTGCCGCGCATATCGCATAGAACGACCTTGTAGAAAGAGTCGGGCACAGCGATGCAGTTCTCCCCTATCGTCACAGGATGTGCGGAAACGATAGGACCGCACGCCACATAAACCTTCCCGTAGAAGTTGGCCCAACCGCGCACACGATTCTCCAAATAGTTCCAGTCACCCTCGTTAAGCGTGTGATCTTGCGGACATATATTGCTGAGATAGAAGCACTCCTGCATCGCCGTCGCATCCCACTTCATATCGCCGGCGGGCACCAAATGCCCACGGTCATAAGAGGTGTTTTTGTAGTCCCACCATTGTGCAGTCGCGCCCTTCACCTGCGGATCGAGATCAAACTTGGTGTAGCGCTCCACAGGCCCTTTGGTCTGGGTGCTGTCAAGGGAATACGCCACCCAGTTGGCCAACCGCCACTCTTCGTTGTAATCCACCGTATAGGCTTTGTGGGAAATTTGTTGGGAATGGGCACGCGCACGTATGTATGTGGGAATTTCGAGCGCACCATCCGGCACAACGGCTGTCTGCTCGGAACGGGTGACGCTATTCGCATGTGCTCCGGATTTCCCTACGGTGGCAATACTGGCCACTATCAATACGACGGCCAACACCGCCGCCATGACTATCATTATCGTTTTTTTATTCATATCTTTCACCCCCCCCACACTGCGCTTCGCTTGTATGGGGTTAATTGCGTTTTACGCGTCTTGCCTCTTCGAGGCTGCTTAAGGAATTGTATTATAATAAGTTTAAAGTATTATCGGATGTACTACCCCAACAACTGCTAACTACTAACTGCTAACTGCTAACTCCTTCATCACCTCCTCCATCCCATAGCCTTTGCCGAGCAGATGTCGGACCAACTTCGCCCGGGCGTTTTCCACGTTGGGGTGGCTGCGCTGCCATTTTTCGATGCTTTGGCGCAGTTTTTCCGTGTAATCGTCTACGGAAATCTCGGCGCAGTAACGGTCTATGAGGGCGGAAGGGATTTGTTTGGCGCGGAGGGCGGCCACGATTTTTTGCTTGCCCCATGCCGCTTTGACCTTACTGCGCACGAAGGATTCGACATAACGGTCTTCGTCAAGGAACTGATTCTCTTTCAGATATTTAATAACGGATTCTTCCTGCTCTTCCGAAAGGTGATAGGAATTCAATTTACGGTGCACATCAAATGGACAACGCTCCTGCCAAGCGCAGAAGCGTTCCATTTGAGTGATGATATATGCCGGTACGTCCACCATAACTACTCGCGGGCAGGTTCGTTCCAGAGGATGATTTCCTCGTTGTGAACGTTCATGTAATGCACCTCGGTGAGGCGATTGCTCTGATTGGGGACGATTTTGAGGTGTTTCTTGTAATGGAAACACCATTTCAGGCGGATGGAAGGGAATCCTTTCGTCAAATAGGCATGCACGAAAGGATGGGTGACGATCGTGATTTTCGGCTCGTGTTGCTTCTCAAACAGGAAATCGAGCGCGTTGGCGATTTCGTCTTCAATCACGATCGGCGGTTTGATTTTACCCGTGCCCTTGCAGGTCGGACAAACCTCCGTATTCTCGATGATGGTGGCCTGACGCACACGCTGACGGGTAATCTGAATCAACCCGAACTTATTGAGCGGCAGGATGGTATGTTTTGCTTTGTCGTTGCGCATGAACTCAGCCATCGCCTTGTTCAGCGTATTTTTGTTCACCGGGTCGTGCAAATCCACGAAGTCGATAGTGATTATGCCGCCCATATCTCTCAGTCGCAGCTGACGAGCAATTTCCTGAGCTGCTATCATATTGGTGTTCAGAGCGTTCTGTTCCGGTGTCTGAGATGATTTCACGCGATTTCCGCTGTTCACGTCAATCACATGCATGGCTTCTGTGTGTTCTATGATGAGATAAACACCGTTTTTCACCGTCACCACCTTACCAAAGGAGCCCTTAATCTGCTTGGCCACGTTAAAATGGTCAAAAATGGGCTGTTTTTCGGTGTAAAGGTTGACGATGGCCTCTTGTTCGGGCGCATGAATGTGAAGATAGTTCTTCACTTCGGTGAAAATCTCCGGGGTGTCCACGTAAATGGCGTGGAACGAGTCGTTGAGGAAATCGCGCAACAACGAAGCGATACGGTTTTCTTCCTGGGCGAGTCGCACGGGCGCTTTCGACGCGAAAAGGTTCTCCACCGTCGTGTCCCAACGGTAGCGCAACATGTCAAGGTCGGCAGAAAGTTCCTCCACCGACTTATGCTCAGCCACAGTACGAATGATAATGCCAAAGTTACGCGGACGGATACTCTGCACCGCTGTACGCAGGCGCTTGCGTTCCTCACCGCTCTTAATTTTCTGAGATACAGATATTTTATCACCAAAAGGCACCAACACCAGATAACGTCCCGCGAAGGAAATCTCGGTGGTAATGCGCGGTCCTTTCGTAGAGATAGGTTCCTTGGCCACCTGCACCATAATCTGCTGCCCGGAAGTCAGCACGTCGCTGATCTTACCGTTTTTCGGAATCTCCTCCAGGTACTGCACCCGGCTGATGCTCCGTTTTCCGGTGGTAATGGCCTGACTGACAAAAGCATTCATGGTTCTCCCATGAATACCGAGATCGAGATAATGCAAAAAAGCCTCCCGTTCACTCCCCACATCCACAAAAGCGGCATTCAAACCCGGCATGATCTTCTTGACCTTGCCCAAGTAGATGTCTCCGACGGAAAACTGCGACGAAGACTTCTCGGTATGAATTTCCATCAGCTTCTTATCCTCCAGAAGAGCCACTTGCACCTCATTGGTATGAGAAGTGATGATAATTTCTTTTGTGATTTCTTCTTGATTATTCTCCATATATATAAATGAAAAGAAAACTAAATGGTCGTTACAAACCATTTAGTTTTCATTTTAACTTGCGCCAGACTATCTGCTCTTATGTCTGTTCTTTCTTAGTCTTTTTTTGCGCTTGTGCGTATTCATTTTCGCACGTTTACGTTTTTTTCCGCTAGGCATAATGATATAAATTGTTAAAAATGATTATTTTGTGTTCTTCTTAACAGCTTCTACGAAATCCTTGCAAGGTTTGAATGCAGGAATATTGTGAGCCTTGATGGTAATAGTCTGGTTTTTGGAGATATTACGAGCGGTCTTCTCAGCTCTGTGCTTCACGATGAAGCTGCCGAAGCTTCTCAAATAAACATTCTCACCGTTCACCATCGTTTTCTTCACAGAATCCATGAAAGCTTCAACGATTGTTTGAACGCTGTTTTTTTCATAACCAGTGCGGTTGGAAATTTCGTTAACGATTTCTGCTTTAGTCATAACTTTAACTTGTTTATTTATTAATATTACTACTGAAATTTTTCAGGCTGCAAAAATACAATAATTTCTTTATACTCCAACACTTACATAAAAAAATCTTGAATTTTTTCAAAAATCTTGTTGGCGACCCTGCTGGTGCCCACTCTGAACAAGTCGGGAGTCACCCACTCTTTGCCCATGTTTTGCTTCCAAATGTGGAGATACGTGTATGCCTGCTCAGGGGTAGAAAGTCCGCCGGCCACCTTGATGCCGACCTTCTGACCCGTGGCCTGAAAATGCTGTTTGATGGCAAACATCATCACCCAAAATGCTTCAGGAGTGGCATTTACGGCAATTTTTCCGGTAGAAGTCTTCAGAAAATCCGCACCAGCGTGAATGGCCAACTGCGATGCACGATAGATATTCTGCGGCGTGACCAGCTCGCCAGTCTCCAAAATCACTTTCAGCTTCTGTTGAGGGCAAGCCTTACGAATAGCGAGAATTTCGTCATAGACCTGTTGGTAGCGACCTTCGAGGAAAGCCCCGCGCGAAATCACCATGTCGATTTCGTCCGCACCGTGCGCAACCGCATATTCCACCTCCGCCACCTTCAAATTGATGGGCAGTTGTCCTGACGGGAACCCGCCCGCGACGCACGCCACGTGTATAGACGTGCCTTTCAGCCGCTCTTTCGCCACCGAAGCGAACGGAGAATAGACACAAACGGACGCGGTGGAAGGGATTCCTTTATCATCATCACGGAAAGAGATGGCAGTATCGCACAATTTCTGAACCTTTTCGGTCGTGTCTGCGCCTTCCAGCGTGGTCAAATCGACACTACCCAAAAGATTCTTGCACATTTCCAACTCCTCCTCGGGAGTGTAGGTGAAGGTGCTGTCTGTTTTCAAACGTAATTTGAATTGTGCTTCCGAAAAGGGAAATTTTTGAATGGTTATGGTTTTCTGATTTTCTGACATGGTTTTATTTTTTGAATTTGTTTAAGCCAACTTTGAGCGAAATAATGTGGGAATACTGCGCAATGGAGAGGTTGCCCAAATCCGTGAACGCGTAATCAATCGCCACTATATCTTTAATATTTACGCCAACGCCGAAGTTGATCTGCAAGGTCACTTTCTGCTTGCCGTCAAAATCGGGTTCATACTGGAAATTGCCCACACCCGCACGTAAGAAAACGATACGCTTGTAGTCAAACTCCATCCCAACATGCGGATCAACGCTGATGATATCACTCTTAATCAAGGTATTACGCTTCCCGTCAAAGGTGCAGTCCAGTCCTATAGCAAATGTTCCGTGAAAACCTTTCCCGAAATGCACTGTCTTGCCACCGCCAATCAGCAACGCCGGAACGGTCAACTCCATGTCGTTTTCGGGAATTTCGTTGCCCGTCTCTTCAAAAACGGCAATGACATCGTCGGTGAGGGAATAATTCCACGCATTAAAAGTAGAGGTGCCGTCGCGCAACATCACGCCCGCCTGCCAGCCCTTATTATTATATTGTAAGCCGAAATCCAAACCGAATCCCCACGAACGCGCAAATTGACCAATTTTCCGATGGATAATCTTCGCATTGGCACCCACCGAAAGACCCGGCACTTGCGGAAATGCATACGCATAACTCAACAGGAACGCATTATCCGCTGCCGAGAAGTAGGTGATTCTATCGTAATCCACATTTCCTTGATCATCAATCAATTGCGTGGTGTTCATGATATTGTCCACCCCGAAACGGATGTAGGAAAAGGCCACAGACTGGTTCGTGTCAATCTTGTAGCCAATACCCGCATAGTCGTATTTGGCAATGCCTGCGAAATATTCAGCGTGCATCAGCGACAACTGGTAGCGCTTTTCCATGCGCGTCAAGCCGGCAGGATTCCAGTAGGCGGAAGTCACATCGTCGGTCAATGCGCACATCGTGTTGGACATGCCGAGACCACGCGCGCCCAAGCCCAGCGACAGGAACTCGTTGCTGTACTTACTCTGCGCATAACCGCCTAAGACGGTGGAAATCAGCACAATCAATATCAGGAACGAACGTCTCATTGCGGTTGCTTTTGCTGAATTACGTGTTGTTTCCGATCACCAGCAAAAAGCTCATATTCCTGGAACATGCATTCCAACGAGCCGTTCAACATCGGCCACTTATGGGTCGGTTTCAGTCCAATATGTTTCAACGCGTCAATATCAGAGCTGATAATGAACGCCTTACATCCAGCATAACGTTTTTTCAGTGTGTCGCCGATTTCCCGATAGAGGGTGTTTATGTCGTCAACGGAGAGGCGTTCCCCATACGGCGGATTCATCATCACCACAGAAGGGACGTTTTCGGGATCCGAGCGACGCATATCTTGTCTTTCGATAAGGATAAAATCCTGTAAACGAGCTTTTTGCACATTTGTGCGAGCAATGTCCACAAAACGGGAATCGATATCCGAACCGTAGAAGTTGACGGCCACATCATCCTTGATGTCAGCCTCTTCGCGTACTTTTCGCCACATCTGACGGTCAAAGTTCTTCCACTGGTAGAAGCCGTACTCGCGACGGTAGAAACCAGCCGGGATGTTCAGCGCCTGCATGGCCGCCTCTATCAGCAACGTGCCGCCACCGCACATCGGGTCAACGAAATCGCAGGTGGCATTCCAGCCGCTCTTCATAATCATAGCAGCCGCCACCACCTCATTCAGCGGGGCAGGATGGTTGCGCACCTTGTAGCCGCGCTTATGCAAAGATTCGCCCGAACTGTCCATAAACAGTTGAGCCTCATCCTGATAGATATGCAAATGGAATTGTACGTCGGGGTAGTCTTTATCGACCGAGGGTCTCCTGTCGAAGTGTTCGCGGAAACGGTCGCAGATCGCATCTTTGGCTAATACGGAAGCAAAAAGCGGCGTTTTGAAAATAGAATCGACATTCGTGGCATGAACAGCCAACGTCCCGTCGGGGGAAAGGTAGTTTTCAGCCGGAAAGTCGAAAATCTGTTCGTAATATTGGCGATTGTTGCGGAATTTGAACCGTTTTTGCCGCCAAAGGATGCGCAACGCCGTGCGACAATAGTAATTGGCACGGTATAGCATCTCCATGTCGCCCTCAAAGGCAACCGCCCGACTGAGCTTCTGACAGTTCTGCGCACCCAAAGCGTGCAGTTCCTTGAAAAGCTCGGTCTCCAATCCGGCAAAAGTCTTCGCAACAAAGTATTCCATTCTTAATGGTTATGGGTTATAGGTTATTGGTTATTGAAGGGGATTGAAAATTAGCAGTTAGTAGTTAGTAGTTATAATAAGTACATACTGTTTCTTTTATCATTTCACACGTCATACATCACACGTCTAACACCCCAGCTTCGCGCGGTTATCGACGCGTTCCCATTTCCGGAACCAGCTGCGGATCTTCAGACCGATTACGCCGAAGATGGCTTCACGGAAGATGCCAGAGCTCATTTTGGAGACACCTAACGTTCTGTCTTTGAAGATAATCGGGACTTCCACAATCTTGAAACCGAGTTTCCAAGCCGTGAACTTCATCTCAATCTGGAAGCCGTAGCCGATATGTTTGATTTTATCGAAATCGATGGCGTTGAGGGTATCCGCGCGGTAGCAGATGAAGCCGGCGGTGGTGTCTTTCACGGGCACGCCTAACACGGTGCGCACGTATGCGGAACCGTAGTAGGACATCAGCAGACGCCCCATCGGCCAGTTCAACACGTTGACGCCCTGACAGTAACGGGAACCCACCGCGACATCCGCATTCTGTGTTTCGCATGCGTCGTAAAGACGTTGCAAATCGTGCGGATCATGCGAAAAGTCAGCGTCCATCTCAAAAAGATAGTCGTAACCACGGGCCAAGCCCCACTTGAAACCATGGATATAGGCAGTGCCCAGTCCCAACTTGCCGGTGCGTTCCTCGATGAAGAGGCGGCCTTCGAACTCGGGAATCAGCGACTTCACGATATCCGCCGTACCATCCGGCGAATTGTCGTCTATAATTAATATATGTACATCAATCAGGTCATAAATCGCCCGGATGATGTTCTCAATGTTCTCTTTTTCTTTGTACGTTGGAATGATAACGAGTCGTTTCATTTTTTTTGTTTATGTTTACAGTTTACGGTTTATAGTTTACGGTTTAGGGTTTATAGTTTAGAGTTTAAAGGTTAGTGGGTTTAGAGGTTAAAAGTAACGAGAATTATGGTGTTTTATTGTCTTAGTCAAAGTTCAAAGTTCAAAGTCAAAGTTCAAAGTTCAATGTTCAAAGTCCTACGGCCAACAGCTAACAGCCAACAGCCAAAAGCCAATCTCACTTCGTCAGCACAATATAAACAGGCAGGTGGTCGCTGTATCCACCCTGGTAGTTGCCACCCGCGAAAGTGCGGAAGGGATAGTCCATGTACGAGCCTGTTTTGGTGAACATGAAGTCTTTGCGGAAGATGTGTGCAGAGCGGAATTTGTAGGTGCCGGGGCGTGCATTCACCAAGCCGCCGGAGATGATAATGTTGTCGAGCATTTCCCAAGAATCGCGGTAAGCGTAGGAGCCGAGACCGTCACGGAAGAGTTTCCACATGGGGTTGTAAAGATCATAAATCGTGAGTTTCTCGGGTTTGGTTTTCGTTCCCATTTCGGTGATAATGCACTTCGAGGTGGGGTTGTCGTTCAAGTCGCCCATATAGATGAACTTTGCACCGGGATGAGCGTTGAGGATGGAATCCGCAATATGGCGACCCAGCTGTCCAGCTGCCATTCGTCCGGGCAGGCTTCTTTGCTCACCACCAGACTTCGACGGCCAGTGGTTCACCACAATGTAAAGGGTGTCGGTATTGTCCAGAATGCCCGTCATCAGCCATTGGTCACGGGTGATGAAGTCGGGATTATTGGGCACTATCGTCGGGAACGCCTTAGTACTCAAGATTTTGAAACGCGACCCATCGTAGAAGAAGGCTACATCCACACCACGACGATCGGGAGACTCATGATGGCAAACCGAGAGGTGGTAGGGTTTCAAAAGTTCGGTAGCGGCGAGATCCAAAAGGACCTGCTCATTCTCAATTTCTGAAACGCCCAAAACCACCAAACCGCCATCCAACTTCGCCATCTCGGAAATCACCCTCGAAAGGGCCTCCAATTTGGCATTGTAGCGGTCACTGTTCCAACGGTAGTCGCCTTCGGGCAAGAATTGCTCGTCATTCTTAAGCGGGTCATCAATCGTGTCAAACAGGTTTTCCACATTATAGAAACCTACAACCGCCTTATTATGAGACGCTTGCGCGTACAAAAAGGATACCGCCAGCAATCCAAATATCAGTAAAACTATTCTTTTCATATACTCATGAATACAAGATTGCAAAAATACAAAAAATATCGTAACGAGCGTCTAACAAAAATTTCTGATTTTCAGTATCGTATGACAAAAAAAGGGCGCAACCCACGGCCACGCCCTAATTATGCATTATGCATTATGCATTATGAATTATGAATTATGAATTATTTCTTGCTGTTATTGACATTAGCCAACGTTCCGACAAAATTCTTAGCGCTCTCTTGCATGTGGACGAAATCGCTGCCCAACGAGGTGGTGCAGTCGAGAACGAGGATGATCAACGCGCTGTTCTTTTCCTCCGTGACGGTGGTCGAGCTTGCCGGGTTGAATTCGGTCTCCTTGTCCCACGCACCTGTGCTGGTCTGCTTCCACAGCTTGATATTGTTCAAATCAGATTGAGGGACAGTACTGCCGTCTAAATAGGTTAAGTTTTGGAACAGGAACGTGTAATAGGCTCCTTGTGAAGAGGAAGACGGTATGGTGGTTGCGCCTGGGGCAAAACCATAGTATATCACGTTGTCCAGCGCTCTGATGCCACTGGATGTACGACGATAGGTGGCTTCAATGAATTTGGTGGAACTCGTTGCAGACGAAACGTTATCGAACGTGAAACGGAGGCGCTGACCGTCATCATAACCGCCAGGCACATTCACACCCAAATTCACAGAAGTGGATATGGAATACAGGCTGGAAGCAATCTCGGAGAAACGTTGCATGGCTTCGCTCATATTCGCCACCTGGAAGACATTGTTGTCGCTGCTGGACAATTTCCGCAAAGTCTCCATAAACTGCGCCTCGTCCGTGACGTCGCTTCCCTTCAAGCCAATGGAATACGCCGAAACATTCAGGCCATGAATAGGCTCATTCATGATCATACCGTGCAAAGCATTTCGATAGGCTGAGGTACTGCCATAACCATCCGGGTCGTATTGGCTATTGGCGGTTGAAATGTTGTCGAGGCCGTCGGTAAAGGTCACCAACGCCACATTTTTCAGTTCGTAGGGCTTCGGAAACGCCTTCATTTTCTTCAACGCCGTATAATCAGCATAATACAAGGCTGTACCATTGCCGGGAGTCAAGTTGTTGATAAAATTAGTGAAATTTTGGAACGTAGAGCTATTTAAAAGACTGATCTCTTTGATATACAGCTGATCGTTAAATCCAATCACACCAAGGTAGATACCCTCTTGAGTACTCGGACTAGGGGTTGGGGAAGGTTCTGGCTTAACAGGCTCCCTATCACAGGCTCCCGCCAGCAAGGTGATAAAAACCGCGAAACAAAGCGGAATAAGTTTTCTTTTTAACATAATGGTAAGGTTTTGTATTAATTTCTAATGAATAAATTATGAATTATGAATTGTGAATTATGAATTGCATAATCTGCACGGCATTCGTAGCCGCTCCCTTGCGGAGGTTGTCGGCCACAACCCAGAGGTTCAGCGTTTTGGGCTGAGAATAGTCGCGACGGATACGTCCTACGAACACATCGTCTTGATCTTCAGCATATTTCGGCATAGGATAGACATTCTCTGCAGGATTGTCAAGGACCTTCACGCCTGGCATATTGTTCAGTAAATCATACACTTCCGATATTTCATACTCGTTGTAAAACTCCACGTTCACCGCTTCAGAGTGTCCTCCTGTAACAGGCACGCGAACGACCGTAGCCGTAACTTGTATATCATTATCCCTCAGAATTTTACGAGTCTCGTTCAACAACTTGATTTCTTCGGTCGTATAACCGTCGTCCGTGAAAGAGCCGCCATGAGGGAAGAGGTTCATGTCAATGGGATAAGGATAAGCCATCTCCGCAATCGGAAGATTTGCGCGCTCGTACATCAGCTGGTCAACTGCCTTCTTACCCGTACCCGTCACCGATTGATAGGTGGAAATAACCAAACGTTTAATCTTAAAACGTTGATGCAGAGGTGCCAACGCCATCACCATTTGGATGGTAGAGCAGTTCGGATTCGCAATAATGTGATCTTTGGGAGTAATCACGTCGCCGTTGATTTCGGGCACAACCAACGGAATGTCGGGATCGCTGCGCCATGCGGCGGAGTTGTCGATGACCACAGTGCCGACAGCGGCGAACTTGGGGGCGTACTCTTTCGAGGCTGCGCTGCCCGCTGAGAATATCGCGAACTCGGGCTTTGCGGCAATGGCATCTTCCACAGACACCACAGCTACCTCGCGGTCTCCGAACATCACCTTTTTCCCAACAGACTTCGAAGAGGCCGCAGGGATGAATTCACAATCTCCGAATCCTCTTTCAATCAACACTTTACGCATCACTCCACCCACTAAACCGGTGGCTCCTACTAAGGCTATTTTCATTGTTTCTTTATTATTTTGAAAAAAGTTATCAACAATACTTGACTTTCGGCGGCAAATGTAGTATTTTTGCAAACATAATTCGAAAACAAAAACTATGAACGTAAAAACATTGAAAACATTATTCGTAATGTTATTTTTTTTCGGAACGACTCAGGTCGCAAAAGGTCAAACAGTCTCAGAATTAGAGCGTTACGATATTATTATCAGTGAGGTAATGGCCAAGCCAACCCCGACTATCGGACTGCCGGCGGTGGAGTACATCGAGTTGCACAACCGTCTCCCCCACCCTGTTTCGCTGCAAAATTGGAAGCTAAATGTCGGAAACACCGTCAAAAAGCTCCCCAACATCACCCTCGACAGTTGTGGTTACGCCGTCATCATCGCGCAAAAATTCGAGACAGACTTCGCTCCGTTTTGCGAGCACATCATCACACTCTCCTCTTTGGCCATTACAGATGGCGGACAATCGTTAACGCTTTATGATCAGCATGATGCGGTCATCCATCATATCCAATTCAAAAGAGAGTGGCATTCGGAAACCATCAAACAGGAAGGCGGTTGGTCATTGGAAATGGTGGATGAGAACTGGCCGTGCGCGGAAAAATGGAACTGGGACTCCTCCACAGACCCTCTCGGCGGCACCCCCGGACGCCCCAACTCCATCCGTAACACGCTGTATGACAACGATTCCCCGACAATTTCGGGTATAACCATGACGGATTCGCTGACTCTGCGTATCCACTTCTCTAAAACGCTCACTGATAACGTCTTAGCGCAGGAATCGCTATTCCAAACGTCACCAAACTTGGAGATTCTGTGCATCACGGAAGTTCCTCCAAAATTCAGTTCTTTAGACGTGCACTTCTCGAATCCTCCACAACCGAACATCACCTATCGACTCCTCGTGAACGGTCATCTAACAGACTGCAGTGGGAGTCTGTACCCCGTTTATCTGGAAACTCTGTTCGGCATCTCTTCGCCACCATCACACAACGATTTGGTAATCAACGAAATCCTAACCAATCCTTTGGACAATCAGAATGCGGAGTATCTGGAAATCTACAATCGTTCGAACCATATCATTGATTTGAAGGACGTTAAGGTCGGCTACGGCGGCGACACGCTGCCGCAGAAGGCCGTGGTGGCCGTTTCCAAAGGTTTCCAACTGCATCCCCAAGAATACGCTGTTCTATGTAAACAGAGGGAAATCACCCTACAACAATATATATGTAAAGACGAAAAGCGATTGATGGAATGCGATTCCATGCCTGATTTCGCCATCAGCGAAGGGGTTATCCATTTGACGGACAGAAGCTTGCGACCAATAGACCGTTTGGCTTACAGCGAAGAGATGCATTATGACAAATTGCTGACGACCAAAGGGGTAAGCTTGGAACGGTTGTACGCGAATCATCCCACGCAGGATGAGAACAACTGGCGTTCGGCGGCGGAGAGCGCGGGGTTCGGCACCCCGGGATACCAAAACTCGCAATCCGGGAATGCGGAATCAGAGGATGAGTTCGAGGTCCTGCCTGATGTTTTTTCGCCCGACAATGACGGTTTTGAAGATTACACGGAGGTTCTATGCAAGTTCACGGAGGATGAGAATCGGGTGAGCATCAACATATTCAACAACCGAGGTCATCCAGTGAAACAACTGGCCAACAACGTGTTATGCGGAACAGAAGCGTTCTTTCGCTGGGAAGGGAACGACGAAAACGGAAACCCTGCACCTGCGGGCATGTATGTCGTGCAGATCGAAAAATGGAACCTGCGCACCCAGAAAACAGTGCGCAAACGGAAGGTCGTCTCTATTTACCGACAGTGAATTGCAGCCCGTCGTAACCTAAAGTGACGTGCGACGGCAACGTCTTCTCCACATCGGCATACAAGCCCATGTGATGGGAGGAGTGTGTAAAATAGGCGTGTTGCGGGTTGACCTTCTCCACGAACTGCAGCGCCTGCTCCACATTAAAGTGGGAATAGTGCTTCTCGTGGTGTAACGCATTCACCACCAGGACTTCCACACCATTGAGGAGCTCCATTTCGGAATCCGCCACAAAGCTGGCATCTGTGATGTAGGCGAACTTGCCGATGCGATAACCCAAAATGGGCAAAGTCAGATGTCGTACCTGAATAGGCTGGATTTCAACATCTTGAACAAAGAAGCAGTCGTGTCGGACGGGATGCAATTGGAAAGAGGGTGCGCCAGGATAAGGATGCTCCTTGAAGGCATAATCGTAATCTTTGCGCACCACATTCAGCACGCGCTGCATGCCGTAGATATCCATGGGCCGTTTCCGTCTAAAGTAAATCGGACGGATGTCATCCAAACCGGCGAGGTGGTCTTTGTGCTCGTGGGTAAGCAACACCGCATCCACGTCCGTAATCTGCTCGCGCAGAAGCTGTTGACGTAGATCGGGACCTGTATCGATAAGCAGATGCACCCCATCGACCTCCACGAACGCGGAGGTGCGCAAACGTTTGTCGCGCGGATCGTCCGAACGACACACCTCACACTGGCATCCCACCACGGGCACACCCTGCGAAGTCCCAGTCCCCAACAACGTGACCTTCATCATACGCTCATAGGAAACTGGTGCGACATCGGGGCAACTTCAAACCATATCTTGCTCATTATCAACATATAGCATATCTGTAAATCAGGCAGCAAAAGTACACAAAAATCCAACACTCACATTTCTTGCAATAAATTTTCAACTTTTTCGTTAAGACCGAGTCTAACTACTAACTACTAACTACTAACTACTAACTACTAACTCTCAACTCCCAACTCTCCACTCGCTTCAATAACCAATAACCTATAACCATTACCAAATGAAAGTACATTTTATCGCCATCGGGGGCAGTGCCATGCACAATCTGGCTATCGCTCTCAAAATCAAAGGGTTTGAAGTCACTGGATCGGATGATGAAATCTTCGATCCTGCCAAAGGTCGCCTCGCCAAATACGGCATCCTCCCGGATGACATCGGCTGGCATCCTGAGAAAATCACCCCGGACTTGGACGCCGTCATCCTCGGCATGCACGCCCGTGAGGACAACCCCGAGCTTCTGAAAGCCAAAGAGTTAGGACTGCGCATCTACTCCTACCCCGAATACCTTTACGAACAGAGCAAAGACAAAATCCGTGTGGTGGTCGGCGGCAGCCACGGAAAAACCACCATCACTTCCATGATCATCCATGTGCTTCAGCATCAGCATATTGACTGCGACTACATGGTCGGAGCGCAACTCGAAGGCTTCGAGGTTATGGTGCGCCTCTCCGACACCGCCAAGGTGATGGTCATCGAAGGCGACGAGTACCTCACCTCCCCCATCGACCGCCGTCCGAAATTCCATGTCTATCAGCCCACCATCGGCATCATCAGCGGTATCGCTTGGGACCACATCAACGTTTTCCCCACCTTCGAAAACTATGTGGAGCAGTTCGAAATCTTCGCCAAGATGATTCCCGCCGATGGACAACTCATTTACTGTCAAGAAGATGAAGAGCTCCGCAAACTCGGCGAACGCATCTCCAACACCACGAGGAAGCCTTACGGTGTGCACCCCTACTACATCCAAGACGGAATCACATACCTCAAAGATGGCGAGAAATCTTACCCGCTGCAAATCTTCGGCAAGCACAACCTGATGAACATCAACGCGGCTCGGTTGGCCTGCAACGCTTTGGGGCTCACCGACGAACAGTTCTACGAAGCTATCGTCTCCTTCAAGGGCGCGTCAAAACGTTTGGAGCTCGTCGCAAAATCATCGGAATGCGCTGTCTATAAAGACTTTGCGCACTCTCCTTCCAAACTAAAAGCCACCATAAACGCAGTGCGCGAGCAATATCCCGATCGCAAGTTAGTGGCTTGCATGGAGTTGCACACCTTCAGCAGTCTCACAGAGGAGTTTCTGCAACAATACGCCCATGCCATGGATGAAGCGGATGTGGCGATGGTTTACTATTCCCCCGCCGCTGTTCAGCACAAAAAACTGCCCGCCATCCATCCGGAGATGATCTTCAAAGCTTTCGAACGCGAAGATTTACAAGTTTTCAACGATTCTGAAAAGCTCCAAAAAGCCCTGCTGGAAACGGATTGGCACAAATCGGTTTTGCTTCTGATGTCCTCCGGAAATTTTGATGGAATTAATTTAAACCAGTTCGGAGAAAAAATTGTATTTTCGCGGGCTTAAAAAAGAGCAATATTTTAAATAAATGATTCTATAAATTAACAACAAAAATATTTGGCAATGAAAAAGTTAAGCTTATTCTTGTTAGCGGTTGTCGTAAGCCTGATTTGCGTTGCGCAACCGGAAATCAAATTCGAGAACACCACCTACGACTTTGGCAGAATCAAGGAAGAAGGCGGCAAAGTGACCGGCAAATTCATTTTCACCAACGTGGGTAACGAGCCCCTGGAGCTCACCAACGTCCGTCCGGGCTGCGGTTGTACAGCAGCAAACTACACCAAAGGTGCCATCGCCCCTGGTCAACAAGGCTACATTGAAGCCACCTACAATCCTTACAACCGTCCGGGTGCTTTCAACAAAAACATCCGCGTGACCACCAACGAACCTCGTTTCTTGGAAAACGACAAGGCCACCCCGCACATGATTTTCATCAAGGGTGAAGTCATCAAACGTCCCCCGACAGAGTTCGAACTTGCTGGTTATAAGAGCGGTAACGGCATGGTGCGCATCAAAGTGTCTGATGTTTCTCACAACATCATGAACACCCAAAGCGTATTGGACACTTTCTATGTCCGCAACTTCTGGAACAAACCCGTCTCTTTCAAAATGGAGCAACCCGGCAATTATGTTTCTGAAGTCTATCGTAGCTTTAACGCAGAACTTCTTCCCGGTCAGGAAGGTTTCTTCGTGCTGAAATACGATGCTTCCAAACGTAATCAATTCGGTCAAGTGAAAGACGAAATCAGATTTGTCACCAACGACTCCATCGAACAAACCAAACGTGTACATTATGCCATGAACATCAAGGAAGACTTCTCCAAGATGTCTGCCAAACAGCTGAAAAACGCTCCTGTGAGCGCTGTTTCCACCGACAACCTCGATTTCGGCGAAATGCAGAAGAACACCACGAAGACCATGACCTTCACTGTAAGCAACAGCGGCAAATCTCCTCTGATTATCAGATGTTTGGAAACGAGCAACTCCATGTATAAAGTTTCTTCCAACATGATGGAGATTCCTTCAGGTTCCAGCGCTGAAATCAGCGTTTACATCAAAGCACCGAGTCGTGCTAGCACACAAAATACTTCTATCAATGTTGTAACCAACGACCCCAACAATCCGATTCGCACGGTTCAAGTTAAGGGAAAAGTTATGTAATCAACGAATCACTTTGATAAATAATAATCCCCGTCAACGCTGGCGGGGATTTTTGTTTATCACAAAATAAATCAACTAAAACTAAAAGTAATTTCTAAAAGATTCGGCTGTTGCCATTTTTCAGTTCTTCGTCCGTGGGCACATTGTCTTTGATGGTATCCACATCAATCACTAACGGGCGGCCCATTGGTCTCGGATTATTGGCACGCGGCTCTTTCGCGGGCGGATTCACAGTAGGTTTTGGCTGTGCATCCGTCTCTTGAGCAGATGTTTTTTGCGGTTGTTCTGACGCACGGTTATTCTTTGGCGCAACAATTTCCTTGTGTTCCTCCAACTCAACCGTTTGCTCGTCATGCAAAGAAGCCAACGTATCTTGAGCCACAGTCACTTCCATGGGTTCACTCGGTGGAGTAACTTTATCAGGCTTCTGAGACATAAAAACACCCACAGTGGTTCCTACGAGCACCGTAGCCGCAGCACCGGCAATCCAATACTTAGCCGGTCGGTACGTACCCGCATGTTTTTGGAAATTCCGCCACGCAGAGCGTTTGTAGGTATAGGTGGCTTCTTCTGCCTTTTCTTGAATCAATTTGTCAAAATCCGTCATAACTACTCATTATAATACTTACTAATAGCGGTCTTGAGTTGGTTGCGCGCACTGTTCACATGCCATGCGGAAGTATTCACCGAGATATTCAGTTGCTGAGAGATTTCATTATGTGAGTATCCTTCAAAAACGAACATATTGAACACCGTTCGCGTTGTGGGCGGCAATAACTGAATCAAACTCACCAGTTCATGGGAAGAAATCTTAGAGATTGCTTCATTCAAATGGTGGTCCGTCATTTGGCCATCCGGCACCTCGTCAATATCCACAAAACTGACCCCATGATCATATTTCCGTCGATAATCCAAGGCGGCATTGCACATCACTTTTTTCAACCAAGCCTCAAAAGAACCTGTGTTTTCATATTTGTCAAGGTTAGAAAACACTTTCAAGAAACCTTCGTTGAGCATATCGGCAGCTTCGTCCGTACTTCCCGCATAGCGCATGCAAATGCCCATCGCTTTGCTGTAGAAATGCTTGAACAGTTTGTGTTGCGCACGAGAATTGCCCATCCTGCTGGCCTCCACCCATTGCAACACATCCGAATGCTCTCTCATATACTATAACGAATTTTTTTAAGCAAACCTTGGGTAGGTTTGTATTTTTTTTCAGATGATCAAACGGCTACTTCACAATCTTAAATCCAAGAGAGAGGATGAACATATTCTGATACTGGTTGTTAGAAACCGCTGTTGAGGTGTTTTGGAATTTGTCAACAGAAAAACAGTAGTTGAAATCCAAAGCAAAACGCCAGAAGTCAATGCCGGCACCCACTTGAGCGCCCCATTGAACCACACCTGTTTTCCAGTTTGAGTCCTGAAAATTATCCGCGATCTTGAAATCAAATCTCGGTCCCAACGTCAATCTGAATTTAAAGTTCTCATTGTTAATGAAATGGTAACCCAACAACGCAGGGACAGCAATATAGTGCTGTTTCAAACGGACATTTGAAGAGATTTCCTCAACAGCGTCTTTCAGCGTGGAGCTTTTCAGCACATAGTTGACCTCCGGTTGGAAGAAGAAATTCTGTCCCAACCGCATAAAAACACCTGCCTCCAATCCGAAATTCCTTTCGGTGAGTTTGATGTAGTTGGCCGCATTTCCAGCCACTTTCAGACCTAAGGAAAATTGAGCGTTAGCCGTTCCTATCGTACTGACATTCAACACAATCATGGAAACGAGTGCCACTAAAGCAACCTTGATTTGATTCTTTTTCATATTCTAAATTTTTATAAACATTCAACAAATTACAAACAGACACCTCTTATTTCATTGATATCCGCAATGCCTTCTTTTACACACAAACGAACAAGGTCGTCCAATATTATGCGACCGGCCAGCGGATTGTTGAAGTTCACCGTTCCGATCTGCACGGCCTGCGCGCCCGCCATGATGAATTCCAGCACATCCTCGGCTGTATAGATGCCGCCCATGCCCACCACAGGGACCTTCACGTTCTTGCAGACGGAGTGCACCATTCGCAGCGCTATCGGTTTAATGGCGGCGCCGGAGAGTCCCGCATAGACGTTGTTGAACACCGGTTTCCGTTTGTGAATATCTATGGCCATCGCTTGGAAGGTGTTGACCAAAGAGAGGGCGTCCGCTCCAGCCTCTTCGCAGGCCAAAGCCATATCCACAATATTCTCCGCATTCGGTGAAAGCTTGACCATCAGGGGTTTAGCGCACACTTTACGAACTTCTTTCACCACTTCACGAGCCACCTCGGCTTTGATGCCAAACGCCATTCCGCCACTCTTCACGTTGGGACAGGAAATATTGAGTTCCAGCATGTCGATATCCGCATTGGAGAGCATCGAGGCACCCGTGATATAATCGTCCATACTGTGACCACCCATATTCGCGATCAGCACATTGCCGAAACGACGCATCTGCGCGATACCTTCTTGGATAAAATGCTCGACACCAGGGTTTTGCAAGCCCACGCTGTTCATCATTCCGGAAGCGGTCTCCCACACGCGGATGCCTTCGTTTCCATCTTTCCCGTGAAGCGTAAGCCCCTTGGAGCTAATGCCGCCCAAACATCCGACATTATACAATTCATTATATTCATCACCAAATCCGAAGGTGCCAGAAGCCGCAATAATCGGGTTCTTAAAAGATACTCCCGCGACTTTCACCGACAAATTGACATTTTCCATCATTCTTTTCCAAAATTATAGTCAACAATTGTTTTTTTTTATCATTTTGTATTCCTGTTTACCACAACAGGTCTTCCGCATTGAACACCGGACCATCCTTGCAGACTCTCTTCATCCCGTTTTTCGTGCGGATGCTGCATCCGAGACACGCGCCGATACCGCAGGCCATACGGTGTTCCAGCGAGCAATAGCATGTTGTACCCGCCTCTTTGCACATCGCCGCCACCTTGCGCATCATCACCTCGGGTCCACAAGTCAGCACCGCATCGTATTGTCCCGGTTTCAACAGGTCGGTGACAAAGCCCTTGTGTCCTTCGATGCCCGTTTCCGTTGAAATATAGACATTCTCACACCAGGGTTTGAAATCTTCCACCGCAAAGAGCTCATCCTTGAATCCTAAGAAAGCATCCACCGAAACGCCTTGGTTTTTAAGCGTTTTAGCCGTCTCGCAGAGCGGAGGGATTCCCACGCCGCCGCCTAAAACAGCCACCTTGCCTTTCAATTCCTCGTAGGGATAGCCGTTCCCGCAAGGTCCCAGAAGCTTTATGGGCAAACCCAGTTGAAGTTCGCTAAAGCGCTGGGTTCCAGCTCCAACAACGCGATACATAAACCACATCTCTTCCGGTTCAGCCTTGAAGATACTGATCGGACGCATCAGGGTCAATTCCGTGTCCCAACTTTTCAACATGTAAAATTGTCCAGGTCTAGCCTCCGCTTGGTTACGAAACACGCGCAACACGAAGATATCACCTGTTATTTGCTCATTACTGACGACTTTACTTTCAAAATATCTCATAATCTGATTCTTATGCTGAAACAACTTATCCAAACAATCAAACTGCGAAAATAGGAAAATAATCAATTGGGCAGCACATTTTTTTCCAATGTCAACACTGATGCAGCGTCCGTTATCATGCTGCATTCGGTCCGTCACGTGTCACGCGTCCAAGCGCACCACCACAGCGTACTGCGTGGCTTCCGTCACGGGATTCAGCACCACCGTTCCAGAGTGCCAAAGTCCATCTTCCAACTTCAACGGTGACTGATTTCTCTGATTACCAAGCTCTTTCTTCAACTTCCCATAACGAGGTTCATAGAGAATTTCGAAGATTCCTCTCGCTTGTGGATGGCAATATTTGGCATAGATGTCGTGCGCGGCCAACCCCATGGTTTTACGCATGTTCATCTCCACGAACGGATGCCATTTCATCTTTCCATCTTCTTGATACACAAACATATCCACACCAATATCCCCTTCATAATAGGGAGCTATATTCCGCTTCAGATAATCAAGAATGCATTCTTTCATGGCAAGGATCCTATCTACATTTATATATGGAGAGAGAAAGCGAAGGATTTCCTCATCCGGCATCAACAGATTGCCCCCATAACCATAATGTTGGGTTTTAAACAGGGAATAACCGCGGAAGTTGACATCGCCAATAGTGCAAGAAAACTCCATTGCAAAATCCTGAACCACAGTATATTGTTTCTCCGCCATAATGCCTCCTTGGCGTTTGATCACACCGGTGCATTGACGCAAAAAGGTCGGATTCGTGTTCCCATGTACATACAAATGGCCTCGTCCATTCCCTGAATAGGGAGACTTGAAAATGGCATCGGGATGTGTTTTCACGAAGTCTTCAACTTCTTGAACAGAAGTAAGATAACGAGGCGATTCCGGAATAGAACCGGGTTCTGGATGGTGTTCCCGAAGAAAATCGAGGGCTTGGGAGGATGTTTTCCGATGAGCCAGATCGCGCCACAGCTGCAACCGACGGTCGTCAGGAAGCAGGTTTTCAGGCACACCCGCGCGTCGCAATTGCTGCGCCACAGCGGCATCCCAACCCCAGGGAACGATTTCCGTCACAGAAGCATACCGCTCTGAAGACTTATACATTTTACGGAATTCTCCCTTTTCGTATCGGTATGTAGGAAAAAGAGCGTCCTCATCCTCAAAGAGATAGCGCATAAACGGGGCGCAATCGAACGCAAATTGCGCCGCTGATTTCAAAGCGACAAAGTTCGGTCCGCCATCCGCGAGTGCGTAATCATGTTCGGGGTTATACACCAAAAGTTTCATGCAGGCAAAAGTACAAAAAAATCGGGCATATCAAAGGAAATGTTATCTTTGCGCGGATTTTTGTTGAAATGGACAAGTACAACGATTTTTTGGATGCACAGCCGACGGGAGTGTCGTTAGAGGCGGGTCGAATACTGATTTCCACGCCCTACTTCAACGACCCTTTCTTCAACCATTCGGTGGTGCTACTCACTGATTATGAGGAAGAACACACGGCGGGACTGATTCTGAACCGGCCGTTGCCTTACACTGTGCACGAGGTAGTCAACGAGATCAAGGTGGACGACTACATATTCTTCGGAGGTCCCGTGCTCACTGAAGCGGTCTTCCTGCTTCACAACTTCGAGTCCTGTCCCGAAGCCTCCAAGCTGTTACCCGACGTTTATGTCGGTTATAATCCTGTGTTACTGTCCGTTATTGAGCACAGAGCGATACCGAACCTAAAGCACAAGTTTCTATTAGGCTACGCCGGATGGTCGCCCGGACAATTGGAAGACGAAATTCTGAACAACATGTGGGTGGTGGCACCTGCCTCTCACTCACTGGTTTTCGATACGCCCGCCGACCAGATTTGGACACGCGCGGTGGCTCGTCTTGGGAAGAACTACGAGCACTGGTTGAAAATTCCGAAAATCATCTCCAGCAACTGAAAAACATCGATGAGAAATTCATCGAAAAAATCCCCCCTTTTTATTTGGAAATCTCATTAATTTTGATATTTTTGCCCCGTGTAAAAATTATAAGCAAGAGAAATATTAAGTCGTTACTATTTAAGCAGTTACTTAATTTTTCTTGTTTAGGTTTTGCATGAGAAAAGGAACGTTTTAGACAACTTAATTTATAAGCAATAAAAAAAGACATTTATGGCAACAGAGCAAATCACAAAAATTGACGACATCGTCGTCCGTTTTGCGGGTGACTCTGGCGACGGTATGCAGCTCTCCGGAACCTTGTTCTCGGACGCTTCTGCGCTTACCGGCAACGACATCGCCACCTTCCCCGATTATCCGGCCGAAATCCGCGCCCCTCACAACACCATCGCCGGCGTGTCTGGCTATCAGGTGCACGTGGGTAATCACATCTACAGCTCCGGCGACAAGTGCGACATCCTCGTCGCCATGAACCCGGCCTCCCTCAAGTCGAACCTCAAGTGGGCAAAGAAAGGCGCCACCATCATCGTGGATATCGACACTTTCACTGATGAGGCCCTCGAGAAAGCCGGCTACACTGAGAACGACCACCCGTTCACCGATGAGATGGAGCGCGCTTACACCATCATCAAGGCGCCCGTCACCTCGTTCACGCAACGCATCGGTAACGAGCAGGGTGCTGACAAGAAGACGGCTGACCGTTGCCGCAACATGTTTGCATTAGGCATCATCTTCTACGCCACCCATAAGAAACTCGACCAGACCTACGCTTACCTGGAACGCAAGTTCGCCAAAAAGCCCGAGGTCGTGAAACTGAACAAAGCCGTTTTGACAGAAGGCTACGAATATGCCGACAAGTTGGAAGTGATGCACTCCCACATTTTCGAGGTCGCCCAAGCCGACAGCATGCCTAAGGGCCGCTACCGCAACATCACCGGTAATGTCGCCACCGCATGGGGTCTTCTGGCCGCCTCCGAGAAATCCGGTCGCAGACTGTTCCTCGGCTCCTACCCTATCACCCCCGCTACGGATGTGATGGTGGAGTTGGCTAAACATAAATCCTTGGGTGCTCGCGTTTTCCAAGCTGAAGACGAAATCGCAGGCGTTTGCTCCGCTATCGGCGCATCTTACGCTGGCGCATTGGCTTGCACCTCCACTTCCGGCCCCGGTCTCTCGCTGAAGAGCGAAGCCCTCGGTTTGGCTGTGATGGTGGAACTTCCTCTGGTGGTGGTTGACGTGCAACGTGGCGGTCCCTCCACGGGTCTGCCCACCAAGACCGAGCAGAGCGACCTGAACCAGGCTTTGTACGGCCGTAACGGCGAGGCTCCCCTCGTGGTGATGGCTGCCTCCTCCAGCGCCAACTGCTTCTACTGGGCTTACAACGCCGCTAAGGTCGCCCTGGAGCACATGACCCCCGTCATCCTGCTCACCGACGGCTACCTCGGCAACGGCTCCCAGCTGTTCCGCATCCCCAAGATGGCCGACATGCCCGACATCAAACCGCGTTTGGCTACACCTAACGATCCCAACTACAGACCGTTCCGCCGCGACCCCGTCACGTTTGCACGCGAATGGGCACTGCCCGGCATGGAAGGCCTGAGACACCGTGTTGGCGGCCTGGAGAAATGTCCCGACGGACCTCTCAGCACCGATCCCGAAAACCATGCCCTGATGGTGTACAACCGTCAGGAAAAGGTGAATCGCGTGGCCAACTACATTCCCGACCAGGAAGTGACTGGCGATCCTGACGCCGAGCTCCTCGTGGTGGGTTGGGGCGGCACCGCTGGCGCGCTCACCCTCGCCGTGGAAGAGATGAACAAAGAAGGCAAGAAGGTGGCTTACACCCACTTCAACTACATTTGCCCGCTTCCGAAAAACACCGGCGACATCCTCAAGAAATACAAGAAGATTGTCGTCTGCGAACTTAACAACGGACAGTTTGCCGGCTATCTCCGCACCCAATTCCCCGAATGCCCGATGACCCAGTACAACAAGATCATGGGTCTGCCGTTCGAGGTGGGCGAGCTGAAGGCCGAGTTCGAAAGACTGCTTGCCAAATAATTTCAATCACGAACCATTTAATCACAGATAATTATGGCAGAAAAACATTTTGTTCCGAAAGCGGACCACGAATATACAAAAGCTGACTTTACCAGCGACCAAATGGTGAAATGGTGTCCCGGATGCGGTGACCACGCCATCCTCGCCGCATTGTTGAACACCTTCCC
>ONHS01000068.1 GCA_900317715.1 uncultured Bacteroidales bacterium | reverse complement strand
GAGTCGGCTTCATTGGCTCCGTATTTGAAGGAGCACGGTTTCTGAGCGAAAGCGAAACTTCCGCAGACAACCAAAGCGATAATGACAATAATCTTTTTCATTTTTTTGTTGTTTTTATAGGGTTATTATTCTAATCTATTTTGAATCTTTGATACCATTTTTCTTGTAAGGTGAAGCAGAATGAGAATCTGAAGTAGTCTTCCTGAACCAAGTTGTTTGCCTGTGTACCTCTTTTTCCGTATTCGAACAAGATGTTAATAGACGAGTGAGTATTAAAGGTCGTTAGTGGTACACCTACACCAACACTGACTCCTAATTCCGTGATGGGTTTATTATGGATTATTAAATTTCCGGTAGAAAATTTTCCACCAACGCGGAATGCCATTTTATGGAAAAATTTGTTAGACAGCGGATTAGGAATATATTGGAAACCCAAAGAACCTATCATGGCATTTTTCATGTTGGAAGTGGGTTTCAAAAATGAGAATTTTTCCAAATTTTCCCATGTGAAGTCGCCGGCGATGGTCATTTTATTTTTGAAAGTGTAGCTAAGACCTATCCCGAAGGATTGCGGAATTCTTAACTTGCCGCGATCTCCCTCGTCATACAAAATAGTGTCGTACACGGTTGTGCTGATAAATTGACCTGAGTAGGAGTTGACCAAACGTTTTTCGTTAGCCCAGATGTAGGCAGTATTGCTATAAACAGCGCCAATACCGATACGATGATCTTCACCTGCATTGAAAAAGTACTGAATTCCAGTGTTGAGATAGATTCCGTTTACGATATAGGCATCCCAAACGTAGGAATTATAGTAGTTATCTGCTTCGAATTCTGTGTTGCTTTCAGCAAAGATGGAACCAAACATGTAGTTGATATTCAGACCAATAGACAATCCTTTGCAGATTTTGAATGCATTACCCCAATAAAGTTGGTTGAGTCCGCCTTCACCAGAATAGGTGTAGGTAACATCGCCAATATTATCGACATGTTGAACTTCGGAGATATTATATCCTACATCGCTGAATGGCATAACGCCGATACTGGTACGCCAATGTTGTGTAACAGGAACACCAATGGCAATGTAACCAGGTTTGGCGTAAGTGTTTTTCTGAAACATCTGACCTTGAGAGAGTTTTGAAGAATAGATAGAAGCGGCGATATCAGCGACAAAAGACAGCGAATCAAATGCGGCGTATGAAGCTGGATTTCTGAAATTGATGTAATAGGGGTCTTGCATGGCGTAGGAAACAGAACCCATAGCATCCAAAATGCCGTTGGATGAGTGGTTTATAACTCCAATGCCATAGCTGGAATAGGGCGTACTGATCTCATTTTGCGCCTGTGCAGTAAAGGCACACAAGGCACAAAACAAAAGCATCCATTTGATATGATTAATCTTCAGAAGCATTCAGTCTTAGTATTTTATACAATCCGAGTAGAATCGGATTTTGGGCGGCAAATATACGTTTTTTTATGGAATTTTGAAGCATTTGTGCATCGCCTCCCGAAAGAATTACTTTTAACCCTTTGTATTGGGCAGAATATTGACGTATAATACCGTTGATTTCGTGGATCATTCCGTGCATAACACCTGACAAAATGGAGTTTTTTGTGGTGTCGCCGGTCAGAAAATCGATATTTTCAGGTTCAATGAGCGGCAAACGAGCGGTGAAATGCGATAACGCTTGAAAGCGCATCCGTAAGCCCGGGGAGATGCTGCCGCCTAAATATTCGTTTTTTTCGTTAACAAAATCCGCCACCAAGCAGGTGCCGGCCATCAAGGACAAAACGTTTTGATTCGGATATAACGTGTTGGCACCCACTGCGTTAGCTATTCTGTCTGTGCCTAAGGTCTCAGGACTGGCATACCCCATTGTAATGGGTAATTGACATTGGTGAGAAAAAAGGATAAGTTGTGTATGCGCGTCCAACCAACGCAGCACCTTATCGTCATCTTTCCCAACCGAAGAAATAATTGCCTGATGGATAGGATATTGTGAAAATACTGCTTCCAAAAAGGGTATGGTTAGTCTGTTTTCGTGATAAACATGGAGAAGGACTCCGTTTTCGTCGAAAACAGCCAATTTATGAAGCGTATTGCCAATATCAATGATTAAATCCATTCAAAACAGCAAAAAGAAGAACAAACAGCCAATAGCCAATAGCCAACAGCCAACAGCTATTCATGCGTCGCCAAATTCTTACGGTTTTTGAGAATGTCCAACGCCAGGTAGATGGCGTTGCGCATGGATTGCGCGTCGGCGATGTTTTTGCCGGCAATGTCGTAGGCGGTGCCGTGGGCGGGCGAAGTGCGCACAATGGGCAGCCCGGCGGTGAAATTCACGCCATCTTTTCCCAACAACTTGAAAGGAATCATCCCTTGGTCGTGGTACATGGCCAACACGGCATCGAATTTGCGGTAGGTGCCTGCGGCGAAGAAACCGTCGGCCGGGAAGGGACCGAAAGCATTGATACCGTTATGGAATGCTTGATTCACAGCGGGTTGGATAGCTTCAAGTTCCTCTTTCCCGAACAGACCGTCGTCGCCCGTATGCGGATTGAGGGCGAGCACGGCGATGGACGGATTGCTGATGGCAAAGTCCTGTTTTAAGGATTGGTTCAAGATTTCCAACTTTTGGAGCACCTTTTCCGTAGTGATTTCCCCGTTCAAAGCGCTCATCGGTAAGTGGTTGGTTACGAGTCCGATACGGATACCTTCAGCCACCAAAAGCATCATGGCGGGATGTTCTTTTCCGCCGAAATAGTGTTCAAAGAATTCTGTATGACCTGCGAATTTGAATTTGTCGGATTGGATGTTGTTCATATTCACAGGTGCGGTCACGATGGCGTCAATCAACTTGTTTTTCAGATCGCGGCCGGCGGCGTAGAGGGAGCGCTCGGACATTTGTCCGGCGATTTTCGTGGAGGTGCCGAGGTCCAGTTTCACCTCTTCTTCGTAAAGATTGATGAGATTGGGGCGTTTTGTGGAGAGTTGTTCGGCAGTTTTCGTGAATTGGAACGAAAAATCAGGCAGTTCCATATATTTTTTGTGGTACGAAGCCACTTTCGACAAACCATACACCACAGGGGTACAGAGTTCCATTATTCTGTTGTCACTCAAGGATTTAATAATCACTTCGTAGCTGATACCGTTGATATCGCCCTGTGTAATGCCAATTACAAAATTCTTATTTTCAGCCATAATGAAATTTTTCAATCGGCGGCAAAGGTACAAAAAAAGTAGAGACGCAATGCATTGCGTCTCTACAAATGTTCAGTAAAACCGAGGTCGGTTTATTATTTATTCACTTGGAATTTTTTGTCGCCATTGACGAAGAAATTCACGATTTGGGTGGCAGCTGCCAAACCAGCGTTGATGTTGGCTTCAGCTGTTTCAGCACCTTGTTTTTTCGGCGTTGCGAAGAAGCGTTTCTCATATTTGCCGAACTCTTCCATAGCGTCGGGAGCGATGTCGGTGCAATATTTGAGGTCTTCTCTTTCAGCCATCAAAGCGATGAGTTCTTCCTCATTGATGACTTCCTTGCGGGCGGTGTTGATCACGCAGCCGCCTTTGGGCATAAGGCCAACCAAGGCTTTGTTGATGGATTTCTTGGTTTGGTCGTTGGCGGGGATGTGCAGGGAAATGTAGTTACAATTCTTGTACATCTCTTCGAGGGTAGCGGGAACCACCACGCCTTCAGCTTCCATTTTCTCTTTCGGGACGAACGGGTCGAAGGCCCAAACTTCCATGCCGAGGGCGCGAGCCTTCTCAGCGACGAGGCGACCGACATTACCGTAAGCCTGGATACCGACTTTCTTGCCTTTCAGCTCAGAGCCGGTGCCGGGTTTGAAGGTGTTGCGGGCCATGTAAATCATCATGCCGAGAGCCAGTTCAGCCACAGCGTTGGAGTTTTGGCCAGGGGTGTTCATGGCCACGATATTGTTGGCGGTGCAAGCGGCGAGGTCGAGGTTGTCGAAGCCGGCGCCGGCGCGAACGACCACCTTGAGGTTCTTGGCGGCGTCGATCACCTGAGCGGTGACTTTATCGGAGCGGACGATCATAGCGTCCACGTCAGCGACTGCTGCGTAAAGTTCCTCAGGAGTTTCGTATTTCTCCAGCAGAACCAGTTCATAACCAGCTTTTTCCACGATAGCGCGAATGCCATCGACAGCAGCCTTTGCAAAGGGCTTTTGAGTAGCTACTAATACTTTCATTTTTTTTTTATTTAGTTAGTAGTTAGTAGTTAGCAGTTAGTAGTTTAGGTCAAACGAACTGCTAACTACTAACTGCTAACTGCTCACTTAATATTATTTGTTTGCTTTTTCGAAGTCTTGCATGCAAGCGACGAGAGCTTCAACGTCTTCGACGGTGCAAGCGTTGTAGAGGGAAGCGCGGAAGCCGCCGACAGAACGGTGACCCTTGATGCCAACCATACCACGCTCTTTAGCGAATGCCATGAAAGCGTCTTGTTTGTCTTCGTAACCAGGAGCCATCACCCAGCAGTGGTTCATGATGGAACGGTCAGCCTTGTCGGCGACGGTGCCCACGAACATGCTGTTGCGGTCGATTTCTTCATATAACAAGTTAGATTTCTTCAGGTTGATCTTGTTCATCTCAGCGACACCGCCGATGGTGTTCTTGAGCCACAAGAGGGTTTCGTGCATCACGAAGATGGGGAGCACGGGAGGAGTGTTGAACATGGAGATGTTCTTGGCTTCTTCAGCGGCGTGCGTGCGGTAGTCCACCATGGTGGGCAGCGGGTTCATGTAAGCGCGGTCGCCAATGTTGCCGAGGATGTCCTTGCGCACGATCACGAAGGTGACACCGGCAGGGCCGACGTTCTTTTGAGCACCACCGTAGATGAGACCGTATTTGGTCACGTCAACGGGACGGCTCATGATGTCGGAAGACATATCAGCGACGAGCATCACATTGTTGCACTCTTCAGCGGTGAAATCTTTGCGGATTTCCGTACCGTAGATGGTGTTGTTGGTGGTGATGTGGAAATAGTCAGCGTCAGCGGGGACGGTCCAACCTTTGGGGATGTAGTTGTAGGTTTTGTCCTCGGAAGAAGCGACGATTTCAACTTTACCAAAGTTTTTGGCTTCTTTAGCGGATTTCTTAGCCCAGACGCCGGTTTGGAGGTAAGCGGCTTTGGTCTTCAGGAGGTTAGCGGGCACCGTGAAGAATTGGGTGCTGGCGCCACCGCCGAGGAAGAGCACCTCGTAGTTGTCGGGGATGTTGAGCAGGTCGCGCCACAGTTGGCGGGTTTCTGCCATCACTCTTTCCCAACCCGGGGTACGGTGGGAGATTTCCATCAGGCCAATGCCCGTGTTGTCAAAATTGCGGATTGCGTTGATTGTGGATTCAACAGCTTCTTTCGGGAGGACGCAAGGTCCTGCATTAAAATTATGTACTTTGTTCATAACTAATAAGATATGTTATTTATATTAATGATTTTTAGAGAAAAATATTGTGCGGCAAAGATACAAAAAAAGCGACTGAAACGTCACATTTTGGCGGTGTGAATTTTTTTTTCGAAAAGTGGTGCACCTAATGAAAAAAATTGTATTTTTACAGCCTCAAATTTTCGGAGAGATGGCCGAGTGGTCGAAGGCGCGCGCCTGGAGAGCGCGTAAGCGCCAAAAGCGCTTCAAGGGTTCGAATCCCTTTCTCTCCGCAAGACCCAAAGTATTGAAAATCAATAAAGTAAAAATAATTAATTTCAAAAAATCACAATCAATTATGAAAAAGCTTATCGCCTTACTTACCGTTTTCGGTTTTTTGACCTTCGGTATTGCAAACTCAGCATTTGCGCAAAAACAACAAAAATCTGACGAAGCTGCCGCCACCGAGCAGGTCGCAGAGGAAGTTGCAGAGGCTGCTCCCGCAACTGCACAGGCAGAATTAACGGAAGATCCCGATGAAACGATCAACCAAAGTTTACACTATGTATTGAAAGACAAATTCATCCAGGGTGGTGCTGTGTGGATGACCCCCGTGTTGATCTGCTTGATTTTAGGTTTGGCTTTCGTCATTGAACGTATTTTCTATCTCAACCTTTCTTCTGTCAATTCCAAAAAATTACTGGACAAGATTGAGAACACCATTAAGACCAAAGGTGTTGACGCAGCGAAAGAACTCTGCCGCGATACAAAAGGCCCTCTCGCCGCTGTTTTCTATCAAGGTCTTGACCGCTACGATGAAGGTCTCGATTCAGTCGAGAAATCCCTCACCGCTTACGGTGCCGTCCAAATGGCAAAATTGGAAAACAATATGACTTGGATCAGCTTGTTCATCGCCCTCGCTCCTTCCTTGGGATTCTTGGGAACCGTCATCGGTATGGTGCAAGCATTCGATGATATCGAGCGCGCAGGTGATATCTCCCCGACCATCGTCGCTGGTGGTATGAAAGTGGCTTTGTTGACCACCGTCTTCGGTTTGATCACCGCCATGATCCTCCAAGTGTTCTATAACTATCTTCTTACCCGTATCGACGCTATCGTCAATGACATGGAAGATGCTACCATCTCCTTCATGGACATTCTCGTCAAAAATAAATAAGCGTAACGCTTAACTTATATTTATATATATACAATTAATTTAATTAAAGCGTTGTATAATGAAAAATAGAATAATCAATATCGTCATATTTGTGGTCGCCATCTTGGCTGTTATTGTGGCTATTGCTTTTTCTTTTTTCTCATTTGATGCAGAAAAGAAAGATAGCTACGTCCAAGTGCGTGAGATCGAAGCTCAAACACCCGAAATGGTGTCTGACTTCGAAAATGCCACGCTGGAGACTCTCCCCGCTGTGATTGATAAATATCAGCAGGAGATGCAAGACCGCAGTACCAAATTGAAAGATGTCCAACTCGAAAAGGACATTCTCTACACCTATCTTCAAGATTTGAAGAACCTCGACGAAAATACTTTCGAAACTTATAAGGCCAATTTCCCGGCTCGTTCTGAAGCTCTCTTCGCTAAGAGCGAGAACAAACAAAAATATGTGGATGGTTTCAACGGAGTGAAAACCTATAAGGATCTCGAAGGTTATGTCAACAAAATGAATGATGAGTATGCTAACATCAAACAACAATATTTGATCGAGCGTAACTATATCAAATCTGCTAATGCTCTCATCAATAAAGGTATTGCCATTAGAGATAATGCCTCAGCTTCCAAGAAAGCTACCGAATTTGAAGCTCTGCAAACTGATTTGAAAAGCTTTGGCAAGAGTGCTTCTCTCCAAAACTTCTTCATCACTTTGGTTTACATCCTCGGTCTCGGTGCCGCATTCCTCATGGTCTTCTTCTTGTTGAAGAATATGGTCACCGACTTCAAGAGCTCCTATAAAATTCTTGTCGGACTCCTGTTTATTGTCGTGGTTTTCTTCATCGGCTATTTGGTCGGTACACCTGTCTTGAGCCCTTCTGCTATTAAAGCAGGTATGAGCAGCTCCGGTTATAAGATGGTGAACGCTGCCGTGTTCACAGTCTATATTTGTTTGCTGGTTGCAATCGTGTCCATCTTTGCGACCTTGATTATGAACGCCGTTAAAAACAAAAACTAACATGAGTAAAAGAAAAACACCAGGCTTGAATACAGGTGCAATGTCAGATATTTCCTTTCTGCTGTTGACCTTCTTCCTGCTGACCTCTTCCATTAACACGGAGCAAGGTATTCCTAGAAAGTTGCCGCCTCCAAAAACGGAAGACGCTCAGGACAAGAAAGTCGATATCAACAAGAGAAATGTGCTGAACGTGCTGGTGAATTTCCGCGATGAGATTTCCGTGAATGGTGATGTCATCATGATCACAGACCTCAAAGCGAAAGCCAAGGAGTTCTTTGCGAACCCCTCTAATGACCCGTCACTGCCTGAAAAGCAGAATAAACCTATCGACGGTATCGGCGACTTCCCAGTATCAAAAGGTGTTGTCTCTTTGACCAACGACCAAGGCACCAGCTATAATATGTATGTGCAAGTCCAGAATGAGCTGCAGCGTGCTGTGAACGAACTGCGTGACGAGACTGCTCTCCAATATTTCGGAAAGAAGTTCTCCGTGCTCGACTCCGCTGCTCAACGCGCTGTTTCTACGGCTATTCCGATGAGTATCTCTGAGGCTCCGCCTATCGACTACGGTTCTAACGGTTCTAACTAACCTTAAAAACGCAAGATTATGTCAAGATTCAGAAAAGAAGGAAAAAAAGAGACACCCGAACTCAATATGGGTTCTATGTCCGATATTATCTTCATGTTTTTGTTCTTCTTCATGGTGATTACCACTATGCGTGAGGCTTCGCTAAAGGTGCATTTCCAACCACCACAAGCCACTGAAATCCAGAAACTGGAGAAAAAGTCTCTCGTGGCTAATATCTATATCGGTGCACCTCTGTCGAAAAATGAGAACACCCTGCCTCCTGGAGAGGTTTCTGTTCAGCTTAACGACCAAACTATAAAAGCTGAAGACCTCAAAAGAGACGTTCGCGAATTCATCGGTACAGAGAAAGAATCTCGCGACGCACAGGATAGAGACCGTCTGACATTCTCACTTAAAGTTGACAAGGACGTTCAAATGCGCTACGTGAACACCATTAAACAAGAGTTGCGTGCCAACAACGCCTTGAAAATCAACTATGCTGCTGGTAAAAAAGTTACGAACTAATTGAATTTCAGATAAAGAAAATCAAAGGCAGGCCGAAGTGTGACCTGCCTTTTTTTCTGTATAAATAGGTTTTGTTATGATTAAATCAATGACCGGTTTTGGCCGGGCGGTTTTAGAGGTTGACGGTAAAGTGATTACCGTTGAAATTCGTACGCTGAACAGCAAACAGCTGGATTTGAACGCGCGTATTCCGCTGTTGTTTAAGAACTACGAAAACGAGATTCGTTCGATGCTCTCCAAGTCATTGGAGCGCGCCAAAGCGGACTTCACCATCACGGTGGAGAACCGCGCAGCCACTAGTGCAGTAGCGATCAATAAAGAGTTGGCAAAGTCTTATTATCAGACACTTACGGAACTTTCTCAAGAATTGGGAAATCCCGTCGCCAGCGATGTCTTCTTGCACGTCATGCGTATGCCCGATGTGGTATCCACGCCGCAGGAAGAGGTGAGTGAGGAGCTTTGGGAAAAGTTGAAAGGCGCCATAAACGAGGCTTGCCAAAAGCTGGATAATTTCCGTATTTCAGAAGGCAAGGTGCTCGAGGCTGATTTCGTGAAAAGAATCACCCTCATCCGCGATATGATTGATGAAGTGACCCCGTTTGAGGAGAACAGAATCGTCAAGATCCGCGAAAAATTCGAGAATTCGCTCAAAGAACTGGCCCCGAAAGTGCAGTACGATCCCAACCGTTTGGAGCAGGAAATGTTCTTCTATTTGGAGAAATTGGATGTTACGGAGGAGAAAGTGCGTCTGCGCAAGCACTGCGATTATTTCATCGAAACGCTCAATGAAAACCAGTCCAACGGCAAGAAATTGGGCTTCATCGTCCAAGAGTGCGGCCGCGAAATCAACACATTAGGCTCCAAAAGCAACGATTTCGACATCCAACAGATCGTCGTGCGCATGAAGGACGAACTGGAGAAGTTGAAGGAGCAATTAGCAAATGTTTTGTAAGGGTTATTGGTTAGAGTTTAGGGTTTAGGGTTTAGTGTTTAGGGTTTAGAGTTTAGGGTTTAGGGTTTAGTGTTTAGAGTTTAGGGTTTAGGGTTTAGAGTTTAGGGTTTAGGGTTTAGAGTTTAGGGTTTAGGGTTTTGGGAGTAGGGAGTAGGGAATAGTAGGGCTGTTGCATAGCCAATAGTCAAAAGTCAAAGTCAAAGTTCAAAGTTCAAAGTTCAAAGTCAAAGTTCAAAGTCAAACATGGGAAACATATTATCACTCATCGGTCGGCCAAATGTGGGGAAATCGACCTTTTTTAACCGATTGATACAGGCGCGTGAAGCCATTGTGGATTCCACGGCGGGCGTGACGCGCGATCGTCATTACGGGAAATCTGATTGGAACGGCTACGACTTTTCCGTCATCGACACCGGCGGCTATGTGGTCGGTTCGGACGACATTTTCGAGTCTGAGATCCGCAAACAGGCGGCGTTGGCCATCGACGAGTCCGATGTGATCGTCTTCATGGTCGATGGTCGCGAGGGATTGACCCCGTTGGACGAAGAGATTGCCGACATTCTGCGTCGCTCCAAGAAACCCTATTATTTAGCGGTGAACAAGATTGATAGTCCGAGTAACTATTTGGATTACACGGAGTTCTATGCATTGGGTATTGGGGAAATCTATCCCATTTCCGCCGTCTCCGGTAGTGGTACGGGCGAGTTGCTCGACGAAGTGGTGAAACACTTCTCCAAGGATAAAGACGACCTGCCCGACGACCTCCCGCGTATCGCCATCGTGGGTAAGCCGAATGTGGGTAAGTCTTCCATTATCAATGCGTTCCTTGGTGAAGACCGACATATTGTGACCCCGTTGGCGGGTACGACCAGAGATACTATTTTCACCCGTTACAAGAGCTTTGGTTTCGACTTTTACCTCATCGATACCGCCGGATTGCGCAAAAAGAGCAAGGTAGAGGAGAGTTTGGAGTTTTACTCCGTGATGCGCGCCGTGCGTTCCATTGAAAACTCCGATGTCTGTATCGTGATGGCCGACGCCTCGCAAGGTTTTGATTCCCAAGATCTTAACATTTTTGGTCTGTGCGCCCGCAACCACAAGGGCATCGTGTTAGTGATGAACAAGTGGGATTTGGTGGAGAAAGACACGCATACACACAAGAACTTTGAGGATATGTTGAAGAAGAAGATTGCGCCTTTTACCGATGTGCCGATTATCTTCACTTCAGTTTTGGAAAAACAACGTATTTACAAGGTTTTGGAGACGGCTATTCAAGTCTGTCAGAACCGTCAGCGCAGAATTTCCACTTCGGAGCTGAATGACACGTTGCTTCCGATTATTGAGCACACCCCGCCGCCCATGAACAAGGACAAGGTCATCCGCATCAAATACATCACGCAATTGCCCGTGGCCTATCCCACCTTCGCGTTTTTCTGCAATCTGCCGCAATACGTGGTGGATTCCTATAAACGATTCTTGGAGAACCAGATACGAAAGAATTGGGATTTCTCCGGCGTACCGATCGAGATTTATTTTAGAAGGAAGTAAGAGGCAATAGGGAATAGGGAATAGTTTAGGGTTTATAGTTTAGGGTTTATAGTTTAGGGAGTAGGCAATAGGAATAGGGAATAGGCAATAGTAGGGGCGTATCGCATACGTCCCAATCCAATAGCCAAAATAAAAGGTATCAAATGAAAAAGTTGTTTATAGAAACATACGGTTGTCAGATGAATTTCGCGGATAGCGAGGTGGTCGCGTCCATTTTAAAGGAGATGTATGCCTTGACGAAAGAAATTCAGGAGGCCGATTTAATCTTGATTAACACCTGCTCCATCCGCGACAAGGCGGAGCAGCGTATTCATAAGCGTTTGAAGGAATTAGAGGCTTACAAGCGTAAAAACCGCCATTTGCAGGTGGGCTTGTTAGGCTGTATGGCGGAACGGATGAAGGAGGAACTGTTGGAAACGGAGCCTGTGTTGGATTTCATTGCGGGTCCGGATGCGTATCGTTCTTTGCCTCAGTTGATTGCTGAGTCACAAAAAGGAAAGACCTCTTTCAATGTGTTGCTTTCGGAAGAAGAAACTTACGACAATATCATGCCAGTGCGCTACGATGCCAACGGTGTGTCGGCGTTTGTTTCCATCATGCGCGGCTGCAACAACTTCTGTGCGTACTGCGTAGTGCCTTATACGCGCGGTCGCGAGCGTAGTCGCAGCCCGAAGACCATCCTCGGGGAAATTGAGGATTTGTTGAAGAATAACTATAAGGAAGTCACGCTGTTAGGACAGAATGTGAACTCCTATTACTGGAAAGAAAAGGGTCAGGAAGTCTCTTTTGCGAAGTTGATGGCGATGGTGGCGGAGATGTCGCCGGAACTGCGCGTGCGGTTCGCCACATCGCATCCGAAGGATATTTCCGACGAGCTGATCGAGACGATGGCCCGTTACGACAACATCTGCAAGTGCATCCATCTGCCGGTGCAGTCGGGCAGCAACGAAATGCTGCAGAAAATGCGCCGCGTCTATACTCGCGAGAGCTATCTGGAGCGCGTGCGGAAGATCAAGGAGGTGCTGCCGGATTGTGCCCTCACTACGGATATCATCGTGGGATTCTGTGGGGAAACGCTTGAAAACCATCAAGATACGCTGTCTATTATGCGTGAGGTCGGCTACGAGTATGCCTACATGTTCAAGTACTCCGAGCGTGGCGGCACATTAGCCTCCAAACGCTATCCCGACGACATTCCCGACGAGGAGAAAACCCGCCGGTTAGAGGAGGTTATCGCACTTCAGGGCGAACTCTCGATGGCCAGCAATCGCCGCGACGTAGGCAAAACCTTCCGCGTGCTGGTCGAAGGCACCTCGAAACGCTCTGAAGACCAGTTGTTTGGAAGAAACAGCCAGAACAAGGTGATTATTTTCCCGAGGGGCGAGCACCGGGTAGGGGAGTACGTGGATGTGATGATATTCGATATATTGGGTATGACCCGTTGGTTACGTTTTTGCGGGAGAATGGCGAGAAGCCGTTTCGGGCGAAACAGATTTGGACGTGGTTGTGGAAGCGGGGTGCGGGCTCGTTTGACGAAATGACCGACCTCTCGGTGGCGTTGCGTGCCAAATTGCAGGAGAATTTCACGTTCCATCGGGCGGAAATTGTCGAAGAGGCGCGTAGCAGCGATAAAACCACCAAATTCCTGTTGAAATTCCACGATGGAAAAATGGTTGAAGGCGTATTGATTCCCAGCAAGGAGCGGGTCACGGCGTGCCTCTCCACACAAGTCGGCTGTCCGCTGCATTGCGCGTTCTGCGCTACGGGTACCATGGGCTTCATCCGCAACCTTCACTACAGCGAGGTCATCGACGAGTACGTATTGCTCAACAATCGAGCGCAAGAGATTTACAACCAGCATATTACCAACATTGTCTTCATGGGCATGGGCGAGCCGCTGCTCAATTTCGACAACATGATGACAGCCATAGATATTCTCACTGGCAAGGGCTATTTCGCGCTGTCGCCGACGAGAATCACCCTATCCACGGCAGGCATCATCAAGGGCATCAAATCCTTGGCGGACAGAGGTTTCCGTTGCGGTCTGGCCATCTCATTGCACAGCGCCGACCCGACCGTCCGCGGGCAGATCATGCCGGTGACGGAGGGCAATCCGCTACACGACCTGCAAGCGGCTTTGGCCTATTACCACCAAAAAACCGGCGAACGCATTACCATCGAATACCTGCTGCTCTCCAAAGTCAATGATTCCGAGAAGGCAGCCGAGCAGTTAGCCCGTTTCTGCCGTCCTTTCCCCGTGAAAATCAATATTATAGAGTATAATTCCACCCCAGATTCCTTATTCCACAAATCGGATCCGACACGTCGCAATGCCTTCATTGCGGTCCTGGAACGTTGCAATATGGTGGTGAACGTCCGCCAAAGCAAAGGGCAGGACATTGCCGCGGCGTGCGGACAATTGGTGAGAAAGACGGTTAAGTCACTTGAAATTTGAAATCTGAAACTTGTAACAGTATCGCTTTCATGATATTGTTTTACCGTTTGTAAACATAAAAATGTTTATAATATTTTTGTCATAACGGGAAGTGCCAACAAAATTTTTATTTAATTTTGCATAGTCAAAAATTAAATGTGTAAGACAAGTGAAAAGTTGTTGTAACTTTCCTATAGTCAATTTATTATCATCTTCGTTCGAAGAAGATACAGTTCACTCTCTCCGCACATTTTCCGTTCCATTTTTGTCGTTTCCCTCCCGTTTCTTTCCGAAAAACGGGGCGGAGGCGTCTTGTTGTGTATTTAAAAACCAAACTTATATGAGAAATCTTTCTATCATTGTGTTATTTTTTGTCAGCATGGCGGCTGTGACCTTGAACGCGCAGCCAGTGCAAACCGTGCAGGCGACCGTGGTTGCGGGCGGCAACGCCGACCATTTCTACGCCGCGGTCGGGCAGCCCTTCTTCCAGCAATCCGACTTCGGTGACTACGAGTTGGCCATGGGCGTGGCGCAGGCCCAGTGGACGCGCGACACGGTCTATGGCGTGATCACCTACAACACCGACTACACGGAAAAAGGCTTCGACTTGCATGACCAGACCGAGTCGCACAAGGACAGCGTCTATCTCGTCAACGGCGGCATCTACAACTACGATCTCTTGCGGACGCTCTACCTGATCGTCTGTCCGCAGTATCTGGAGGAGAACAACCCCGAGTATGACGTGCTGGCTGTTTCCGGTCACTGCTGGACGAAGCAGAACCTGCGCAAGGAGGCCGACGGCGCGGTGACCTACCAGAGTTCGCTGAACGCGGAAGTCCCGCAGGTCTATGGTCTGCTATAGAGGCCGACGGCGCGGTGACCTACCAGAGTTCGCTGAACGCGGAAGTCCCGCAGGTCTATGGTCTGCTATACCCGCAGGCATCCGCCCAGACGCTCTGTCCCGACGGCTGGCACCTGCCCATGGGCGATGAGGTTGCGGACCTGTCCACCAACCCCACTACCGCGTTGCGCAGCATCGACGGCTGGATCAACGGCGACATCAACACCAACAGCACCGGTTTCACGGCCTACCCGGCCGGTCTCTACAGTTCCGCCGCCCAACGTTTCGAGGGCTTGGGCTCGGAGACCTATTGGTGGGTGTCGGGTGAGGACGGCCGGCAACCCTGTCGGCAACGCCATCCAGATTTCCCATTATTGCGACACCCCGCTCTACGTGACCCGCAGCACCGACGACAAATTGAGCGTGCGGTGCGTAAAAGTCAACGTCTGGCCGGAATAGTTAGCAGTTAGTAGTTAGCAGTTACGGTTATTCCAAGAGGGCTGCAGGCCCGACACGTGTCAACCTAGGGTGAACGCAGTGAGCCCTAGGGCATCAACAAAGAAAATAATAAAACCAAATAAATATGAAAAAAACTCTACTCCTCATAGCCATGATGCTATGCTGCGCGACCACGATCTTCGCGCAAAACAACAAAATCAGTTACCAGGCTGTGGTG
>ONHS01000018.1 GCA_900317715.1 uncultured Bacteroidales bacterium | reverse complement strand
CTAACTGCTAACTGAAAATAAATTTCTACAAATATGAAAAAAACTACATTATTAATTACCCTCTTCTGCGCCATCCTCGGCATCGCCAGTGCGCAAAACAGCTATTGGGTGTTCTTCACCGACAAGCAGAACACCACGTTTGACCCGTATCAATACTTTGATACAAAGGCCATTGAGCGTTACACCCTGAATGGTACGGACCTCTACGACATCACTAACTATCCCGTGAACAGCGAATACGCGTCAGCGGTGGAAAAAGCTTCGGAGGAGCTGATCGGCACCTCGCGGTGGCTCAACGCGGCCGGCGTGATGGCTACGGAAGAGCAGATGGCCGTCATCCAACAATTTCCGTTTGTGGCAGGCATCCAACTGATTGCCAGCGATATGGAAATCGTTTCGGAGCCTGAAGAGGAGATTACGTCTAAATATTACAAGGACTACAGTGCCCAAATTGACATTCACAAGGGTGAGATGTTCAAACAGCACAACATCACGGGAAAGGGCGTGCGCATTGCCGTGTTTGACGCCGGTTTCCCAGATGTGAACACGCATCCCGCATTCAAGCACATGCTTGATAACAACCAGATTATCAAGACCTGGAACTTCGCGAAAAAGAAAGAGAATGTCTATTTGGCCAATTCGCACGGTCGCATGGTACTGAGCTGTATCGGTGGTAAAATCAGCGACACTACGTGGTTGGGCATGGCGCCCGACGCGCAATTTCTGCTGGCACGCACCGAGATAAACACCGAGCCCTTGAAAGAGGAGGTTTGGTGGGTGCAGGCACTCGAATGGGCCGACCAGAACGGCGCCGACATTGTGAACAGCTCCCTCGGCTATGGCAAACAACGTTACCAAGTGAAACAGATGAACGGTACTTCCATGGTGGCAAGGGCTGCCAATACCGCTGCTCGCAAGGGTATTTTAGTCTGCAACGCCATGGGCAACGAGGGCGACGACAGTGAGTGGAAGATGCTCATCACACCCGCCGATGCCGACAGTATTATCTCTGTGGGTGGCGTCTATTCTATCGATAAACTCACTGAGTTCAGCTCATTCGGCCCGACAGCCGACGGTCGCATGAAACCCAACGTGGTGGCCATGGCTCACTGCTGGGTGGCAGGCGAAAATGGCAACTTCACCCAAGCTTACGGCACCTCTTTCTCCTCTCCGATGACGGCTGGTTTCGCCGCCTGCGTGAAACAGCTGCACCCCGAATACACCGCTTGGCAGCTGAAGACTGAGATTGAGAAATCCGGTAACCACTATCCCTACTTCGACTATGCATTCGGTTACGGTGTGCCGCAAGCCGACTACTTTTTCCCGGAAGAGAGAAAAACGGACAACTCCAAGTACATTGTGCTGAAAGAAGACGACTCTTACCTCTACATAATTCCCACTTCTGACACACTCGTTGGAACAGACATCTTTTACAAAATTGTGAATGGCGATGGTAGTATTGAGCTCTACAACCAAACTTACTTTTCAACAGATTATGAGACAGGGGAAGTTAGAGCGAAAAGAATCGATAGAGACGGCACTATCGGACAGACCATTGAGATTTGGTGTAACGGACAGTACCTCACTTATAAAATCGGAACCGACAAAATGCCGAAAGCGGACAGCACTATCCGTGAGAATTCCCAGTATCTGTACAGTTTTTTGAACAGTGGTGAAATTTCCACACCCGATAACGACATCTACACCCGCAAATTCAAGGCCACTTACAAATTCAGCACCGTACTGAACTTCTCCTTTATGCTTCCTTCCATGTGGAGTCCAAACGGCAATATTTGGGCCAGCGATAGAATTTCCCACGGTTTGACGTTTGCTTTCGACAACAGCTGGCGCGTCGCAAGACCTTACGCAATAGGTTTCCGCATCGGTTTCGGTTCCTCTTGGTATGCAGTAGAAAGTCCGACATTCGTCAATCCTCTTACGGGTTTGCCTGACGGAACAATGGATATTAAAGTGGTCAAGAATAACATCAAAGTCACGAAATTTGATTTGGAATGGGTGAACCGTTTCATCTTAGGCTATGCCGGTAAAGAGTGGTGGTATCTGGATGCAGGTCTTTTCGGCGAATGGAATACCGGAAGCCGCTACAAAATCCAAACCCAAAGCGGCGATGAAATCAACACGCATATCGTCAAAAAATACCTCAATGATGGAAAATATGGTCTTGCGATGAACCGTCTCGACTACGGCGTGCGCTTGCGCGTAGGTATCACCCGCCGTTTCGCCATCTACGGTCAATACCGCATCTCCAACCTCCTGAAGGTGAAAGGCACCAACACCTCCGACCTCCCGAAATGGGAGATTGGGTTGCAGCTGCTAACTGCTAACTCTCTATTCCCTCTTCCTTCAGCCACTTGTAAATCTCTCTGAACTTTTCCTCTTCCGGCAGTTCGGCGTTGACCCAGTGGATGTTGAATCCCATGCGCTCCATGCGGCGGAACCAGGTCATCTGGCGTTTTGAGAATTGATGGATGGCGGTGTTAAGCAAACTCACCATGTCACCATAGTGGAGTTCGCCTGTAAGATACTGTGTCACAAATTTATACTCCAATCCGTAACGAATGAGTCGTTCGGCGGGAATGCCTTCGTCCAGCAAGGCTTTCACCTCATCGACCATGCCCTCTTGCAATCGTGCCTGCAAACGTCGGGTGATGCGCTCGCGGATGTGGTCGCGATTACCACACAACCCGATAATGGCAGACTGCAACGGTCTCACGCGCTCGCTCAATTCGGGATGTTTGGCATAATAGTCCTCGATTTCGATAGCGCGGATCAGTCGTGGACGCTCTGAAGTATCAGTGTCATTGTGCAAAGATTTATAGGAGGCCAAAAGTTCCGTAAGTTCCTCATCTGTATGCGTTTCCAGTTCTTTTCGCAAGGGCTCGTTTTCCGGTACGGGAAAGAGACGATAGCCGCGCAACACCGCCTCCACGTACATACCACTGCCGCCGCACAACACAATGCGTTTGCCACGAGCGCGAATTCCCTCCATTGCCTCGTAAGCTGCTTGTTGATAGCGAAATACGTTATATTCTACCCCGGGTTCCTCAATATCAATGAGATGATAGGGAATGGGAACGCCATTGTATTGATATTCAGAAAGATCTTTACCCGAACCAATGTCCATACGACGGAAAACTTGTCGAGAGTCGGCACTGACCACCTCGCCGTTCAATTCCGCGGCAATCCGCACCGCCACGCCGGTTTTTCCCGTGGCTGTCGGTCCTAACACTGTGATTATCGGTTCTTTATCTTTCATTTCACCTGAGCTTGTTTGGGAATATCGTAGATTTCCATGTTCTTGATTTCTTCGCCCTCAATCTCGAAACGCAGCATGGTCAGGCGCGTGTGAATGCCGTATTTACCCGCCGCTCCGGGATTGATAAACAGGAGGTTATGGTATTTATCGAACATGATTTTCAAGATATGGGAATGTCCCGCCACGAAAATGGTTGGCTTCTCCTCGCGGATGATTTCCAACGCTTTGGGCTGATAACGTCCCGGCGAACCCACAATGTGCATCAGCGCAACCTTGTGTTTTTCACATGTAAACACCTCATATTCACCTACTTCACGACGAATATCCCAGTCATCGCAGTTGCCGTAAACCGCACGAACAGTAGGAGCAATGGCCCGCAACTCATCCAGGATGAAGTCGTCCATGATGTCGCCGGCATGCCAAATTTCGTCGCAACCCTCGAAAAAGGTGTATGCATCGGGATGCAGATAGCCGTGAGTATCGGAAAGTACGCCTATTTTCATTCTTTCACGGGATTTCTTTGTTTCACAACCTCGAACAGTGCAATACCCGTTGCCACGGAAACGTTGAGCGAGCGGATAGTGCCCACCATCGGGATGGTCACGGTGTCGTTGCAGTGTTTCAGGTAATCCCACGCAATACCTTCGTATTCGTTGCCCATAATCAGGCAGATGGGTCCGGTGAGGTTTTTGTTGTAGTGCGCATGGTTGGCCTTCTCGGTCACACCGATGACTTCAATGCCGCTATCTTTCAGGTACTGAATCACTTCCACAAGATTGGAGTGGCGACAGACCGGTACTTTGTGCAACGCGCCTGCGGAGCTTTTCACGGCATCTTCGTTGAGTTGCGCACCGCCATTGAGCGGCAAAATGATGGCATCCACGCCCGCACATTCGGCCGAACGGGCAATAGCACCCACATTGCGCACATCCGTGACTTTGTCGAGCAACAGCAGGAACGGTACCCTACCCTCTTCAAAAATCGTGGGCACAATGTTGTAAATGTCGCAGTATTCGATAGCCGACAGGAACGCAATCACGCCCTGGTGATTTTGGCGCGTGAGGCGATTCAACTTCTCTACCGGCACATATTGGAACGGAATTTTGCGCTGTCGCACCTCGTAAAAGAGCTGCTTAAACAGTTCGCCTTGCAAACCTTTCTGAAACAGCACTTTATCGATGGTTTTGCCGCTTTCAATCGCCTCCATAACCGGGCGCATGCCGTAGGTGATATCTGTATCGGTTTTCATTTTTTGAGATTTTGATTTATGACTTGAGACGTATGATTTATGATGTTTAAAACGTCATACGTCACACATCACACGTCATTATTGTTTCGGCACACGGACGTAATGCGGCATCTCCATCGGGATTTCCATGGAAAGTTCAATATATCCGGCAAATTCGCCGTTTTCGAACCATGGGGATTGATAAATCAGCTTTTTAATGCCGTTTTTCTCGATGGTGTAGGCGTTGAGGTTGTGGTTTTTCAGCATTTCCATCAGTTTGGTTCGTGCCGGTTCGGGATGGCAATCCAGCAAATTCTGCCCGATGATGTGCTGGCCGTGACTAAGCACGCGCTCAGCAGTCTCGTTCATTTCCAGTATTTTACCGTCTTTATCGCAAACCGTGACGGAAAACGGGACGTTGTTAAAATATTCCAACATAATTCTATCTGTTAAAAATCGGCAGCAAAGGTACACATTTTCAAAATATGCACCCATAATTGCCATCATTTAGTATTCTCGAATGCGGTTTTCAATGTCTATGATGGCATCGCGGAACTGCGCGGCTTTCTCGAAATCCAACTCCTTCACCGCTTTATCCATCTCTTTTCGATACTGTTTTTTCATTTTTTCGAGCTGTTCCACGTTATATAAGGTCAAATCTTCAGCTACCGCTGCCAACTTTTTCTCTTTTGTAACATATTGACCCACTTTTTGTTGCTTGCCGCTATCTCCCGACATTCCCGTCAGCAACATCTCCTCCGACTTCACCACGCCTTTCGGAGTAATGTGATGTAACTCATTGTAAGCTATCTGCTTGGAACGGCGGCGGTTCGTCTCGTCAATGGTGGCCTGCATCGATTTGGTGACCTTGTTGGCGTAAAAGATCACCCGCCCATTCACGTGCCGCGCGGCACGTCCAGCCGTCTGCGTGAGCGAGCGCACGTTACGCAAGAAACCCTCTTTGTCGGCATCCATGATGGCCACCAAGGAGACTTCGGGCAAGTCGAGACCCTCTCTCAATAAGTTAACACCCACCAGTACATCGATGGCTCCAGCCCGCAAGTTCTGCAGAATCTCCACTCTATCAAGCGTTTCCACGTCCGAATGGATGTAACAAGCTCTGATTCCGATGTTTATGAGGTAAGTGTTCAGCTCTTCCGCCATGCGCTTGGTCAACGTGGTCACCAAGACGCGCTCACCCTTATCAACCGTATCTTCAATCTCATTCAGCAAATCATCGACTTGGTTGGTGGCAGGGCGCACCTCGATAGGCGGATCCAAAAGTCCCGTGGGGCGCACCACCTGTTCTACCACTACCCCACCCGACTGCTCCAGCTCGTAGTCGGCGGGCGTGGCGCTCATATAGATGGTCTGCCCGACCAAAGCTTCGAATTCATCGAATTTCAGCGGACGATTGTCCAATGCCGCAGGCAATCGGAAACCGTACTCCACCAAGTTGATCTTGCGAGAGCGGTCACCGCCATACATGGCCCCGATTTGCGGCACTGTGACGTGACTTTCGTCAATCACCAACACAAAATCGTCGGGGAAAAAGTCCAAAATGCAGAATGGTCGCATTCCTGGTTCGCGCTTGTCGAAATAGCGCGAATAGTTCTCAATGCCCGAGCAGTAGCCCAACTCCTTCATCATCTCGATATCATACGTCACACGGTCTTCCAACCGTTTGGCTTCCAAATGTTTACCGATAGACTTAAAGTAGTCGCGCTGCTCGCCCAAATCCAACGTGATTTGGTTAATAGCCTCATTCATGGTCTGTTGTGTCGTGACAAAAATGCTGGCTGGATAGATGACAATGTTCTCTTCTTTGGTAATGACCCCGCCGGTGGCCGCTTCTATAATCGCCAGTGACTCAATCTCATCGTCCCAAAAGATAATGCGATAGGCATGTTCGCTATAGGGCGGGAAAATATCGACCGTGTCACCTTTCACACGAAATTGTCCACCCTGCAAATCGAGTTCTGTGCGGGAGTAAAGACTGGATACGAACTTGAGCAACAGCGCATTACGGTCAATTTTCATCCCTGTATGCAGGTGAATCACGTTTTTGGAAAAATCCTCAGGGTTTCCGATACCGTAAATACATGATACTGAAGCTACTACAATCACATCTCTCCTACCCGACATCAAAGCCGCGGTGGTGTGCAAACGCAGTTTCTCAATCTCATCGTTGATAGAGAGATCTTTTTCAATGTAAGTATTGGTAGTAGGAATATAGGCCTCAGGCTGATAATAATCGTAGTAAGAAACGTAGTATTCCACCGCATTTTCGGGAAAAAACTGCTTGAACTCACTGTAAAGTTGCGCAGCGAGAGTCTTATTGTGACTCAAGATGAGCGCTGGGCGGTTCACCTGATTGAGTACGTTGGCAATGGTGAAGGTCTTGCCGGAACCTGTCACCCCGAGCAATGTCTGCGCTTTTTCACCACGGTTCAGCCCCGCCACCAACTGCTTGATGGCTTCCGGTTGGTCCCCAGAGGGCTCGTATGAAGATGTGAGTTTAAAATTCATAATGGTGCAAAAATACAAAAAAACGCCGATTTTGAAAACCGGCGTTTCTAAAAATCTGCAAAATTCAACTATTAGTGGAATCTGTAGCGGAGACCGACACCGAAGTTAAATAAACCGCTATAAGGAGCATAATGAGTGTTATTGAATCCTAAGACATTCACCATAGGACGCCAGTCAACGGTGAGGTTCAACGGAATGCCGAATTCCCATTCGAAACCAATTTGTCCACCAACATTGACACGGAATGGCATGTAATTATAATCTCTGTAATAAGCACCATAACCGATACCTATACCTGCAGCAGGACCTACAAACCAATTCCAAATACCTTTGATATTGAAAACCCAATCGAAAGAAGCAGTAGCATCTGCATATGCCCAATAAGACCAAGCGTTACCGAGACCAGCAGTTAAGTCCACATACATACCATCCGTAATGGAATGTTGATAAGAAAATTCCGTATTGTAACCAATACGACCACCAATTGCGCGCGGTTGTGCGAACGCAACACTTGCAACTGCAAGCATAACAATCATTGTTGTAATAATCTTTTTCATACTTTTGGTATTTGATGTTATTAGTTTTGAAAGCGCAAAATTAGCATTTTTTAACATTTTCAATTTTTGAAAAATGAATAGTTATAAACAGAAACATATTAATAACCAACCTACCATTTAACCGTGTAATCCACTAACCGTGTAACCTAAAAATTTCCTATATTTGCAAGTTTTATAAAAAAGGATAAAATAACCACTAAATATCTGATAATATGAAAGATATAAAACGTTACACGATTACTTCCGCGCTACCGTATGCCAATGGTCCCGTGCATATCGGACACCTTGCCGGCGTGTATATACCCGCCGACATCTACGTTCGCTACCTGCGTAACAACGGCAAGGATGTCCTTTTCATCGGCGGCTCCGACGAACACGGCGTACCTATCACGATCAAGGCTCGCAAAGAGGGCGTGACTCCGCAAGACATTGTGGATCGCTATCACAATATTATTAAGAAATCGTTCGAAGAACTCGGCATCTCTTTCGATATTTACTCCCGCACATCGAATCCGACGCATCACGAAACGGCATCGGACTTTTTCAAATATTTGTATGATAACGGAAAACTGATTGAGAAGGTTTCCCAACAATATTATGATGAAGAGGCACATGAGTTTTTAGCCGATCGTTATATCACCGGAACTTGCCCACACTGCAACAATGAACACGCATACGGTGATCAGTGCGAGGCTTGCGGCACCTCCCTCAGCGCTACAGATCTGATCAACCCGAAATCTGCACTCAGCGGCAACACCCCTGTATTGAAAGAGACCAAACACTGGTATCTTCCTCTAAACGAGTATGATGCATGGTTGAGAGAATGGATTTTGCAAGGACATAAAGCTGACTGGAGACCGACTGTTTACGGACAATGTAAATCATGGATTGAGCAAGGTTTGCAACCTCGTGCCGTCACCCGCGACCTTTCCTGGGGTGTGAAAGTTCCGCTCAAAGAAGCCGAAGGTAAAGTCCTTTACGTCTGGTTTGATGCCCCAATCGGTTATATTTCAGCCACTAAAGAGTGGGCCAAAGCCCACAACACCGACTGGAAACCGTGGTGGCAGGACGAAAGCTCCAAACTGGTGCACTTCATCGGCAAGGATAACATTGTGTTCCACTGCATCATCTTCCCATGCATGTTGAAAGCACATGGTGGATATATTCTTCCCGAAAATGTACCCGCGAATGAATTTTTGAACCTTGAAGGTGACAAAATTTCCACTTCCCGCAACTGGGCAGTTTGGGCACACGAATATATTGAGGATTTTCCAGGCAAACAGGACGTTCTGCGTTATACGTTGACCTCTATCGCACCTGAAACCAAGGATGCCGACTTCACTTGGGCGGATTTCCAAGCCAAAAACAACAACGAATTATTGGCCATCTTCGGCAACTTTGTGAACAGAACAGTGGTATTATCCCATAAATACTACGGCGGAAATATTCCAGAATGCGGCGAACTCACTGATTATGAGAAGGAAATCATCGAAAAGATGGCGCAATTCCCGAATATTATTGCGGATTCCATTGAACATTACAAGTTCCGTGAAGCACAAGCCGAACTGATGAATTTGGCTCGTTTGGGTAACAAATACCTTACCGACACCGAACCTTGGAAGAAACAGAAGGAAAATCCTGAATATGTGAAGACTATTTTGCATGTTTCTCTGCAAATTTGTGCTTCATTGTCTATTTTATGCGAGCCTTTCCTGCCGTTTACGGCGAAGAAGTTGCAGAAAATGCTGAATATCGACAATAATAAATGGTCGGATGGCGGTCGTCATGATTTGTTGAAAGCCGGTGATCCGCTCAATCCTGCCGAATATCTATTCGAAAAGATTGAGGATGAGACCATCGCAAAGCAAGTACAGAAGTTGGAAGACACTAAAAAACAGAATGAAGTGGCAAATGCAGAAGCTGTTCCCGCTAAAGCAGACGTTACTTTCGACGACTTCCAAAACATGGACCTCCGCGTGGTGACCGTTTTGGCAGCAGAAAAGGTAGCTAAAACCAAAAAACTGCTGAAACTGAAGGTGAATACCGGCGTGGATACCCGCGAAATCATCTCTGGCATTGCAGAATATTATCAACCTGAAGATTTGGTTGGCAAACAGGTTTTGATGCTTATCAACCTCGCGCCCAAGAACATCAAAGGTGTGGATTCCCACGGTATGGTGCTCATGGCTGAAGATGCCGACGGCTCCCTTTCGATCATGCAACCGCTAAAGAAGGTGAAAGAGGGTAGTACGGTTAAATGACGATGAAGGGGACGATGAATAACGATGAAAGGCGATGAACAACGAGAAAATTCATCGCCTTTTTTCATCGGTCTTCATCGTCTCATTCATCGTTTTTCATCGTTTTTCATCGCTTCATTCATCGCTCTTCATCATTCCTTCATCGTAAATCCCGCAACGATTTTATACGCAGACAATTGCGTCAAAATCCCAGTAAAATAAGGAGTTTTCAAAGATATAAACAAAAAAATGAGTATGAGAAAATTACGAGGTTACCAACATCAAAATGTTTATAAACTGACGAGTTTTCCAAATAATGCAAGTTACGATTTGAAATCCTTGTGGATAAAAATTGGATAAATAAAAACTTCACAAATCCAACTCTTTTTGAACATCTTTTGTCAACTTTTTTAGGCCGTTGAAAAACTCTCTTTTATCCACTAAAAAAAAATCAAAAGAAAATGTGTTTTGTATATTCCTCTTATAAATCTGACAGTTAGATTTAACATTATTTACTATCGACTGTTCATTAAATTTAATAACTCACTTTTCCAAATTTTACGGCGATTTTCTTTCAACCATTTCAACAGCCATAATAATCCTAGAAAATCAATTTATGATTCTTTTAAAGAGAATAAGCTGCAAAAAAATGAAAGGGTGGAGAGGCTTCAACATTCAACTTTTTTGTATTTTTGCAGCCATTAAGTATAAGTGGTAAAATGAAGATATATATCGGATCTGATCATGCGGGTGTTGATTTGAAAGAGCTTGTGAAACAGCACTTTGCAAATCAATTTGAGTTCGTGGATGCTGGAACTTTCACGAACGAAAGTGTTGATTATCCTGATTTTGCGCATCAGGTGGCAGAGAATGTGTTGAAAGATGAGCAGGGTAGGGGAATTCTGATTTGCGGAACAGGTAATGGTATGGCCATCACTGCCAACAAACATGCAGGCATTCGTGCCGCGCTTTGTTGGTCTCCTGAGATTGCAGCTTTGGCCAAACAGCATAACAATGCGAATATCATCGTGTTGCCGGCTCGTTTCATCTCACCGCAGCTCGCTATGGATACTTTAGACGCTTATTTCAAAGCTGAATTTGAAGGCGGCAGACACCAAAGAAGAATTGACAAAATCAATCTATAAATGGAAAAATCGATAATTTTAGACCGGGATTTTGACAGTATTCGCAGGAAAGCGTACGCCATTCGTCATAACTATTTTGACGATATGGACAAGTATTTGCTTAATCTTGAGAGTTCTCTGTTGAAAAAAGGCCTGAATGTGGTGTGGACCAAGGATCGCAGCTCCTTGACACAGACCATTGAATCCCTGATTAACGATCTTTCTGTCCGTAGAATAAGCTTCGATTCTGCTTTCGCTTTCGAAAACCATCTGCAAACCAGAGTAGATGTCATTCCTTTCGAGTTGCTTGAGAATGCTTCTGATGATCTCGATTTATTGGTTGTGGATGCTGATTTTGCCGTTTGTGACAGTGGTTCTCTGGTGTTTTTGGACAAAGAATCCCAATGTTGTTTCAACAAAACCAAAAATATCGCGGTTATTGTCAATATAGATCAGGCAATTGCGAATCAACAGGATTTGTCGTTCTTCATTGCTCTGAAGTATATGTCGAAGGAGCATAATATGCCTCACGATGTCAAAATCCTTCAAAACAAGCTTCAGTATGTGCTTCCTTCTCAGTTGTCTTATCTTTCAGAACAGATGATTACCCAGGAGCAGATGAACGTCACGGTCATTCTGCATCTCAATGATATCGAAGAAATCCTGTCATCTGAACTGCTTAAAGAATCTCTCTATTGCATACAATGTGGTCGCTGCTTGGATGTATGTCCGGTGGCTGCAGCGAACGACAAAATATCTCCTATTCAATTGATTAAGATGAATGGTTTGGATAAATACAATCAAACCCAACATCTTTTTTCCCACACCACCTTATGTGGTGCTTGCGAGTCGGTATGTCCTGTGAATATTCCGCTTGTTAATCTGATGCTCAATGAGATGCAAGCATCTAACATGTCTTCTACTCCTTCCAGAACCAAACAACTTTACTCCTTGTTCTCAAAACGGAGCAAAATAAACAAAGCAAACAAATCTTTCTTCAGATTCTTCTTTGTGAAACGCTTTTTTGGTCAAAATAAGCAGTTAAGTCGCTATTTTGCCAACCAAAATACTGATTTTTTCAATGTTTCCTTCCAACCACCTCACGAAGATAACCCCAATGAGCTCATCAAAGATTCAGATTTTGAATGATAAAATCAGGCATTTTCTCAAGAAATATTACCTGAATACGTTATACAAAGGGATAGTTTTCTTTGTCATTATCCTTTTGGTCACCTTTATTGCCTTTTCCCTTTTCGAATATTTTTCTTATTCGAACACTGTGGTGCGTTCTGTACTCTTCTATTCATTCATAGCACTGGCAGTGGGAACGGCTATTGGCTACATTATCATTCCGATTTTGAAAATTGCGGGTCTCGGCAAGCAACTGTCTGAAGAGGAAATCGCAAGTATTATAGGAAAACATTTCTCTCAAATAGATGATAAATTATTGAATCTCTTTGAGTTAAGAAGACAAATGGAGCGCGGCGACTATATCAGTTACGATCTGTTGTCGGCTGCCATCGATAGCAAAGTGGATTCTTTCAAGGCTTATTCTTTCGTTCAGGCAATCCCTGTTCAGAAGACAAAACGGATTGCTCTTTGGATGCTGCTTCCTATCGCCATCTTTTTATTGCTCTTTTCCATTAAGAAAGAGCTATTTACTGAACCTACTAAGCGCATTGTGCATTATTCAGAGGTGTACGAAAAACCAGCTCCATACGCTTTTGTCATCACGAATCAATCTTTGAAAACCTTTCAATATGAGGACTTTACTGTCAATATAAAAGTTGATGGCAGTGAAGTTCCAGATGAGGTGTATGTGAATTATAAGAACCGTAACTACAAATGTCAGAAAAATGCTAATTCTGAGTTTTCTTATACTTTCACCAATTTGAAGGAAAACACAGATTTTCAGATTGTTACTGACGAGGTTTCCTCCACTGTTTATGAGATTGAGGTTTTACCAAAGCCCGTGATGCTGGGTTTCAATATTTCTCTCCATTATCCTGGTTATCTGAATAAACCGGACGAAGTTTTGGAGAATGTGAGCAATTTGACGGTGCCCGAAGGAACCCATATCACTTGGAATTTTATTACCCGGAATTCCGAAAATCTTATTTTGATTGTGGATGATCATGAAAAGGTCATCTCTTCTGATAAAGATAACTATTTGGTCGATGTAACTGCCAGAAATTCATTTACTTATTCAATTCTAAACAAAAATAAGTATATGATTGGCAAAGATACATTGTCTGATGAAGTTACTGTCATCAAAGACATGTATCCAGATATTTACGTTCAATCTCAACAAGATTCCACCTATCATGATCGTGTCTATTTCAAGGGCAATATCAAGGACGATTATGGCTTTACCAAGCTTCAATTTGTATATAGCAAGTTGGATAAGGATGGAAATGTATTGTCTTCCAGCACGGTTGTGCCTATCAAGATTCAAAACAGTGTCACCATTCAAGACTTTTATTACTATTTTGATCAAAGTATGCTCAATTTGCAACCTGGTGAACAGATTGAGTATTACTTCCAAGTTTTTGACAATGATGGCGTAAACGGTGCCAAATCCACGAAATCTTCTGTTCAATCTTATAGAGTCCGTTCTTTGGAAGAGATTGAGGAAGATTTACAACGCACGGAAGAAGAAACCAAATCTGATTTTTCCGATTTACTTAAGGAATCTAAGAATTTGGCCAAGGAAATTGAAAAAATGCAGCAGAAAATGATGCAGGAAAAAGAACTTTCTTGGCAGGATAAGAAGAATCTGGAAAAATTGATGAAGGATTATCAAAAGCTGCAAGATCAAATTAACGAACTGAAGCAAAAGCAAGAAAACCATCAGCAGGTTGAGAACCAATACAAGCAGATGGATGAAGATATTTTGCGTAAACAGCAAGAGTTGCAAAAGCGCATGGATGAGATTCTTTCCGATGAAATGAAGCAGATGTTGAAGGAGTTGGAGGCGATGATGCAGAATATGAACAAGAATCAGATCCAAGAGCAGATGGAGAAGATGAAATTGTCCACTGAGGATATTAATGAGTCTTTGGATCAGCAATTACAACTCTATAAGCAGTTGGAAGTGGAGAAAAAATTGAATGAAGCTGTTCAAAATATGCGTAATTTGGCTGATGAATTGCGTAAAAATGCTCAAAAAACTGAAAATAAACAGATTTCTAAGGAAACTCTACAAAAGAACCAGCAAGAATTGCAGAATCAGTATAATGAGTTGAAAAAGGATATTGAGGTACTCAAAAAGCTGAATAATGAGTTAGAAGATCCGACCAAATTCAAGGATAATCAGGCATTACAGAAAGATGCTGACCAAAATATGCAGCAAAGTGCGCAAAATTTGGAAAGAAATAATCGTTCTAAATCTGCAGAAAACCAAAAGAAAGCTGCCGATGACATTGAGCAAATGGCGGAGCAAATGGAGCAGGATTTCAACGAAAGTGAATTGGAAAACATCACCGAAGATATTGCCACTTTACGTCAGATTTTGGATAATTTGGTTAAGATTTCCTTTGATCAAGAGGAAATTTTGAAGAAAGCGCAAAAAACTTCTAATTATTCCGCTTCGGTTACAGATTTGATGAAGAAACAGTTTGAAGTGCGTCAAACCATGAATCATATTGAAGATTCTTTGAATGCATTGGCACGTCGCCAAACAGCTGTCAAACCGTTTATTCATCAAGAATTGTCCAAAATCCAGAACAATATTGAGACGTCGCAGACGGAAATGCAGAACCGCAGATTGTCTGTAGCTGCCAAAAATCAACAATTTTCATTGACTTCCATGAACAATTTAGCTTTGATGCTGATGGAATCGATGAAAGATATGCAGGAGCAACAGAAACAGAGCCAACAGAAGTGCAACAAAGCGGGCAATGGTTCCTGTAACAAACCTGGAGGTAAAGGTAAACCTAAAAAAGCCTCTGCCCGTGAATTGCAACAACAGTTGAATCGTCAAATGGAGGCTATGAAAAAGTCTATGGAACAACAGGCAAAACAAGGTCAAAGTGGAAAACCACAACAGAATATGAGTGAACAATTTGCTAAGATGGCGGCACAACAAGAGGCCATTCGCAAAATGCTTCAAGACTACCAATCTGAATTGAAATCTCAAAATGGGGTAGGGGACAAGTCTTTGGATAAGATTATCGAAGATATGCAAAAGACGGAGAAAGAGCTTGTGAACCGTCAGATTACCCAGCAAACCATCAACCGTCAAAAGGACATCACTACCCGACTTTTACAAAGTGAACGTGCAGATATGGAGCGCGAAAAAGATAAAGAACGCAAATCCAACGAAGCGCGTCAAATTCCTAATATCAATCCGCCTAAGGATTGGAATTTTGACAGGCAGCAGAGCCAGCAGAACGAAATGTTACGCTCTGTACCTGCCAATTTGAATTATTATTATAAGTCAAAGGCAAACAACTATTTTTATAACATCGATTAAAACTAAGGCTATGATTGAAATTTCACTTTCTGAATTGAACAGAAGCAATTTTTACGAAAAGACGCTTCAAACCATTGAGCAAATCTGTGACGATTTTTCTATTGAAAAAGACTTTGGATCCATTTCCATGGCCAATCAAATGATCTGCGATTATTTGGATGGTATGCATAGTGATTTCATTGCGGATGTGGATTTTAGAATCGACAGTGATGAACTAACTGTTCAGTATTCTTTGCAGAATGGAAATTTCAATGCTTTTGCCTCTAACGACGACGGACAAAATACAGCATTGTTCGTGTTGCAATCTTTGGCGGATGAAATTTCATTTTCCACTGATTTCGATACACTTATATCGACTTTTCACGTGAAAACCAAAATGAGTATCCAGCGGCAGATGCAGCATCAAGAAGTCAGAAAAAACATTTTCAAGTTTTCATGAGAAGACTCTTATCGGTTTTAATCGTTCTTGTTTGCTCTATTGGGATTTATGCCCAATCTTCCCGTATTCTATTTATTGGCAACAGCTACACTTCTGTCAATAATCTTCCGGAATTAGTTCAGCGTATCTATGAATCTGCTGGTACATCTGTCGAGGTGACGATGTTGGCACCTGGAGGTTGTACATTCCAGCAACATTGCACTTCTTCTATGAGTACCATTCAGTCTGGTGGATTTGATTACGTGGTGTTACAGGAGCAGAGTCAGTTGCCTTCCTTTCCGGATGGACAATTCATGCAGGAATCCTATCCATACGCACAGCAGTTATGCGAGGCCGTTAGGCTTTACAATCCAGAGGCGCAAATTGCTTTTTACATGACTTGGGGACGCAAGAATGGGGATCATCAGAATTGTCAGTATTTTCCTCCGCTTTGTACGTATGAAGGAATGGACAGTTTGCTTTATGCGCGTTACATGATGATGGCGGAAGATAATCATACGTGTGTTACGCCTGTGGGTGCCGCGTGGCATTATGTGCGCGACCATTACCCCGATATTGAGCTTTATCAATCAGATGAGAGTCATCCTGCCTATATAGGTTCTTACATTGCGGCTTGTTGCTTTTATTCGCTTTTTACAGGCCAAAATCCGATGGATATTACTTGGAATGGTTCATTGGATGAAGCTGCAGTTTACAAGGCTAAATTCGCCGTAAAAAGCGTCGTTTTTGACTCTTTGTCCAAATGGTGTTTTGCGCTCGATACTGTTCCGCATGATTCCACTTCCGTTTCCTATTATGAGGTTACGAAAGAGAATCTTTCTGTTTTTCCAAATCCTGCACAGAATGTTCTCTCATGGACACTTTCTCCTTATACCGATGTGCAAACATTGACTATTTTTGATTTAACAGGAAGACCTGTTTCCAAATTGGTTGCTCCTGAGTCTAATGAGGTGGATGTTTCCACATTGAAGAGTGGCATTTATTTTCTGGAATTATTTGATGGTAAACGTCGTTATCAAACCAAATTTTCTATTGTCCGTTGATTATGATTACCTTTGATTACATAGTCGAAAGTCCCTTCAAACCTGCGTTGTCCCATAAGCTTTGGTTGCAGCAGGTCATACGCAAAGAGGGTAAGGTTCCTGGTAGCATTTCGTACATCTTTTGCGATGATGAATACATGCTTGTGCGAAACAATGCTTTTCTGAATCACGACACTTATACAGATATTATCACCTTTGACGAGTGTATGGGAGATGTGGTTGCCGGTAGTATTTTGATCAGTCTTGACAGGGTGGAGGAGAATGCCAAACAGTTCGGAAAGACGTTTGAGAACGAATTGTTGAGAGTGGTTGTACATGGTACTTTACACCTCTGTGGATATAAAGACAAGTCGGATGACGAGGCTCAATTGATGCGTCGAAAGGAAAACGAATCTTTGGCATTATTAACGAATCAAAATTTGTAATCAATTTTCAATCAGAATATTGCATTAGGTTTTCACGTGAAAAGATGGAGAATAATTACGATATTATAGTAGTGGGAGCGGGTCATGCAGGATGTGAAGCAGCGGTGGCTTCGGCTCGTCTGGGACATCAGGTTTTGCTCATTACGATGAACCTTGCGTTGGTTGCACAGATGTCTTGTAACCCCGCCATTGGGGGTATCGCCAAGGGACAAATCGTACGGGAAATTGATGCGCTCGGTGGCATGACAGGTATCGTGACGGATCGCACCATGATACAGTTCAGGATGCTCAATCGTTCCAAAGGACCGGCCATGTGGAGTCCGCGTGCGCAATGCGACAAGACAGCCTTTTCTCTATTTTGGCGACACGTTCTCGAAAATACCCCGAACCTCCATCTACGTCAAGACACCGTTACTGAACTCATCCTTGAGTACAATGTTGTCAAAGGGGTGAAAACGCAATTGGGTAAAACCTTATATGCTCAAAAGGTCATCCTGACCAATGGTACTTTTCTCAACGGCAAAATACATGTGGGCGAGGTTAACTTTTCAGGAGGTAGGATAGGGGAGAGTGCTTCCTTTGTTCTTTCCGACCAACTGAAAGAATCTGGTATTCGAACCCAAAAATTGAAGACTGGCACTCCTGTGAGAATAGATGGTCGAACGGTGGATTTCACCAAAATGGAAGAGCAGCCTGGAGAAGAAAACCCCGGCAGATTTTCATTTTCCAATACCCCCCTGTTGCATCGTCAGCTCAGTTGCTGGATTACCTATACGAATGAGGAAGTCCATAAAGTTTTACAGAAAGGTTTTGAAAAGTCCCCGATGTTTCAAGGACGCATCCAAGGAGTGGGTCCTCGCTATTGTCCATCCATCGAGGATAAGATTGTCCGCTTTGCTGAACGTACCCGCCACCAACTCTTTTTGGAACCCGAAGGTCGTGACACCAATGAGTATTATCTGAATGGTTTTTCCTCTTCGCTTCCTGAAGACATCCAAGTGGAAGCTATGCACCTGATTCCCGGATTGGAGAAGGCGGAAATCTACCGCCCAGGATATGCGATCGAGTATGATTATTTCGATCCTACCCAATTGCATTATTCGTTGGAATCGAAAGTCATCAAAAATCTTTACCTGGCCGGTCAGGTGAATGGTACCACAGGTTATGAAGAGGCGGCTTGCCAAGGATTGATGGCAGGTATTAATGCGCACCTTGCTATTGTTGGACAGGAGCCGCTGGTTCTAAAACGTTCGCAAGCCTATATCGGTGTGCTCATCGACGACTTGGTCACGAAAGGCGTTCAAGATCCGTATCGTATGTTTACCTCCCGGGCGGAATATCGTATCCTTCTGCGCCAGGATAATGCCGACTATCGTCTAACCCCGATTGGTCATCAGCTGGGTTTGATTGACGAAGATCGTTACATGGAGTATTTTCGTAAATACGAAATGCAGCAACAAATCATCGGATATATTCGTCGGCACACCACACAGTTGCACATACTCAATGCCTTGTTGGAGAAACGTGGAACTCCGCCGTTGACGCAGAATGTAAAGTTGGAAAATGTGCTGCTTCGTCCACAAATTTCCATTCAGGACATTATCGATTATGACCTAGACTTTGCCCAGTTCTTGTCTCAAATTGGTGCGGATACGGAGCAAATCGTCAATGCAGAAACGTACATTAAGTATAACAGCTATATCCAAAAAGAGGAAGAGTTGGTTCAGCATCTTTCTAATTTGGACAATATCAAATTACCAGCCGACATGGATTTTACCAACATTCAATCCTTGTCTAAAGAAGCTCGCGAAAAATTGACGAAACTCCAACCCGTCAATTTGGGCCAAGCCTCCCGCGTGAGTGGCGTGAGCCCCGCGGATATCACCGCGTTGATGATTTTTTTGAAGGTTAAGGGAATAGGGAACAATTCATAATTCATAATTCATAATTTATAATTTATGCCAACAGCCAACAGCCAACAGCTAACTTAAAACGCAATATAAATAATTGATTTACAGCTAATTATTCCATTTTCCTTTATTTTTTCGATTATTTTCGATTTATATTGTTTTGGTATCAAATAATATTTTTTTCGGCTTATATCCTATATTTTTCATTTGTGTATTGATTATCAGTGTGTTGCAATAATTGTATTTTTATCTTTCATTTTTTTTCTGAGAGAGAGGGGGGAGTAAAAGAAAAATGCGTAATTTTGCAGTTCATCTTTTGAAACGAAGATGAGATAAATTTTCAACAATCATCAATAGAAAAATTATGGAATTAAAAGGATCACAAACTGAAAAAAATCTGCAGACTGCTTTCGCTGGCGAGTCTCAAGCACGTAACAAATATTCATATTATGCTTCCAAGGCCAAAAAGGATGGCTACAATCAAATTGCCGCTATCTTTGAGGAGACGGCTGCCAATGAGAAAGAACACGCCAAAATTTGGTTCAAATTGCTCCACGATGGCAAAGTTCCGGATACGGTTACCAATTTGAAAGATGCTGCCGCTGGTGAAAACTATGAATGGACGGATATGTATGCTGGTTTCGCCAAGACCGCCAAGGAAGAGGGTTTCGATCATATTGCTGAGCTTTTTGCTATGGTGGGTGAAATTGAGAAACACCACGAAGAACGTTATAAAAAGCTGTTAGCCAACATTGAAGGTGGTCTAGTTTTCTCTCGTGATAATGACATGATCTGGCAATGCAGCAACTGCGGTCACATCGTGGTTGGCAAGAAGGCTCCGGATGTGTGTCCTGTTTGCGACCATCCGCAAGCTTATTTCCAGATTATGCCGGACAATTTTTAACTTAGACATAGAACTTAGACATAAACTTAGACTTAGACATAGAACTTAGACTTAAGACTAAGGATAAAGACCTTTTTTAGATTAATATCATTATTAATAACAATATTTCATTAACATTTAATCCAATTATTATGAAGAAAAAATTCGTATGTACTGTGTGCGGTTATGTACACGAAGGAGATACTCCCCCTGAAAGATGTCCTCAATGCAAGCAACCTGCCGATAAATTCAAAGAGGTGGTTGAAAATGGTCCGTTGTCATTTGCTACAGAGCACGTTATCGGTGTTGCCAAGACTAGCGACGAAGAGATGATCAAAGACCTCAATGCGCATTTCATGGGCGAAGCTACGGAAGTGGGCATGTATTTGGCCATGAGCCGTCAAGCCGACCGCGAAGGTTATCCTGAAGTGGCTGAGGCATTCAAACGCTATGCCTTCGAGGAGGCCGAGCATTGCGCCAAATTCGCCGAATTACTCGGTGAGGTGGTTTGGGATACCAAGACCAACCTGGAAAAGCGTATGATGGCCGAAAGCGGCGCTTGTGCGGATAAAATGCGCATCGCTAAGCGCGCGAAAGAGATGAACTGGGATGCTATTCATGATACCGTTCATGAAATGGCTAAGGACGAAGCTCGTCACGGACAAGGCTTCGAAGGACTCTTTAATCGCTATTTCAAGAAGTAAAGATTTGTTAATCAATATTTTGAAGCCTCATACCGAAAGGTGTGGGGCTTTTTAGTTAGTAGTTAGCAGTTAGTAGTTAGCAGTTAGTAGTTAGTAGTTGGCTGTTGGCTTTTAGCTTTTGGCTGTTGGCTAGATTATGAATTGTGCATTATGCATTATGCATTATGAATTATTGCCGTAACCGTATAACCGTGTTTAAAATAAAAAAACCCCGAAGATTTCGGGGTTCGTGGTGCTGACGGGAATTGAACCAGTGACACACGGATTTTCAGTCCGTTGCTCTACCAACTGAGCTACAGCACCATCGTTGGATTTAGGCTGCAAATATACACTTTTTTTTAATACTCAGTCAAATCACTGAAAATTTTTATAAATCACTATTATTCAATAGTTTACTGATAAAGAATTAGTTAATATTACCAAAATTTTGATATTTGGAACTGCTCTCTTAGCGATTTTACAGCATCAAAGTCGCAAGAATGGATCAAAATCTCTTCTTTTTGAGTCGTGGTTTGCGCTTCTATTTCACCATGCGGATTGATAATCGCGCAGCCGCCATTGTATTTTCGTTGGTAGCCGTCGGTGCCGACGCGGTTCACGACCAGCGCGTATGCTTGGTTTTCGATGGCGCGTGCGCGTGCCAAAGTCATCAGCTCTTGCTCGCGAGGAGCCGGGAAATTAGTTGTATAAACTAAACAGTCATAATCGAACTGGTTGTTAATCACTCGGTTGCGACTCCATTCGGGGAAGCGCACATCGAAGCAAATGAGAGGGAGAAACTTATATCCCAGTGACTGGATGATGGTTTTCTGAGTGCCGGGGGTAAAGAATTCTTCTTCCCCCATAAAAAGGTGGTGTTTGTCGTAACTCCCTAGGATACGGTCGCGGGAAAGCCATACTAATCTATTGTAAATCAGTCCGTTTTGTTTAACAGGAATGGTGGCCACTACATCACATTCAAATTTGCAGGCCATCAAGTAGAGAAAATAGACTCCTTCCCCATTATGTTGTTCTGCATCTGATTGAATATCAGGAGAAAAACCACAATGAAACATTTCCGGAAATACCAATAAATGCACAGGTTCCTGAATGGCACTCTCCAGCCATTCTGAATAGTGCGCCAAGTTGCCTTTTTTGTTATAAGCCTTGATGTCGGCTTGAACTAATCCTACTGTAATCATCGCTATTCGTATTGGATGGTGATGGTGTCGCCGGGTTCCAAATCCGCTAAAATAGCCACATCTGATTGATACGCAGCTATTTCCAGATAACCTAAGGCATTATTGCAAAGGTACATCTCATCATCAGTCGCTGTGTAGTGATCAAAATGCTTGCGAATGATCCAACTGCCTTTGGATTGGATGCTTGCGGTAAATGCGCGTCCGTTGACCGCTTTTTTAAACATGCTCACCGGAATATTGGTAACGGCGTTGTTGAAAGCATCGATATAGACAATTTGTCCCTCAATTCGCTTTTCTGAAGCCGAATGGTCGGGCATTTCAGCAAAAAGACGTTTGAATTTGGGATATTCTATCGTATTTTGAGCCAAATTGCCCTCTTTGATCAATTGGATGAATTTTAGGATTTGGCTTAACGTATTTTCCTTATTATCTGAAAGTTGTAATCCTTTCAAGGGCGTTTCCATTCCAAACATAAGGTGAAAAACGCCGTTGTCTTCGCCGATGAAGTAGTGTCCGTTGTGTGGCAACAGCACGGGTGAGAAGGTGGAATTCAGTGACATGTTCGTCAATATTAAGTGAATGGAACCTTCTGGAAATGAGCCATATCCGCTTTTCATCAGCAAGGCGGTTTGCGGCAGATTGAACTTGTCCACATAATGGGTCATATCAATGATTTGAACTTCCGGAAAGACGCTCAAAAGGCTGCCTTTGAACATCGACACGTAGGGGTCGCGCAAACGCCAATCACTTAATAAGGTAACAATCAGATTCATAAATATTTAAGCAATCAAAAATAAGGTTGCAAATGTATATAAAATACGCATACGCACTGACAAACGAAATGGGTTATCGTGGGGATGCGATGAATTGCGCTTCTACACGATTATCGGACATTCTCTTGTAACGTCTTGTTGATAAGCGTTTTAAGTTCCAAAATGTTAGCTTCCACCACTTTGCGCTTTTCGGGTTGGAACAGGGTCGCATATTTGGCTTTGCCGACTTTGAACTTCAGTTTATCTTCTAACCCGATGATATCCAGACCGATGCGTACGGGTTTGAGCAAGGAGATGTTATAGTCGTAAGTCATGTCGAGGTTGTGCCGTCCGGAGATGATAGCCTGGTATTTGTCGATGGAAATCAAGAACGGATAGACATCCACTTCGTTGCGGAAGATGGTGATTTCCGTTGATAAGCTGTCGATTTTGTTTTGCGTTTTCTTGTTGAACATCAACTTTTTAGCGATGTTTTGGTAGGTTTCGTTGTCCAAAACCACCAAGTCGTGACCATTGATGGCGGCAGCGCCGCGCAGGGTAGAATATTTGATGTCGTAGTTGGATTTGAGGTAGGTTTCCGCCGCGAAGTGGAACTCAGCGTTGCCGCTGAAAGCCTTCAGCATCGGCAAGATTGTATCGACTTCTGGAATCATGGCGATGAGCTTATCTATCTTGATGTCAAGTAGATGGAAGTCGAAACCGAGGAAGAGGTGGTTCATGCGCGGGGTGCGGTACATGGCTGTGAGTTGCATCCGCGCGGCATCGTTGGTGAGACCCATTTCCTCTAATACCAACACGCCGTCCTTCACATACACGCGCCCGGCGATATTGCGGAATTCGGATTCCTCATACAGAGCTTTCTTGATGGTGGTGTTCATGTTGACATCCACGCCAAACGGTACGATAAAAGGTGTAGCTTCTTTATTGTCAGCCAGTTGTTCAGCCTGTTCCAACAGGGTATCGGGAGCGCCGAAACCATCTACAAACGCCATCAATTCATTCAAATTCAAATAGTTGGCCACTAATTCCAAGTTACCTTTGAGTAATCCTTTGTTTTGGAGGTAAGGTTCGATACCGGTGATGGTGCCAGTGAGATGAACATCCGATTGTCCGAACTTCAAATTAGCCTTTTTTAACACACATTTCTGCGGGTTGAAATCAATATTCAGCGTTGGGAATTCTATAGTGTGTGCCACATCACGGATCTTTGCTTTGGCATTCGTAGTCTGAAGTTTCACCACCGGCGACCACTGCAGCAGCGGATGTTCTTCATAATCTTTGTAATCGATTTCAGCTTGCAGATTGATTTTATCCGTGGTGAAGTCGATGAAATCTCCCATACTGGAACTCGTGGTTTGCCCTGAGTTGGCAACGTAAAATCTGACATCGTTCCCGTTGTAATCCAGACGCATTTGGTTCATGTTGTTCAACACGAAAACACCTTGAGGTTGAAAGAGTTGCGCCGAAATCGTGTCCGCCCACATATTGAGTTGGTTTAGCTGGTAGGTTGTGGCAAATTTGAGTTCTACTGTGCTGTCTAACAGATTGTTCGTATAGGCATCAAGTTGGATGGAAGTGCCGACGATCTCCTTCCGTGCCAGCGTTCGCTGGTTTTTGATCTGTAACGTGCTGGTTTTTACTTTTGCGTTAAGCCATTCGTCGATTTTGTACGGTTTTTCCGTCACGGGGAATGTCAAATCCACCTGCAAATCAGGTGAATAGACGGACATGGTATCATCATACAGCAGTTTCAGGTCTTTGAATTGTCCATTGACGACCGCTTTTGAGATATTGTCAACCGAAAATGCGGTTGCGGGATCGTAGGCAAGTTGCGTTTGAACTTTGACATCCGCCTTTCCATCGTATTGAGTAAAAATTTCCGGCAGAAAATCTTTGAAGTCTTTAATGTGTAGATTCCCGTTAGCGACAATGTCGCATAACATCTTGCCAAACAAGTTTTTAACCGTACCAGAAGCGGTCAGTTGATTGCGTTTTCGGGTGGTCGCGGACAACGTTTTGACGGTTAAATTGCTTTGGTTGTTAAGGTCCAGATCGAGGTCGAAACGACCGTTCACTTTTTCGAAATCAAGCGGCAGGTCTTTCATCGCAAACGAACCGTTTTTCCAAGCGATGTCGGAGGTGACAACGGGCAAATGAGAAGGTGAATAGATTCCTTTCACCGTTCCCTGGATTTGCATTTTTCCTTCTATCGTTATGTCATCCAGTGCGTTACCGATTACTGCGTCGGGAATGATAGGAAGGATATCCAGGATATTCCATTCGTCGGTTTCGTATTGCAGGTCTGTGTATAGTCCGTGACGGGTAGTATCTTGTTGCACAATACCGTTCACCAAAAGGGAATGGCCATCCACCTTGACGACCGTTTCTTTCAGTTTGTACTGTTGTGCCTCAAAATCCGCCTGCAATTTGGAATAGAATGAAGCATCTAACTCATTGACGTATAATAAGGTATCGAGAAATAGGCGAGCTTTTTGCAAACTTACATCCACTTCGCCGTTTATCAGGTTAAAATTTGTGAAAGAGCCATCGTAAGAGGCTTCCAGGTTTTGTCCGGAGAGGTTGATTTTGGTGCTGTCAGCCATGATGAAAAGGAGCGTTTTGGCATTCGCTTTCAACTTTCCATCGATGTTTTGTTCCGCAAAGGCGCCTTTTACCGTTAAATCCACCTGTTGAAGGTCCGCTTTCAGTTTTGATTGCTCATTTTGGAAGCGAACATCTAAATTTTTAGTCTTAACTTTTTGTAAATCAATGGTATAATCAAAAGACGAAGTGTCGTTTGGATTGGAACGGAACACGTTGAAATTGCCGTTTCCTGCTTCATCGATATAGAGGTTGGCCAAGCCTTCATTCAGTGAAAAATCGTTAATTTCAACGTGTTTGTTTTTGATCAGCTCACGAATGTTGAGTGCGGCCACACAGTTTTTCACGTACAACAGAGTATCTGAAATGTTGGCGTTTTGCGGATTTTTCAGGACAACATTTTCCAAGTCCAACCCGATTTTGGGAAAAGTTTTGAAAAAAGTAAGTCCAACGTTGTCAATATGGAATTCGCAAGTAAGAAATTTGTCGGCCTGGTTGTTGACTATTTTGGCCAATTTGGAAGGTGAAAAAATGCTAAAAAGAGCAATGGAAACCACAATGGCGATCACCAGAAGGAGTGATGCCAAAGAAATCAGTCCTATTTTCAGTGCTTTTTTCATCTATTGTTTGGTAAAAGTGTAATATTTTCCGTAGTCATCGTGGTAGGAGAGGGTAGTGGCGTTCAGTTTCGTAACCGTATAGGTTTTCGGTACGTTACCGCCCATTTCCATTTGGTGGATTTGGGTCAAAGTGGAGCCTTCCAATGTCCAGGTGAAGGGTTGTGCCTCCTCTTCGGTCACGTCATCGGCGGTGTCCCATGTGTAGCCAGTGCCTGCCGTGTTGTAATGTTCATGCAAAGTTCCTGATGCCCAAGTACCTGTAAGCAGCGTTTTGTCGTACTTCTCTTCATGGTTGAAAAGGTCGCAGCCGGCCATCAGCAGTGCGAGACAGCAGAGAAACAGTCCGAAATGCAGGCTGTTTTTGGTTTTTGGGGTGATATGAGGTGTTTTTTTCATTTTATTCGGTTTGGACGAGGTTCTTCCTGTTTTGTTTAAATCCTGTTGATTTCCATTTCCAATGTGATTCCAAATAGGTTTTTAACATCTTTTATGATGGTTTCTGCCACATCCAGAACCTCTTTCGGAGTGGCACCACCATAGTTGACCAAAACCAATGCTTGGTTTTTCCATGTGCCGGCATTGCCCATTCGTTTGCCTTTCCATCCCGCTTTCTCAATTAGTTGACCGGCAGAGAGTTTCTTTTGTCCATCAGGGGCATCGTAGGCTATCAAATCAGGATACTGGCACTTTAGTTCTTCGTATTCTTCAGCGGAAATCACAGGATTTTTGAAGAAGCTGCCGCCATTGCCGACTACTTTTGGGTCGGGCAGTTTAGCATCACGGATTTTGCGCACGCAATCGGAAACATAGCGCAATTTCATGGGTAACTCCCGTTCAGCCATCGCGTTGGCCAGCCCTTGGTAGGTTAACGTAAAATGCTCTTTAATAGATAGTTGAAACCAAACGTAAGTAATGATACAGTCGTTTTTCAATGCCTGCTTGAAGATGGAATTTCGGTAAGCAAATTGGCATTCGGCGTTCATCAGTTCGAACGGTTCGCTCGTGGAGATGCGGAAACCTTCCACTTTGTAGATGGTGTCTTTCACTTCCACACCATACGCGCCGATGTTCTGCACGGGCGCGCTTCCTACCAATCCAGGAATAGCTGTAAGATTCTCAATACCAAAGTATTCGTGTCTAATGCAGTATTGAATCAGATTGTCCCATGGTTCGCCCGCTGCCACGCGCAGGAGCACAATATCCCGGGATCTTTCCATCACCTCAATTCCTCCAAAGACAGGGTGCGCTACTACGCCATCGAAGTCTTTGGTAAACAAGGTGTTACTACCGCCGCCAAGGATATAGTAAGGTTCTCTTTTCAGATAGTCGTTGATGACAGTAGGAATCTCATCAGCGGCTTCCATTTGGAGAAATTGACGGGCAAACACCTCCATTCCGAAGGTGTTGTAGGTTTTAAGGTTATGGTTTTCAAATAGTTGCATAGATTAGAACATGTAGCCCATTTTGACATAAATGTTAGCCAGGCTGCCGTTATCGCGTTTATCGAACGGTGCGGCCCAATCCACAGAAAGTACGAAGTTATCGTTCATCATCAGCTTTAGACCTATGCCTGCAGAGAGGTGTGGACGGTAGATATTTTTGCTTTCGTCAAAGACGATGTAGTCGGACAGGTCATCCAAATCGAAGTCGGGATCGTTTTGCAGAATGTTGTTCGTGATGATTTTTTCATCCAAGCGATAGGGTTGCAGAATGAGTCCCATGTCCAAAAACGGGTTCAAACCGATGGCGAAGTGTTCTTTGCCGATGTCGAACTTACAGAGGTTGAAACGGAATTCGATGTTGGCAAAGGCGTAGCTTTTCGCTGTGATACGGTTTCTCAGGATACCACGGTTGGTGTTTCCACCGCCGAGACCTTCATATAACACTCTCTGAATAAACAAGTTGTTATAGTAGTTGTTGATATAGAACGGAGCATCGCCGGCTACATTCAATTGGGCAGCCAAACGATAGGCGAAAATGATCCAATCTTTATAAACGGGCACAAAATGGCGGAAACTGGCGTTAAATATCAAGCTGTTAGCATATTTATCTTCTCCAAAACCAGCATAATAGGTCAAGAAGAAGTCTGCATTCATACCTTTGTTGGTGTTTTGCAGTCGGTCGCGGTTGTCGTAGGAGATGCCGCCGCGAAGGTAAGGATGCCAACCGCCGTTAGCCTCTGCCGGCGAAATGATGCCCCATTTCACGTATTTATCATACATGCCGTCCACATCAGGCAACATGTTTTCGGGTTTTTTGCCCTTGTTGATCATGTCGATGTTAACGGGCGCGATGTTGTACCACAACAGTCCGAGCCCCGCATTCCAGTACCAATCTTCACCGATACTTCCATTGATATCTCCAGCGATACGGAGGAGGTCGCGCTGTGATTTATAGAAGGCGCGGGAAATGTAATCTTCGCTTTTTTTATTCGCCCAGCCGTGATTATAAACGGTCTGGTAACCATTGTAACCGTAGAAATCGCACAGTGCGTCAGGCAGATAAGAGACATCGAGTTTCACCCGATGGCCAGGCAGCAGATGCTTGGAATCGTAGCTGAAGCGGAAAAGTCCGGAGCGTTTGGTGGTGTAAGCTGCCTCGAAGTAGAGGGAATGGAGGTATTCGGGATAGGTGGAACCGTCGCCGAAATAATAGACATTCGACAGCAAACCGTATTGGAAACCTTTGTCGGCATCATACGCTATACTGGGGAGGATGCCGAAGGTCCAGCCAGTACGCACTCCGCTTTTATCTTTCTTGGGTTTCTCCTTTTTCGGTTTTTTGTCGCCTAAATAGGCCGTGGTGTCAGCATCATTGGCAAATGCGGAGAAAATACCCGCCATCAGAACGGCTATTAGCAGAAGGAAGATTTTTTTATTCATAAAGGTTAGGGGGGGATTAGTTTAGGGTTTAGGGTTTAGGGTTTAGAGTTTAGAGTTTTGGGTTTAATAGTCTAAGTCATTTGTCTAAGTCAATAATAAAGTCAAACATTGTAATTTCTTGGTCCGAAGATGGCACTGCCGATGCGAATCAAGGTACTGCCTTCTGCGACGGCAATGGGGTAATCTTCAGTCATGCCCATGGAAAGTTCTTTGAAATCAGTGTTTTGCGAGAAATATTGGGTTTTAAGGTCTTCGAAAATCTGATGCAGATGTTGGAACTCGCGGCGTACCTGTTCTTGGTCGTCTGTGAAGGTGGCCATGCCCATGACACCGTGGATTTTAACGTTTTTTAGCTGTTGAAATTCGGGACTTTGCAACATTTCCACACATTCTTCCCAAGAGAAGCCGAATTTGGTTTCCTCGTCCGCAATGTGGAATTGCAGCAGGCAAGGGATGGTGCGCTCGTTTTTCACAGCAAATTTGTTCACCTCTTTCAGCAGTGAGAAGCTGTCAATACTGTGAATCAGAGCCACATACGGAGCAATGTATTTGATTTTATTCGTTTGCAGATGACCGATAAAATGCCATTCGATGTCTTTGGGAAGCACTTCATGTTTGGCTTTCATTTCCTGCGCGTGATTCTCGCCGAAAGCCCGCTGCCCATGTTGGTACAGCAGGGCGATGTCTTCCGCAGGTTTGAATTTGGAAACGGCGATCAAACGCACGCCGTCGGGCAGGGAAGTCCGAATTTCGTCGTATTTTTCGATATTCATATCGACTAAAGTTTAGTGACCCCGGCGGGATTCAAACCCACGACTTTCAGAACCGGAATCTGACGTTCTATTCAGCTGAACTACGGGGCCAAGTTTCGGCGGCAAAGGTACAATTTTTTTTGATAGTCGGCGAATGAAACGAGTGAAGCAAAATTTCAGCAACCCCAAAAAATTGTATTTTTGCCGCTTTGAAAAAAATATGAACTATCTAACGGTCGATAAGGTTTCCAAGTCGGTGGGCGAAAAAGAGTTGTTCCACCAGATCACGTTTGGTCTGGAGAAAGGACAGAAAAGTGCGCTCATCGCTCGGAATGGCACAGGTAAAAGTACGCTTCTCAACATCATTGCAGGTTTCGATACGCCAGACGAGGGTCAGGTGATCATCCGTAATGACATTGTGGTTTCGTATTTACCGCAACGGGATGATTTTCAGGAAGATAATTCAGTTTTAGACGCTCTTTTTGACGCAGATACACCTGTTTTGAAAGCCATCAAGGAATACGAAACTTGTGTGACGTTGATGGAGAACGGACATGCCGATGCTGTTTCGCAAGAGCGCATGGAGAAGGCGATTTCCGACCTTGATCGATTGCAGGCATGGGATTACGAGTCGAAGGTGAAGGAGATTCTTTCCAAATTCGGGATTAACGATGTGTTGAAAAATGTGGGCGAACTCTCTGGTGGTCAGCGCAAAAAGGCGGCCTTGGCCAAAACGCTCATCGCCGACACTGACTTGCTCATCCTCGACGAGCCGACCAACCACCTCGACATCGAGATGACCGAATGGCTGGAGAACTACCTCTCTTCCGCCAATATCACCCTGTTGATGGTCACCCACGACAGATCTTTCCTCGACCGCGTCTGTAACGACATTTTTGAGCTTTCCAACGGGCAACTGTACCATTATCGGGGCAAATACGACTATTTTTTGGAGAAAAAGGCTGAACGTTTGGCCAATGCTGCTGCCGAACACGAGAAATTGCGGCAGCTTTACCGCAAGGAGCTCGCGTGGGTGCACACCTCCCCGCAGGCCCGCACCTCCAAGGCCCGCGCCCGCATCAACAACTTCGAGAAGTTGCAAGAGCAGGTGAACGTGCGCAGTGAGGCCGCCCCGGAAGCGTTTAAGGTACAGGCTGAAAGAATCGGACACAAGATACTGGAAATCAGCCATCTGGATTTCTCCTATCCTGATCAAACTATCGTCAAAGACTTCTCCTACATCTTCAAAAAAGGGGAAAAATGCGGTATCGTGGGCAAAAACGGTTCTGGCAAGAGTACTTTCTTGAAGATGATTATGGGCGAGGTGATTCCCGACGGCGGCAAAATCACCCCCGGTCAGACCATTAAGTTCGGCTACTTCTCGCAAAACGGGATGCTCTATACGGGCAATAAAATCGTATTGGAACTGGTGAAGGAACATGCCGAAGTTATCCGCATGGAAAACGGCAACTACATGAGTGCCAGCAATTTTCTGAACCATTTCGGATTTCCTTACAGTCTGCAATACACCTACTATGACGACCTCAGCGGTGGCGAAAAACGCAAGCTGCACCTGCTCATCACGCTGTTGAAAAATCCAAACTTCCTCATCCTCGACGAGCCCACCAACGACTTCGACATTGACACGCTGAACCTGCTGGAAGACTTCCTCGGCAATTTCGAAGGTTGTCTGCTCATCGTTTCCCACGACCGCTGGCTGATGAACAAGCTGGTGGATCACCTTTTTGTGTTCGAGGGCGACGGTGTCATCCGCGACTGTTGGGGCAACTACGAGGACTATCGTCAGGAGCGCGAAAAGGAACGGCGCATTCAGAAGCGCATAGAGAAGGCCGCCCGTCCCGAACCGGTGAAACCGCAGCGTGAACCTCAACCCAACAAACTGACCTACAAGGAAAAACGCGAGTTGGAAGCTTTGGAAACCGACATCGCCAACCTTGAAATCGAAAAGAAAATCTTGGAAGAGAAGATGTCCATCGGTCAGGGATCGCCTGAAGATTTCGCCGAGTGGGGCAAACGATACAACGAAATCAACCAGCTGCTCGACGAGAAAACCGAGCGCTGGATGGAACTTTCCGAAAAAGAATCGTAAGGACGTACCGCATACGTCCATTGACAATAAAGAAACCACCTATGCATTACTTCTACTCCCCCGATATATCCCAACCTTTCGTTACACTAAGTAACGATGAATCAGAGCATTGCGTGCGCGTGATGCGCCATCGCGAGGGCGATATTGTGCGCGTCACGGATGGACGTGGACACTTGGCAGAAGCTGTGATTGCAGAGGCGCATCCCAAAAAATGTTTGTTGGAGATCCGTCAGCAGATCACTGACAACCTCCTTACACACAATGGTTTGCATCTTGCCGTGGCACCCACTAAAAATGCCGACCGCATGGAGTGGCTGATGGAGAAGGCCATCGAAATCGGCATCTGTTCGTTGACATTCCTGCAGTGCGATCATTCCGAGCGTACGCACCTCAACTTGGACCGTTTGCAACGGTTGGCCATCGCCGCCCTCAAGCAGTCACAAACCACCTGGTTACCGGAACTCCGCATGATGAAGTTCACGGAATTTATTCAGCAAAATGCAGATATACAAGCAGATAAGTTCATCGCATGGTGCGATGAGAACAATCAACGACAGCTGGTCAGCGCACCGCGTAACCATTCCGAAATGATTTTGTTAATCGGACCGGAAGGCGATTTCAGTCCGGAAGAGATTGCCGCCGCCCGCGAGGCCGGATATGTGGAGGTCAAATTAGGAGACCGTCGGCTGCGCACGGAAACGGCGGGGTTATATGGTTGTTTGGTTGCCAGTCTGTAGGGGTTATTTATTTCTCAAATATTCGTCAATGGCTTTGGCTGCGCTTTTTCCTGCACCCATGGCGAGGATTACCGTGGCCGCGCCGGAAACGATGTCACCACCGGCAAAGACACCTGGGCGTGAGGTTGCCCCTTCTTCGTCGGCTACGATGCAACCATGATGGTTGACATCCAAACCTTGCGTAGTGGTGTAAATTAGTGGGTTAGGAGAAGTGCCAATGGACATGATGACCATATCAGTGTCCAAGATAAATTCAGAACCAGGGATGGGGACAGGACGACGGCGGCCCGATTCATCGGGCTCAGAAAGCTCCATACGGATGCATTCCATACCTTTCACCCAGCCTTTATCGTCACCGATGATTCTCAAAGGATTGGTAAGCAATTGGAAATCAATGCCTTCTTCTTTAGCATGGTGTACTTCTTCACGACGTGCTGGCAACTCCTCTTCGGAACGGCGATAGACGATGTGCACTTCCGCGCCTAAACGGATGGCCGTGCGGGCCGCATCCATGGCCACGTTACCACCACCCACTACAGTCACTTTCTTACCCACATAGTTGGGGGTTTCGTATTTATATTTGTAGGAGAACAATAGATTGTTTCGGGTTAAAAACTCATTCGCGGAGACCACCCCACACAGATTCTCACCTTCAATGTTCATGAAGTTGGGGAATCCGGCACCTGAAGCGATGAAAACAGCATCATAGCACCATTTGTTCATCAAATCATCGACTGACATGGTGCGACCAATTACCACATCGCTTTCGAAACGCACGCCGAGGTTCTTGATGGTTTCGATTTCGGGCTTCACGATGTCTTTCTTGGGCAGACGGAATTCAGGAATACCATAAACAAGCACGCCGCCAAATTCGTGAAGTGCCTCATACACAGTGACATCATAACCCATGCAACGCAACTCCTTGGCGCAGGTCAGGCCGGCGGGACCGCTGCCTACCACAGCCACTTTCTGGCCTTTGCGCACGGTAGGTTTCTGTGCCACAATGTTGTTCTTCATCGACCAGTCACCGATGAAACGCTCCAGTTTGCCGATAGCCACGGGGTCTCCTTTGCGTCCCAGCACACATTTACCTTCGCACTGGCTCTCCTGCGGGCATACACGACCGCAAACGGACGGCAACGCCGTATCTTCGCGAATCAGCGAGGCGGCTTTGTCAAATTGTCCGTCTTTGATCAGGGAGATGAAGTTCGGGATGCGGATATGCACAGGACATCCGTTCACACATTGCGGATTCTTGCAATTCAGGCATCGGCGCGCCTCTTCCACCGCCTCCTCGGCATTATATCCGAAACAAACCTCCCTAAAGTTCGTACGGCGCACCTCAGGCGACTGCTCGCGCACCGGCACGCGGGATTTAGGCGGAAGTGGCTCATGTGTAATACCGCCGATATGACATTGGTGATTTTCTCGTAACTCCTCTTCTTCCAACAGCTTACGTCCATCAATATGGTCATACATGGCTTGACGGTGCATGCATTCGTCGAAGTTGATGAGAGAGCCGTCAAACTCGGGACCATCCACGCAGGTGAACTTGGTCTGTCCGCCGATTTGCACGCGGCACGCGCCGCACATACCTGTACCATCCACCATCAGCGAATTGAGGCTCACCACGCAAGGGATGCCTAACTCCTTGGCTTTCAATGACACGAATTTCATCATGATCATCGGGCCGATGGCGGTGATTTCGTCGTAGCGACGGCCTTCGTGATGCACGAGGTAGTCCAGCATGTCGTTCACATTCCCTTTGAATCCCATGGAGCCATCGTCTGTGGCAATGTATAAGTTGTTGGTAATCTTGCGGAACTGCTCAATGTAGAAGAGCAGCGATGCATTGCGGGCCCCGATGATGACATCGCACTCCAATCCGTGCTGTGACATCCACTTTACCAATGGAAAGACTGGCGCGATGCCAACACCTCCCGCTATGAAACAGTATCGCGACCGGCGCAGCATGCCGATCGGACGGTGGATAAACGCCGAGGGGTTCCCCAATGGACCCACCACATCATGGAAAAAACCGCCAACCGGATAGGAGACAATTTTTCGCGTTGAAACACCTATCGCTTTGATAACCAAAGTGATAGTTCCGTCAGGTAAAAACGTGTCGCTGACGGTTAATGGAATACGTTCAGCGGTTTCGTTCGCTTTCACGATGACAAACTGTCCAGGCAGTACGGATTGCGCGATTTTCGGCGCTTCCACTTCCATCAGGTAGGTGTCCTGACCTAATTCTTCTTTTTTGACGATTTTATACATAAAAATGGTTATTGGCTATGGGTTATGGGTTATTGAAGGTTAACGTAATGATGCGACAATCGCATCGGCAAGTGCCTCCAACTCTGCTTTTTGCGTTTCCTTCATCGCGGATTTGAACGTGATGGAGGGTTCGAGAACCGTGGTGTTCTTCATTTCGCCGAGGATGGCTTTGACGGCGTTGCCGGAGACGGGTGCCCATGAGCCGTTTTCGATGATGGTGAAGGTGCGGTTTTGCAACAGATGTGCCTTGATGTCAAGGAGATAGTTCTCCATAGGCGGATAGAGGCCACCGTTGTAGGTTGGGGCGACGAGCACGATGTGGCTGCAACGGAAAGAATCTGATACTAAGTACGATACGTGCGTGGCGGCGACATCGTACATGCGCACGTTGCGACAACCTTTGTCGGCCAACATACCTGCCAAGACCGTCGCCACGGATTCTGTATGTCCGTACATCGAACCATAGATAACGAGAACTTCCTTATCTTCAGGTTCATAGCGACTCCATTTGTCGTATTTTTCGATGAATTTGCCAAAATCTTTGCGCCAAATCGGACCGTGAAGCGGGCAAATCATGGCGATATCAAGAGCAGCGGCTTTTTTCAAGAGATTTTGCACTTGAAATCCATATTTTCCGACAATGTTGGTATAATAACGGCGGGCTTCATACATCCATTCGCGGTCGAAATTGACCTCATCGGCATATAAGTTGCCGTTCAGAGCGCCGAAAGTACCGAAAGCGTCGGCGGAGAAGAGGATTTTTTCGGTGGATTCGTAGGAAACCAGCACTTCTGGCCAGTGCACCATTTGCGCACCCACGAAGTTGAAGGTATGTTTTCCGGCGTTGAGCGTGTCGCCTTCCTTCACTACCTGAATCTGAACATTTTCAGGGAGATTCATGAACTGCTGCATCATTCTGGAAGCTTGTAAGCTGCAGGTAATGACAGCATTAGGCCAACGAACCAGCACTTCTTGCAAAGAAGCGAGATGGTCGGGTTCCACGTGATGGATGACGATGTAGTCTAAAGCACGACCAGCCAAAACAGCGGTCAAATTTTCGAGGAATTGTGCGCTAACCGCCTGATCTACAGTGTCCAACAGAACAGTTTTTTCATCCAACAACACATAGGAGTTGTAAGAGGTGCCGCTCGGAATGGGCATCATGTTTTCAAAAAGAGCCAAACGTCTGTCGGAAGCCCCGACATACCATAAATCTTGCGTGATTTTTCTTGATGTATTCATATTTTTTGAATTATTTCTGTCAAAGATATTCGCCAAAAAAGTAACCTGCAAAAATACAAAAAACTCCCGAAAAAGAAGAAATTTTAAAATGTAATCTTATCATAGTATTTGGTTTTGTTTTTTTTGTATTTTTGCGGCAATAATATTAAATGGAATAATTATAAATAAAATTCAATAAAATATGAAGAAATTTACACTTTTAGCATCATTACTGATGTTCGTAATGTTGAGCTACGCGGCGAATGTAATCCCCGTAGAGACTGCTATGAGAGCGTCAAAGAACTTCCTCGCTGAACGCGTGGGTGCCACCAAGGCCGGTCAAATGGAATTGGTGTTGGAGAAAACCGAATATTCCACCGACGGTGTGCCTGTCACTTATCGTTTTCGCGTTGGTGAAAAAGGTTTTATTATTGTTTCAGCTACCGAATTAGCCAATCCTGTTTTGGCATTTTCTTTGGAAAGCGACTACAATGCCAAGTCTGGCGCTGAAATTTACAATGAAATGTACACCAAATCATTGGCACATTTGATTAACAATCCTTCAGCTGCGCTTACGACCCGTAACTCTTGGGATCACTATTTGGCAAGCGACTTCCAGCCTTATAATCACAGAGGAAACCCCTGTGTGCAACCTTTGGTAACCACCACTTGGACGCAAGAGAGATTTTATAATACGAAGTGTCCTACCAATCCTCTTGCATTGTACAATGAAGATGGCCGTGCTGTTGTGGGTTGTGTGGCATTGACTATGGCCAACATTCTCTTCTACTATCGTTATCCGGAACACGGTACAGGTGTGGTGTCTTATATTCCTCGCGAATATGATCATGAAACGGGTGAGTTGCTCTACACGTATCCTGCACAAGTTGTCAGCTATTCGAATGCTACCTACGATTACAACGCCATTGGAAACTCTTTGAGTGATTATGATGGTGAATTGGCAAAATTGATCTATCATTGCGGTGTTGCTGTTCGTATGAGTTATGGTACTATTGCTAACGAAGGTTCTGGTTCACAATCTGAATATGCTTTGGATGCTTTACAGTCGAACTATTTTTATTCTGATGAGGGTCAATACCAACTCATGAGCGAAGAGGTTTTCGCGGATAGTTTGACCTATCTTTGGGTGAACAAAGCCAAAGCTGAGTTGGATGCTCATCGCCCGCTTTTCTATTCCGGTCGTACTGAGTCTGGCGGTCACGCTTGGATCGTCGATGGTTATACTACTATTGGTGATGCCACCTATTTCCACGTGAACTGGGGTTGGGCTGGCAGCGGCAATGGCTACTTCCTCATCAACAATCAAAATTCAAACCAAGGTGCTTTCACTCTTAACAACGCTATGATGGTGAAACTTATGCCGGATAGTGCAGCTATTGAAAAACCCGCTGAAAGCTCCGCACGCGTCACCTCTAGTTTCGGTACCATCAGCGATGGTGCTGGTAATATGAAATATGCTCCGAACTCCAATCGTCGTTGGGTGATTGCTTGTCCTGATGCAACCGCTTATAAATTCCAATTCTCTAAACTGAAAGTGAAGAGTGGCGACGAAGTCATCATTTACAAGGGCGCTACGGAAGCATCTGGTGTCAAAGAACGTTATTCTGGTGATTATTTGATGGCTGCTTGTAACGACTACTCGGGTGTTCCTGGTGGTGAACAAGCTGATTACGTAGGTCAAGCCCTTCCTGGTGCTGTGACAGTGAATGCTGACAGCGTGTTGGTGGTTTTCACCTCCAATGCTGACGACAATGTCGATTATGGTTTCGTGTTGGATTATCAAGTGACCAACTACAGTAAAGGAACTTGTCAATCCAGTGCTGAATATACGGACCAAACGGCCGTCCTCACAGACAAACCTAGTAATTCCACCAGTGATGAGGAATATCGCGCTTCTTCAATTTGTGAATACAATTTGAAATTGCAATACTGCGATAAGCTTGTCTATGTTTTCCATAAATTTGATTTGAAAGATGGTGATTTTGTTGACATCTATAATCAAACCGCTGCTGATCCAAACAGTAGAGTTCTTGTCGCTCACTATGATGCTGATAATCAACCGACCATTGGTCAAGTATTAGAATATGATGCTCCTCTTGTTAGCGCAGGTGGTAGAGTTCGTGCTTTGTACACGATCCGTTTCGCTTCTGACAATAAACTCCAAGGTAATGGTTTCCAATTCACTTATTATGGTATCCAAACGGGTCTCAACAATTATGAGAATGTGGAAGTTAATGTTTATCCTAACCCTGCTTCTTCTTACGTAAACGTTCAAGTGTCAACAGAAGATGCACAGCAATTCAGCGCTAAAGTGGTTGATATGATGGGTAAGACCGTTTATATGGATCAATTCAACCATAATGGGGGCGAAGAAATTTACCAAATTCCGGTGAACAATTTGTCCAAAGGCGTTTACTTCCTCCATTTGAACAGCAGCAATGGAAGCACTGTCCAAAAATTCATTGTCCAATAATATACCATATTATAATATATATCGAAGGCGGTCTGAAAAAGACCGCCTTTTTTTGTGTGTATTTGAAATTTATGTACATTTGCAGACGATTTCAAGATAATATCAAAATATTAATAATCAATACTTTATAAAATGAAACAGTTAATTGAATGCGTGCCTAACTTCAGTGAGGGCAGAGATAGCAACATTATCAAACAGGTGACCGATGTCATCCGTCAAGCCGAAGGTGTGACTTTACTGGACGTGGATCCCGGTGCCACCACGAACCGTACGGTTGTGACGTTTGTGGGTGAGCCCAACTACGTGGTCGATGCTGCCGTGAAGCTCATCGCGAAATGTCAAGAGTTGATTGACATGCGCAACCACCATGGCGACCACCCGCGTTTCGGTGCGACCGACGTTTGTCCGTTGGTTCCCATCGCCAACATCACCATGGAAGAGACCGTGGAATACGCTCGCAAATTGGCCGAAAGAGTCGGTAAAGAGCTGAATATTCCGGTCTTCTGCTACGAAAATGCTGCTTTCAAGCCCGAGCGTCGCAACCTCGCCAACTGTCGTGCAGGTGAATACGAGGCCCTGAAGGAACGCATCACCTCCAAGGAGTGGAAGCCCGACTTCGGTCCCAACAAGTTCACGGAGAGTGTCGCCAAGAGTGGTGCCACGGCTGTGGGCGCCCGCGATTTCCTCATCGCTGTGAACTATAACCTTAACACCACCTCCACCCGTCGTGCCAACGCCATCGCTTTCGACGTGCGCGAAAAGGGTCGTCCGAAACGCGAAGGCAACAAAATCACCGGCAAGAAAGTGCTGGATGAGAAGGGCAATGTGGTGATGATCCCTGGTACGCTGAAGGGTACCAAGGCCATCGGCTGGTACATTGAGGAATACGGAATCGCCCAAGTTTCGATGAACATTACCGACATCAACGCCACCCCGCTGCACGTCGCTTTCGACGAGGTGACCGCCAAGGCTGCCAAGAGAGGTATCCGCGTCACGGGTGCGGAAATCGTGGGTCTGATTCCCAAGAAAGTGCTCATCCAAGCCGGCAAATACTACCTCGCCAAACAAAAACGCTCCCTCGGTATCGACGAGAAAGAGATGGTGAAGATTGCCGTAAAATCCATGGGTTTGGACGACCTCAAGCCCTTCAACCCCGAAGAGAAAGTCATCGAGTATCTCCTTGAGAAAGAGGATACTACACCGAAGCTGGTCAACATGACTTGCACCGGTTTCGCCAACGAGACGGCTTCCGAAAGTCCGGCTCCCGGCGGTGGTTCCATCTCTGCCTACATGGGCTCCCTCGGCGCAGCTCTCGGCACGATGGTCGCCAACCTCTCTTCCCACAAACCCGGTTGGGACGACCAGTGGGCTTACTTCTCCCAATGGGCTGAAAAGGGCCAGTTGCTGAAAGACCAGCTCCTCGCCCTCGTGGATGAGGACACCAACGCCTTCAACGTGATTATGAACGCCTTTGGTATGCCGAAGGGCACGCCGGAGGAGAAGGAAGCTCGTTCACAGGCCATCCAAGACGCTACGAAATACGCTACTGAAGTGCCGATGCGTACCATCGAGACCTCCTTCAAGGTGTTCGAAATCTGCGAGGCAATGATCAAGAAGGGCAACCCCGCCAGCGTTTCTGATGCTGGTGTCGGTGTGCTTTGCGCCCGCGCAGCCGTCCACGGCGCCTACCTGAACGTTAAAATCAACGCCTCCTCACTGAAAGACAAAGAGTGGGCCGAGATGATGATCACCAAGGCGCACGA
>ONHS01000011.1 GCA_900317715.1 uncultured Bacteroidales bacterium | reverse complement strand
CGCGGATCATCTGTACCTGTGGGAGTATCATCCGACCTTCGGGCGCTTCCGAGTCGATAGGCGTTACTAACAGCACTTCGTCGCCCTCACCGATGAGGTCGCCGAGTAGCGAGCGGGTGCGGTACGCCGACTCGGGCATGATGCGCACGACTTCCTGCAGCATTTCCTCAATGCCGATATGCGTTTTTGTACTGATATTCAGAATTTTGCAACCGTCAACTTCCATCTTACGCGAAGTGCTGAGGTCGCACTTGTTGTTGACGATGAGGTAGGGGAGTTCGAATTGGCGGAACTGTTGCATCAGTTCTCTTTCGGGAATGCCGACTTCATAATTGGTAATGATGGCTAAATCAATGATTTTCAAAACTTCCAATGATTTTTGCACTCGTTTTGCACCGATATCGCCCACATCGTCGATGCCGGCGGTGTCGATGACAACACACGGTCCGATGCCGAAAATTTCAATGGATTTGCGCACGGGGTCGGTGGTGGTGCCTGCGGTGCTGTCCACAATGGCGACCTCCTGTCCCGTGATGGCATTGATCAGCGAGCTCTTGCCGTTGTTTCTTCTTCCAAAAATGCCGATATGCGGCTTGTTGTTACGTCCTTTCATGGCGGCAAAAGTACATTTTTTTAGGCAAAAGGCAATAGAAATATCTATCGTTGCGGAGTTGCTAAGGTGATTGGGTGAGAGTAAGATTACAGGAACATCCTAGTTCTCTCTCGGTATTCAGCGTATCCCGGCTTGTTCTGGAGCTGGCGTTTTTCCATGAGCGGGACACTGACGCATACAAAAAGCAATGTCATCGCGATCGGACCGCAGATAAACCAGTCGATGCCGCCCAAAACAAAATACATCAACCAAATACCCCACCAAAACATGATTTCGCCAAAATAATTGGGGTGCCGCCCATGTTTCCAAAGGCCCACATGACAGTATTGCCCCGGGTTGGCGGCGCGGAAGTCGTGAATCTGCTTGTCCGCTACGAGCTGGAGGGTGGCCGCCGCTATGCAGACAATGAAACCAATGCAAAGTTGGAGTGTGGTAGCCAACAAAGTGTATATTCCTTCGTTACATAATCCAAAGACGTCTTGGAATGTGAATCCCCATTCAAACATTTTCAGGCCGGGCAGCATGGCGCCAAAGACCACAATCGTGGGCATCAGGTTCAACCCGAACAGGTTGAGAAGGTGGAATAGGACTGGATGCAGGCTGCGGTATTGGGTGTAACGCCAGTCCTCGTGGCCCAGACCCTTGAATGTGATTGCCCAGTTTCGCGTCAGCCGCCATCCCCAATACCACGAAGCCATGAGCAACAGGATCACCGGCACCGACCACGTTTGCGTGTGAAACGCCCAAAACAGAAAGGCCACGGGAGGAAACACGCTCCAATAAGGGTCATAGACTGAGACGTTGCGGAACAGAAGTCCAAAGAACCAGACGACCACCGTGGCCGCCACATCGGCGACGAACAGCTGCCAAAAATGGTGCCAGTTGGTGCTGGCAAGTCCTTGATACACAAGTAATCCAATCGCGAAGGCGATGATATAAATGATGGTTATGATGATAAAGCTGATGCTGCGGGATTCTTTAATAGACATATTTAATGTAAATGATTTTTTTCTTTTGGATGATGGGAAAATGAGAAGATTAGAAACTATTTGGAGCTCTCGTCTAATGCCAAGCGGAAACCGACATGGTTGAAGGATCTGTTCGGGATGCTTTGGGCGCGGGCAGAAACCCGGCAGACATCCCAGTAGCTGGTCATGCCGCCGCCACGATAGACCTTGGTCTCGCTCAGATTATATCCAGTGGGATTCTCAAGCGGCACACTGGAGTTCCATTCGTAAAGATCAAAACCGTCGCTGCACCATTCATACACGTTGCCGCTCATGTCATAGATGCCTAATTCGTTGGGCTTCTTGGTGCCGACAGCATGAGGCTTGTCCTCGCTGTTCTCCTTGCACCATGCCACCTCCTCCAAATCGTTGGAACCGCTGTATTTGTAATTTTTGGAAAGATCTCCACCGCGGGCGGCGTATTCCCATTCCGCTTCGGTAGGCAAACGGTATTTTTTGCCTGTGAGCAGGTTCAATTTACTAATGAATGTCTGTGCTTCATACCAGCTGACACCTGTGACAGGCAGACTGTCGCCGACGAGCTTAGAGGGATTTTTGCCGCCCATCACTGCCATCCAAAGCTCCTGTGTCACTTCATATTTAGCAATGTAATAACCGTTTAACTTTACTGGATGGGCAGGAGCCTCGTTGACTGAGCAGTCCGAATGCTTGTCCGTGCAACCCATTAGGAATTCCCCGCCTTGAACGTGGACAAGCTCGATGGTGGGAACTTGTGCGTAAATTGATGATGCCAGCATTATTGAAATAATGGCGACAAAAAGCGGTTTATTTCTCATAATTGTTAGTTTTTAATTTAATCGGCAAAAGTACATTTTTTTGAAATAGAAAAAATGTACTTTTGCCACGCAAATCAAGATATCATTTTATGAAAAAATCAGGTCTATTAACATTGTTTCTTGGCGTATTTTTTTTATTTAGCATTGCACAAAACAGTTCCCTCAATGGTCCTACTGTGAACATGGATCGGAATGCGAGCTTATGGGTTTTGGATGAAAGCGATGACCAAATCGTATTTGCGACACTACAACCTGGAATACCAAGGGGTTACGAAGATTTTTTGATTCATCGTTACGATAAGCGCACCCATTCCATCGAAATTCAAAAATTGGATGATGATTTGGATTGTCGCTTTGCGTATCTTTATGATGATCAGGTGATTGCCGTCAAGCAGGGTATAGACAGTAAAACAAAATCTGTGGATTACCTTAAAGCACCTGTTCCTGCTTCTGTCTCTGACAAAGCCATCAAAAAGTTACCTTTCACCTCTTTGTATCAAGTACCGTTGGAAGGGAACAATTATTCTTTTTCCAGTATGACCTTTTCCCCAGACCGTTCCAAATTCGCCATTTTGACCATTTTGAAACCAAAATCCAGCAAACGAATCGCGCATGTCGCGGATGTTGCTGTTTTTGAGAATAATGGCGAGCTTTTATGGCACCAACGCCAAAACGCCCATTGGCTTATCAACGATAAGGTTAATTACTATTTGTCAAATGAAGGAGCCGTATATATTGCGGAATATGGCAGTTATTATAATGCCTACCTGCATCAGACAGATTCTCTTCATATTTCGGTTTACAATAATGGGGATATTTGGAATTATACAGAAGGATTTGGAACCAACGCCGTGTTTGGTTGCGGGAAAGCACTGCTGAAAGATGGCAGATTTGTGGTTTGCGGGGTGCCGTGCCAAAACAATCGTAATTCACGACAATTAATCACCTATTTTGTCTCTCCGGATGGCGATGTGGAGAAAGAAGAGTCTTCATTCGAGTTCCCTTTTAATGACGGGTATAGATACGAATATGCTGAACTTAACAGCGGTCCCGAGAAATATCTTCCTTATTTTTTTGACATAAAAGAGTTGGATGACGGCAAGTTGATGTTGGTCGGAGAGCAGAATTACCGAACCCAGGTGGGTACCTCTGTCTCTATTGGAGGATCGTGGGGCGTTGAAGAAATAATGGGTTATGTCTCCCGCAATCTATTTATTACAACCCTCTCGGACAAAGGAGAGGTTCTGGACACTCATACGTATCCGAGAGCGACCTCCTCACCTGAGAATCGTTATATGGACCACCACAACCTTAATGCACCGGGTGTTTTTGTTCACGATGGAGCTTTTTGGTTGATTTACAATGACCACAAGGACAATTTCACCCCAAACAATAAAGTTTGGCATCTTTTGTACAACAACAAAGCGGGCGATGTCTGTGTTGTGGTGACGAATACATCACAACAAGGAGATTTCAATGGCAAAGCCATTTTCACTGCAGGAAAGTCCCCATACCTCCAGACCTCCCATTATTCAGGTCAGTACGAGTTTTTCCATAAAGTTTTGTCAAACGACGACGATGCCGTCTATTATCTGATCAAATACGACAATAAATTCCACGTGGAGCGAATCACTTGGTAATGGGCAAGGGTGGTGTTCAAAACGGGTAGCGTATACCCTTGCCACGCCTTTGCCATATATCAGGCACACTGTTTCGACACGCAACTTGCTATCTCGTAGGTATAAGCGTCAGAATGCCATGCAATACCAAAAACAAGTAGGCTGAAAGGGCGAACCAGAATCCGCCCGTACCAACAGGAAGGTTATGGAGTCCTACGATGCAAAGGACAATAGTTGAGTGTTTTACCCGGCTTCGTGACGTTTCCGTTGCACGAAATGCAGATTTTTGTCGAGCGGTTTTTGCACGAAATGCAGATTTTTGTGAGTAGTGAAAAAAAAAAGTGTACTTTCGCGACATGATGATACGCAAGCGAAACATATTGCAGCCGATGGCTTTGACCGTTGTCTTTTGTGCGATGATTCTTGTCGTGTCCGCGCAAAAACCTCAACAACCATATATCGCTTACCATCAACTGGTTGTGCAAGCTGAAGAAGCAATCTTGGATGAGGACTACCAAAACGCGTTAAGTATCTACGTAAAGGCGATAGCTATTGTTGACTACGCCTTCACGAAAGATTTGTACAATGCGGCGGTTTGTGCCGCCATTGGGGATGACACGGCAACACTGTTCATCTTGATGGAACGCTGTCTGAAACAAGGGGCGGAATTCACCACATTTGAAAACAACAGGACTGTTTTTTCAAGATTTTTCCCAATAAAGCAATGGCATGTTATTGAAAATGAAAAGGATAACTACAGGAAAGAATACTTGAGCCATCTTAATATGCCGTACAAAAGAGCTTTGGATTCATTGAATAGTATAGACCAAATGGCAAGAAGCGGCAACGTATATTCTCTGCTTCATAGACCCCAAAGCAAAAAAGCACAACAGCGACGAGAAATCATCAGACAAACAGACAGCTCAAACTACGAAGCCATCAAACAGTTGATTGAACAGTTCGGCTATCCTTCCGAGCGGAACATAGGAGTTGGCAGAACATTGAACTATTTCGGACACGTTTGTATTTGGCATATTACAGACAGCTCTTTCCTTGATGTTCAAAAGGATGCTTTTCTAAATGGAGAAATCCCCGTTGAGAGATATGTGGCAAAAATGGAATATTCCCATAAGGACTGTTATAACTACCTGTACCATTGCGAAAATGAAAGCAGAGATGAGAATTACGATAGTAGAAGAGTCGCCATCGGATTTCCCCAAACCCGATTTTTTGAAAAGTTAAAACAATATCACAAAAAGACCCATAACGAGTTTGGTTTTCTGTTCCTGTATTTCAACTAAATAAATTTTTTTGTGTGTGATGTAACATTTTTGAAATTTCCATACATATAGGGTGGAACAGGTTAGAAGAAACGCTTAAAACCGGTACAGAATGAAGCCAGAGAAACTTGCCGATGCGATGATTGTTTTCCTATCGGCGTGATGTTTAGGCAACCAAATTGTATTGTTATATGAGACAGGAAACTGCTGAAATAAATAAACAACAATGAGCAACGAATTGACAACATATCAACCATCTGACGAATCCATCGTTGTATATAAAAGCAACGACGGCATAGTGCAGTTGGAGGTGCAGTTGGCCAATGATACCGTATGGTTGACACTGGATCAGATGGCAGAGCTTTTCCAGCGCAATAAATCGACTATCTCCCGACATATCAAGAACATTTTAGAGTGTGGAGAATTGCAGAGGGATATGGTTGTTGCAAAAAATGCAACAACCACTCAACACGGCGCCATACAGGGTATGACCCAAACGCACGACGTGACAATCTACAACCTTGACATGATTATCAGCATTGGATATAGAGTCAATTCCATTCGTGGTGTGCAGTTTCGTCAATGGGCAAGTCGTGTGTTGAAAGAGTATTTGCTGCGAGGTTACAGCATTAACCAACATTTGGTATATGTGGAACGGAGGATTGACCACCGATTGCAGGAACATGCCGAGCAGATACACGAGTTGCAGGATAAGGTGGACTTCTTTGTGCGCACATCACTACCGCCAAAAGAAGGTGTGTTTTACAACGGACAGATATTCGATGCGTATGTGTTTGCCACGGATTTGATAAGGTCGGCCAAGAAGAGCATCACGCTTATCGACAACTATATTGACGAGTCAGTGTTGCTTATGCTTTCGAAACGTGAGGCAAAAGTTCGTGCAACAGTTATTACACGTTCCGATTCTAAAGTGTCACAACTTGACATCGAGAAGCACAATGCGCAATATTCACCCATTGAGGTGAAGTTCTGCGACACCATCCACGACAGATTCCTCATCATCGACAACGAGGTTTACCACCTCGGTGCTTCATTGAAAGATCTTGGGAAGAAACTCTTCGCTTTCTCTAAACTGGAGATGTCAGCAGAATTATTAATGAAAATGGCCGTGCTGGAAGAGGGGGGTGTGCGGTCAATGCGCGAGGACCAGCGTGTCGGAGACACTCAACTTACTTTCTCACAGAGAAAAGGGTCAGAATGCCATGCAACGCTAAGAACAGGTAAGCGGAAAGTGCGAACCAGAGTCCGCCTGCACCGGCAGGACGATTGCGGAGTCCTACACTGCAAAGGACAATAGTTGCGTGTTTTACTCGACTTCGTGACGTTTCCGTTGCACGAAATGCAGATTTTTGTGAGTAGTGAAAAAAATGTATTTTCGCGCCATGATGATACGAAATCGGAACATATTGCTGTCGGTGGCGTTGACCGTCGTCTTTTGCGCGGTGGCTTTCGTCATGTCCGCGCAAAAATCGCAGAAGATGCCTTCCGCCATACTTGTCAAAAACAAGTGCATCAATTGTATCATGTTTGATACGATTTGCCAATTTCAATATGGGGATATTGTGTTGACGGTGGATTCCATCACATTTCGAAATATGAAATGTATTCATGACTATGATGACCAAGATACCCGATATGGTTTCTTACATAATACTTATTTGATATTCTCTTTCCCAAATGGGAAAAAATACACAATGGAACTGTTTGATTGGTATTCCAGTTTCATACCCGAATATGCACGGGTTATCTATAGACGAGATTGGGGAAATACGCTGCCAATAGATCCCACTTTTTTTCAAAAAGATTGGACTAAATCGTTGAAGAAGTTTGTGAAAAAGTGGAATTCGTACCAAGGCCAGGAAGAAATCGTCCTGAACATTTTTGAGTGCGGGGCAAATTATTCCCGAATGATCCAAATCCAAGGGAATGACACGATTGTGATAGGGGAGGATTACTATGACCCCGATCTCGAGTTTGATTTGCCAAGCCCGGATGATCCGGATTTTATGCTCTTCGCTGATATCACCGATGGCGACACAATCTATCGTTTTCCCGAACATTTCCCGACATTTTCCGGTGGCATCGATTCCTTGAATGCCTTCCTGCTCCGTGAAACCCACTATCCGAACGACCCGTTTTTGGATGCCGTGGGGACCGTTTTGGTGAGATTTGTTGTGGAGAAGGACGGGAGTGTCCGCAATCCCGTAGTGAAAACCTCGCTGCATCCCAAATGCGATGAGGAGGCTGTCCGCGTGATTCTGTCCATGCCGAAATGGCATCCTGGCACTGTTAAAGGTATTCCTGTCCGTTGTTATTACGAAGTACCCGTGATATTCAGACAATAGTTGCGTGTTTTCAACACGCCGCCTACCTCACCGCACCGTTCACCCCACACCGCGCTCCCTTCGGTCGCTTGGTATGGGGTTATTGAGATTTCGTGCTTTCAGCACGCGGGAAATGTTGCGACGCTTGGAAGCGTCGGCTCCTCCGCGCCGGCTCGCCCAAATAATAAAGACAAAAAAACAACAATCGTCTGTTTATATCCGAATATTTTTGTACCTTTGCGCGGTTTTTATTTGAAATCAAAAACTATTAATAATCAACCAATTAAGAATTTATAATCAAGTTATGGCAGAAAAAAAATTTATGACTTGTGACGGTAACCAGGCTGCGGCCCATGTTGCCTACATGTTCAGCGAAGTCGCCGCTATCTATCCTATCACGCCCTCTTCCCCGATGGCTGAGTACATCGACGAGTGGGCTGCTGGCGGCAGAAAAAACATTTTCGGTGAGACCGTGAAGGTCGTGGAAATGCAGTCCGAGGCTGGTGCCGCCGGCGCCGTCCACGGTTCCCTCCAGGCTGGTGCTCTGACCACCACCTACACCGCATCACAAGGTCTCTTGCTGATGATCCCCAACATGTACAAGATTGCTGGTGAGCTCCTTCCCGGTGTCTTCCACGTCTCCGCACGTGCCCTCGCCGCTCAGGCTTTGTCCATCTTCGGTGACCACGCCGACGTGATGAGCGCCCGCCAGACCGGTTTCGCCATGCTGGCTACCGGCTCCGTGCAAGAGATCATGGACCTCGCTCCTGTTGCTCACTTGGCCGCTATCGAAGGTCGTGTCCCGTTCTTGCACTTCTTCGACGGTTTCCGTACTTCCCACGAAATCCAGAAAGTGGAAGCTGCTGATCAAAGCAAAATCGAGAAATTGGTCAACTGGAAAGCGCTCAAGGAATACCGCGAACGCGCCCTCAACCCTGAGCATCCCGTGACCCGCGGTACCGCCCAGAACCCGGATATCTACTTCCAGACCAGAGAGTTGCAGAACAAGTACTACGATGCCCTTCCCGACATCGTGGCCAAATACATGAAGAAACTGAGCAAGATCACGGGTCGTGAATATGCTCCGTTCACCTTCTACGGCGCAGAAGATGCCACCGACGTCATCATCGCTATGGGCTCCATCACCGATGTCATCAAAACCGTCATCGACAAGGAGAACAAAGCCGGCAAGAAACTCGGTCTCATCAGCGTGCACCTCTATCGTCCGTTCAGCGTGAAATACCTCATGGCTGTAATGCCGAAGAGCGTGGAGCGCATCTGTGTCCTCGACCGCACGAAAGAACCCGGTGCCAACGGCGATCCGTTGTACCTCGACGTTGTGGAAGCCTTCAAGGATGCCGAACTCCACCCGATGATCATCGGCGGCCGTTTCGGTCTCTCCTCCAAGGACACCACCCCGGCCCAGGTTTTGGCTATCTACAAGAACCTCGCCGCTCCCAAGCCGATGAATCAGTTCACGGTGGGTATCAACGACGATGTCACGCACCGTTCCCTCAAGGTCGGCAAGGAAATCTCCATCCTGCCTAAGGGCACGTTCGAAGCCAAATTCTACGGCCTCGGCGCTGACGGTACCGTGGGTGCCAACAAGAACTCCATCAAGATCATTGGTGACAACACCAACAAATACAGCCAGGCATACTTCGACTATGACTCCAAGAAGTCAGGCGGTTACACCTGCTCTCACCTCCGTTTCGGTGACCAACCCATCCTGGCTCCTTACCTCGTGGGTACGCCCGATTTCGTGGCCGTCCATGTTCCTTCTTACCTGAAGAAATATGACTGTCTGCGCGGTTTGAAGAAGAACGGTACGTTCCTCTACAACTCTCCGTGGAGTGTGGCTGAAACCAAGAAACATCTTCCTGATTTCGTGAAGAAATACTTGGCTCTCAACAATATCAACATGTACATCATCGACGCTACGAAGATCGCTGCTGAGATCGGTTTGGGCAACCGTACCAACACCATCCTGCAATCCGCATTCTTCAAGATTTCCGGCGTCATTCCTTACGACCTCGCTGTGGAGCAGATGAAGAAATTCATCGTGAAGTCTTACGGCAAGAAGGGTGAGGATGTGGTGAACATGAACTATGCAGCCGTGGATCGCGGCGGTGAAATCACCAAAGTCGAGATCCCCGCTGAATGGGCTAAGCTGGAGTGCAGCACGGACTTCGTGTTCGAGAGCAACCCCAACGATCCCGAATTCATCAACAAGGTGATGCGCCCGATGGTGGCACAGTGCGGTAACGACCTGCCTGTCAGCGCCTTCAAGGACATCGTGGATGGCACGTTCCCGGCTGGTACGACCGCTTACGAGAAACGCGGTGTCGCTACCGTGGTTCCGGAATGGGATCCCACCAAGTGTATCCAATGTAACCAATGCTCCGTGGTTTGTCCTCACGCTGCCATCCGTCCCGTGGTGATGACCGACGCTGAGATGAAGAAAGCTCCGAAGGCCATGACTGCTATCGACATCAAGGCTCCGAAGGAACTCGCCGGTATGCACTTCCGTATGCAGGTTTCCGTCATGGACTGCACCGGTTGCGGCAACTGCGCTGACGTTTGTCCTGCCAAGGAGAAAGCTCTGACGATGAAACCGTTCGAGAGCCAGCTCGGCGAAGCCAAGAACTGGGAGTATGGTCAGAAGAAGGTTACCTACAAGGACAACCTCATCGACAAATTTGCCACCATCAAGAACAGCCAGTTCGCACAGCCTCTGTTCGAGTTCAGCGGTGCTTGTGCCGGTTGTGGTGAGACTCCGTATATCAAGACCATCACGCAACTGTTCGGTGAGAGAATGATCGTGGCCAACGCTACGGGTTGTTCTTCCATCTATGGTGGTTCTGCGCCTGCTACTCCGTACTGCAAGAACTGCAGAAGCGGCAGAGGCGTGGCTTGGGCCAACAGCTTGTTCGAAGACAACGCAGAGTTCGGTCTCGGTATGGCTACCGGTTACCGCAAGCTGCGCAGCGACTTGCGCAAGAAAGCTGAGGAACTGGTCGGCGTGACCGCTTTCGACTGGATGCGCGAGGCTACCCAGAAGTGGCTCGACACCTACGATGACACCGTTGCCAACAGCGTTGCCACCGACGAGTTTGTGGCTGCTTTGGAGAAGGCCATCCTGCCTATTGACAATTGCATCGATTTCTGGAAATCCGAGGGCAAGAAAATTTACGGTGCCGAAGTGGCTGCCCAAAAGTTGGAAGAAGCCATGAAGGCTAAGAAAGCCGGCAGCCCCATCTGTCCTTGTCACGGTTGCGAGCTTGAGTCTGAATTGTTGGCCAACAAGGATTTCCTGGCAAAACGCAGCCAGTGGATCTTCGGTGGTGACGGTTGGGCTTACGACATCGGTTTCGGCGGTCTGGACCACGTGTTGGCCAGCGGCGAGGATGTCAACGTGCTCGTGCTCGACACGGAGGTTTACTCCAACACGGGTGGTCAGTCTTCAAAGGCTACTCCTGCCGGTGCTGTCGCCAAGTTTGCCGCTTCCGGTAAGAAGGTCCGCAAGAAAGACCTCGGCATGATCGCCAAGAGCTACGGCTATGTGTATGTGGCACAGGTCGCTATGGGCGCTTCTCAAGCTCAGTACTTCAAAGCCATCAAGGAAGCCGAAGCTTATCCGGGACCGTCATTGGTCATCTGCTACGCTCCTTGTATCAACCACGGCATCAAGGTCGGTATGGGCCGTTCCCAGCACGAAGAGGCTAAGGCTGTCGAGTGCGGTTACTGGCACCTGTGGCGTTTCAACCCTGCCGAGGAAGAGGCCGGTCAGAACGGCTTCCACTTGGACAGCAAGGAACCCGACTGGAGCAAGTTCCAAGACTTCATCATGGGCGAGGTCCGTTACAACAGCTTGTTGAAGACCTTCCCGGCCGAAGCCAAGGAGTTGTTCGCCAAGACCGAGCAGTTCGCTAAACTCCGTTACGAGGGTTACAAGAAACTGAGCGAGGAAAAATAATAATGTAAGGGCGTATCGCATACGCCCGCCCTGTAGAGACGTTTCATGAAACGTCTCTACAATACCCTAAACCGGGCGTGACCGAAATTCGATCATGCCCGGTTTTTTCGTGTCGGAATATTTTGTAATTTTGCGAATTTGAAAAACATGCTGACATTATCGCAATTAGAACAATACCTTTCAAAGGCCGCTTGGATTCTAAAGGGTCCAGTAGATGCGGCAGATTTCAAGGTGTATATCTTTCCGCTATTGTTTTTCAAAAGGAGCAAGCCAATCCACAATATTTGGCCAATATTTTCGGCGAAGCGGCTTGGACCAACAAAGATAAATTGTCCGATGAACTTCTCTGCCGCTTTGCCGTATGCAAAAGCCCGCACAACGAAAAGGCAAAATACTCTTTATCAACGCTGTGGACGAAGTGAGGCGCGACAAGACCATCAGTATGCTTGAAGAGAAGCACATCGACAAGATTTTCAAGGCATACAAAGAATACAAGGACATCCCCGGTTTCGCCAAGGTGGTGAAAAACGAACAAATTTTGGAGAATGGTGCCACATTCAATATATCGCAATACGTGTCGCGTTTGGAGGTGAAAGATGATGCGTCGAAACAATCTTTCGGGGAGTTGATGACTGAATGGAAGAAGAATCGCATAGAATTATATGAAGGAATTAATGGATTATTAGAAGATTAGATATGGAACAACATATAGAAAACACCGGCGACATCATCATCTATCAGACCGAAGACGGTTTGACGAAGATCAATGTGAAATTGGACAATGAAACTGTATGGCTGAATCAGCAGCAGCTGGTTATGCTTTACCAATCCAGCAAATCTAATATTAGCGAACATATCAAGCATATTTTTGCAGAAGGGGAATTGGATGAAAAATCAGTTGTTCGGAAATTCCGAACAACTGCCGATGATGGCAAAAATTACGAGGTCACCTATTACAACCTCGACATGATTATATCGCTAGGCTACCGCATCAAATCAGCCATTGCCACCCGTTTCCGTATCTGGGCCACGCAACGTTTGAAGGAGTATATGATTAAAGGCTTCACCATGGATGACGAACGACTGAAGGGCAACGGCGGCGGCAATTATTGGAAGGAACTGCTCGACCGCATCCGCGACATCCGTTCATCGGAAAAAGTGTTGTATCGCCAAGTGCTTGACCTATACGCCACCAGTGTGGATTATGATCCCAAGAGTGATGAATCCATCATGTTCTTCAAGATGGTGCAGAACAAACTGCATTATGCAGCACACGGACATACCGCAGCGGAAGTCATCTACGAGCGTGCCGATGCTGAGAAGCCTTTTATGGGATTGACCACCTTTTCGGGTGAACTGCCCGCGCTGAAAGATATTGGCATTGCCAAAAACTATTTGAATGAAAACGAATTGAAGATTTTGAACAACCTTGTTTCCGGTTATTTCGATTTGGCCGAAATCAATGCGTTGGAGCACAAGCCCATGTACATGAGTGACTATATCCGCCAATTGGATTCGGTGCTCACTTCCGGCAACCGTCCGTTGCTCGAAGGTGCCGGCTCTGTAAGCCATACCCAAGCCTTGGAGAAGGCCACCGCCGAATATCGCAAATACCAGAGCAACACGCTCTCGCCCGTGGAAGAGGCCTATTTGGAAACCGTAAAGGAGACTGCCAAGTTGGTGAAGAAGAACGCTAAAAGCAAGAAGCAATGAAAGGGAGTATTATTGATACGATAATACCAATAAACAATTGTAAGAATATAAACTCACACTATGTCAAAAGCACAATTAAAGAAGCATCTTGTCCCGCCAAAATACCACAGCAAGGCGGACGAGGCAGATGCTTTGGGCAAAGCACAATACTACGCAATGCATCCGGACCTCAAACATTGATAGATGTGTACGCAACCCCGTAGAGACGCGCCATGGCACGTCTCTACCATCCCCAAACCGGGCGCTGACCCATTGCGCCCGCGCCCGGTTTTTCATATCGGATTATTTTGTAGTTTCGCGGCGGAAAAATTATGTTGATAGAATAACCCCGATGAAGAAATACCTGGTTTTTATCGCTCTTTTGTTAACAATCCTTTGGCTGTGCATCGGCGGGTTCCCCAGGTTGGCACATCACACGATGAAAATGTGTTTCCCTGTAGTGCAGGCAAATGATACCGTAATCAACCCTTTGAAAGACGTTGATATGAACGATGCCAAAGCGTTTTTGATCCTCTCTCTCGATGATTGGAGCGAACTTCCCGAAGGAATGCCCGCACGGCGTGTGCTCGTCTGCACGGATGCGGAGGTTCTGCAACAACTGAAGAACAATTTCTCGTTTGAGATCAGCGGCGGGGACATGGCCACTGCGGAAAGCGAGCTCTGGGTGTACAGTCACGACACCTTGGAGCTGATGACCAACATCGTCATTGAACAGAACCGTATCGGCATCCAGAACGAGCTGACGGGATGGGCTGAGGCTGTAAACCAAGAACAGCTGTGTCGCCTTTTCTCACAGTTCAAACCTTACCGTTGGCCGAGGTTGTCGTTAAGGCCGAATTGATTTGTTCATCGTCTCATCGCACTCTTATACCCCTTTTCCTTCCACACCGGCCACTCCCTGGCCATAATAATACCGTAAAACCGTTCGAAATCAGCTTTGAAGGCATCTTCGGTGGGCCAGTCAGGGTAGGCGTTCCAGGCGCGCTCGGCAGTGCCAAGGCCCTTGGGGAGCATCTGGTAGGTGGCGTCGGAGAAGCTGCGGAGCTGCGACGACCACAGCGCGGCCTCCACCCCGACGATGTCGCCGAGGTACTCCTTGGGCTGCAACGAGAAAGTCTTCCGCTCATCCACGTAGCCAGCCCAGTTGAGGCCAATTTCGAACGGACTGTCGTTGTAGGCCAAATCCAAGTAGGTGTGGTCCGCGGGGGAAACCACCACGGGAAATCCCTCTATCCCTTTGGTGTTCCAGACGTTGAGGAAGTAGAGCGACTTCCGCAGTCGATCCTGCGTCTCGGGAGTCAGGTTGCGGGCGATGTCCTCCCAACCCGCCAGTTTGATGCCGCGCTTCTCGGCCAAATCCAGCATCCCGTTGATGAACTGCTCTTTCAAGGACTTCCGGTCGCGGCCCGACCACGCGCCAGCAGGCACCTCGTCGCCACCGATGTGGATGGCGGGCAATGGCACGCCGGCCTCGCGATGCAGCCGGATCACCTCGTCGAAAACTTTTCCGTAGAACGTGTAAACACTTGGCAGATAGACACTCAGCACATTGTCGGTGAAGTCCTGCGCCGACCAATAGTGCGAGGTGTCGGCAGGATCCTGCAAGCGGTAGGTGGCGTCTCCCGTGCGTCGTTCGTAAGCCTGCATCGCCTTGATAGAGGCCCGGGAGTGTCCCGGCGTGTCGAACTCCGGCACCACCCGGATGCGCCGCTCCCACGCGTAACGGAGGATCCGCTGGTACTCCTCCGCCGTGTAATAGGTGCTGTAGCCGATGCGCCCGTTGCAGGTGGGCTTCAGCGCGGCGGTTTCCTGCAGGTTCCAGTCGGGTAGTTCGTGATGCGCCCCGTATTCCGTAAGCTCCGGCAACCCGTTGATTTCCAGACACCACGACTCATCGTCCGCGATATGAAAGTGCAGCGTGTTGAGTTTCCATTCCGCCATCAGGTCGAGGATGGCTAACACCTCATCCACCGTACGGAAGTTGCGCGCCACATCGAGCATGAACCCACGGTAGGGCATGTCGGGCCAGTCCTCGATGGTGAAGGGAACAAGCGGTTTCCACAGCTTATCGAGGGTCATCCGCGCGTAGAAAGCACCGTCTTCGTCCTCGGATTCCACCGTCACACTGTCGAAATCCCAAATCGTGATGCGGTACCAACCGGCAGGGTGCTCGCCGCTGTCCTCCATCGGTTCCGTGCCGTAGTGCATGCGCTTCACCCGGGGGATGATGTCGCCGAAGGAAATCTCACCGCCACTGGGGGTATATCTGTTGGTAACAACGTCTGTATCTTTCTGTCTAAGAAAGTGATATGTCACCTCCATCGGTTGGTCGGGCTTGCCCTTTTGCTGGAGGACGAAGCCTTCGGGTGCCCAGCCATGTCGTGGCAACGGCCTACCGAAGTATTTCAACGTGACCTTGCCGCTTTTCGGGATGTCGATATACCAGGAAGTGCCCTGATAGTGGTGCATGGCGGGACCTTCGATGTACGTTTTGCCGTCAAAGAGTTCCTGGAACCAGACGCGGGAGCCTTTGGTCACGTTGTGGAGCACGAGGGTGTGCAGCGTGTGGCCCGAACTGTCCGCCGCACCCTCCGTCCACTCGGCTCTCGGCGTTTGTGCGAAGACAGCGGCGTGGAGCAGGAGGAAAAGGATGATGTTGGTTATGAACAGTCTCATTATGTGTCGATAATTACATGTCTCCTGACCAACCGTGTCCCAAATCCCAATGTTCGTCATAAACAAACTCAAAATAAGGCAACGAGAATTCCTTTTCGAGCAATTTGGTCAGTTCGTCTTGAATAGGTTCAGCCCAATGTCCCACAAGCACGATGAACTTGTTGATGTTCCAAGCTACCCTTCCGCGTGGGATTTGGGTGTAGTCGCCTTTGAATTTCGTATCCTCATGCGTTGCTTGGGCATTGAAAAACTCCTTTGCCCAGATTTGTCGGTGCAGTTTCGGGTAGTTGATGAAGGGCATCCCTTTGTCGGCGGCCTCTTCCACTATCTTTGGAGTCAGTTCTTGTTTGCATACTCCGAAAAAGGCTTTGTCATTCAAGTCGTACCAAAAAATGCCCACACACGGCATCTGTTCGTCAAACGCCTTCATGCTTGCCATCTGGGCGGCCCGTTCTTTATCGGATAATTCGGTCATTGTCTTAACAAAAGATTTGTTTCAGACGGCAAAAATACGATTTTATTTCGAATATTAGAACAGTTCGCCCGCCCAAAGCATACGAAGGAAATCCATCACATATAGCGATTCCATTTCACCGCAACGACGGGAAATCCGATCCAAAGAGACGATGATGGGACGTGTGTCGGGATGTTCTTCCATAAAAGTCTTCAGTCCAGTCAAGTGTTTGGGCAACACTTCAGCCACCGATTTGATTTCAATGGCAAGTCGGGCGTCGCCGATGACGGCATCCACTTCGATGCCCGTATAAGTGCGCCAATAGGAGAGTCTGTTTTCATTATGTGTATAACCAATGTAGGCGATGATTTCCTGTATGACCCAATGTTCAAATGCGTGGTCAAATTCCACCGTGCCCCGTACTAAATTCTGTCGGTGAAGCAAGTAATTGGCGACTCCCACATCGAAAAAATAGAACCGTGGCGCCTGCACCAACCTGCGCTTCATTACTTTGGTGTAGGCCGGAATGGTGTAGCCGATCAATGTGTCTTGCAAAATGGAAAAATACTCCTTGATTGTTTTGGCACTTACCCCGCAATCGCTTGCAATGTTGGCGTAATTCACCATTTCACCGTCAGTAAGAGCAGCAACTTCCAAAAAACGCTCGAAATTGTCCAAATCCCGCACCAACGCCTCCGCTTGGATCTCCTCCTTCAAATATACATCCACGTAAGATGCCAATAGCCGGGTTGCGTTTTTAGCGGGATAGTGCAGTGGCATCATACCGTTGTTTACCGCTCTGTCAATGTCCAAATCCGGTATTTCGGCACTTACCAAGGGGTAAAAATAACAAGGGAACGCTCTGCCACCCAACGTGTTGTAACCTTTCCTCTTTAGTTTTCTCGCACTACTCCCGCATAGCACAAACCGGATTCCAAATTCTGAGATGAGCCGGTGGACTTCGTTCAGCAAATCCGGCACTTCCGGTATCTCGTCTATGATGACGACGCAACTGGAATCTTTACCAGCCAGTTGGTCGTATAGATAAGCTGGGCGTTTGCGATACAATTTACGGATATCTGAATCCAACAAGTCAATGTACACTGCTTTGGAGACAGCTTTTCGTAGAAGAGTGGATTTTCCGGTTTGTCGGGCACCAAACAAAAACACACTCATATCTAATTCCTTGTTAATATCGAAGATACGTTGATACATATTTGTCGCATGCTAGTTTCTTATTTCTTTTTTTGATTGAAAATATGAAATATCACTTCAGATTTTCAATTAAAATCAGGAGCAAAAATACACTTTTTTTATCAAACTGCAACCATTTGGATTTTTTGCATCATACATATAAATAAAGTTGTAATTTTGTCGCGCCGTTGTCTTCGGAAGGTGATTCCGGACTTCGCATCCTTCGCAGGAGCGGCGTGAAAAGTAAAAGATCAGGAGTCCACATAAGATTATGAAAAATATGAATACCACTATCGAAAAACCGTTGGATTACCGCTGCTTTCTGCTCGGAATCATCCTATACTGGATGTTTGGCGCTGTTTGGGGATCTTTCGCTTCGTTTTTCTTCGCGCTGGAAGCCGTGCTGCATCCAATAGCCGTGGTCGTCGGGAAATCCCTGCTGTTCTTGCTGGTTTTTTATCTCCTGTTCCGCAAACCGAGGATGATCGATGTCAAATGGGGGCATCTCGCGATGTTGGTCGGCTTCATTTTCCTGATGACGGCGCTGGATTATTTTCTGCTCGACCGCTTCTTTAACCTTCATTCTGTCGCGGATAATCAGATGAAATGGGACATCCCCAATTATACGATGCAAAACGTGCGGAGTTGGGCGAATTTGGTCACCTCGTTTCTCACCGTCGGTTTCTTGTGGTGGCGTTACGATTCGGAGAATACGGAAGCTGGCATAGATGCTTTGCCAGAAGAATCTCGAAGTTATTATGGCGGAATCTTGTTCGCCGTCACCTTGGGTTACATCCTTTCCTTGATCAGAGTGCTTGTCGGCGGATATTGGACATTTGCCCACCATCCCATCTTGGTTGAGGTGATCACCTGTCTGTTGATCATTCTCATCACCATAGGGGCTATCCTTATGCTGGTCAAAAGACACACGATGGTGCTCTCCATCACGATGATTTTCATTCTCATTGTCATCCACTTTTTCTCGTCGCATTACCTGCCGAACATTTTGTCCCAACATCTCACCCCGAACGACACCTTGTACGGACAGGTGAATATTTTCCCTTCTGTCGCGACCGTTTGTGACATTGCGTTCAATCTGGCCGCCTTTGTCCTCTACCGCAGGGAATTAAAATGCCAAAACGAGTAGAGACGTTGCGCGCAACGTCTCTACCAAATGTATGTCCCAACTGTTGAAACGAGATGAAAGCCTCGTCTCTACAATCGTTTGTTTAGAAAGATTCGAGTAATTTCACGGAGTTGAAAATGGTCTTCTCGCGTGCCTCGTTGCCGTATTTATCGACATCCACGATGTTGCGCGGACTGTGGGTGATGCAGACGGGGCCGTTGAGGCAGCCGCCGTCGCAGGCCATTCCTTCGAAGAAGTTTTCGGTGGCCTTGTTGAACTTCAATTTTGTCAGCGCGGCCTTGCATTCCGCGATGCCGTTCATGGCGATCGGTTTCACACCGTGCACGCCCATCGCCTCCGCCACATCGGCAACGCCGTGGGCAATACCGCCTGATTTGGCGAAGATACGGCCGTAATAGGAGGCGTTGTTCAGTTCCGAGTCCTCCATTTGCGTGGTGTCGATGCCGCGTGCGTCCAAAAAGGCCTGCAACTCTTCGAACGACATCACACAGTCGATGGCTCCGCCGGTCTTCTCCAACCGGTATTCCAACTTCTTGGAGGTGCACGGTCCGATGAAGACGATCTTCGCCGTGGGGTCGGAACGTTTGATCAGTCGCGCCGTCTCCACCATCGGTGACACTGAGCTGGAGATATGCTGGGTCAGTTCGGGGAAGTTCTTCTCCACGAAGGAGACGAACGACGGGCAGCAAGAGGTGGTGAGCAGCTTCTTCTCCTCCCACTCCTTGGCTTCGCGGTAGAGCGTGATGTCAGCACCGAGGGCCGCCTCCACCACGTGGTGGAAGCCCAGTTTGCGGATGGCCGTGACCACCTGCGTCACGCGTCCGAAGCGGCACTGGCTCACAATGGCGGGCGCGATGACCGCATAGACTTTGTATTTCGTGTTGTTCTCCGATTTTTTCAGGATGTCGATGATGTCGAGTACCAGCGACTTGTCGGAGATGGCACCGAACGGGCATTTATAGACGCAAGCCCCGCAAGAGATGCACTTCTCGTTGTCAATAGTGGCCTTGTGGTTCTCGTCCATCGAAATGGCCTTCACCTTGCAGCTCACCATGCAGGGACGATGTTGGAGGATAATGGCCGAATAGGGGCACGCTTGTGTGCATTTGCCACATTCGATGCATTTTTCCTTATCCACCGTGGCTTTGTGATTCACGATGGTGATGGCGTCTTTTGGACAAACCTCCTTGCAGCTGTGAACCATACATCCGCGGCAGGCGGGTGTCACGTAAATACCGTCGATGGGGCACTCGTCGCACGCACTGTCGATGACCTCTATCACGTTGGGGTTCTCCTTGTTGCCGCCCATTGCCAGCTGAATACGGTCTTGCAGAATGGCACGCTCCTTGTAGATACAGCAGCGGGTCTCTGCTTTGGGTCCGGGACTGAGGAGCTTGGGAATCTCCATGTAAGCATCCTCGAGACCACCCTCGTAGGCACGGCGGATGACCTCCTTCAGGACCTTGTATTTAACTAGTTGGACATCAGTGTCAAATATCCGATTTGAATTCATATTGATTGTTGTTTTGTTGAGGATTAATAATAATTCAGTTCGACGATTTTACCCATCTTGCGCAAATTTTCAGTGATCTTCTCCACCAGTTTCAGCTTCATCGTGGTGTCGATGGGCAGGCCTTGGTGCGCCACGTTGACGCTTTGTCCGACGAAAAAGGTGATATGGGTGGCCTTCTCGAAGAGGAAGTCCGCCAAAAGCGAGGCACCATCCTGCTTGGTGAAGGTTTTGGGGGTGAGGTCGTCGATGGAGACGTATTTCTCCGACAGTTGCAGCAGCTTGCGCAGAGTAAGCACGCCTTCGGTAGTCAGGTCAATGCCTTTGATGTATCCGATGGGCGGAACCTCCTTGTCGGGGAAATCGAAGCTGGTTTTGAGCTCCGTTTTCAGGTACCTTGCCACGATGGTAGAGCTGGTGCCGCCGCAGACAATCTTCTTGGAATGTCCTTCCAGGAAATGTTTGATGTAATAGTCGTCTTTCTCTTTATCTACGGGCGGTCCCACCATGATGTTGACATCGAGTCGCTGACGGATCCTGACTGCGGCCACGGTGGTGTCATCGCCAGGCTTGTCGGCATAGAGGTCGTTGCAAGCGGCGGCAAGCATACAAGCCACCGCACGGGCCGACATCCCGGGCTTGATGTTGTTGTCGAGATGTTCCATGATTTGGGGACGCTCCCAGCCGAAGTTGAGGATCATGCCAATGCCGGCATGGATGGTGCCGTCGGACATGACAACGATGATGTCGTCCTCCTCGAGATTGAGCTCGGAACGATAGACCCGCTTGCCGCAGACATCCAGTTCCTCGCGCTCGAAGTTCTGGCATTTGCCGTTATGGTAATAGATGGCTTCCGGATTGTCAAATTCGAACAGCTCCCCTTTGCCCTCCTTGTTGACGTGGATGATGGAGAACGTGGAATAGGCCACTCCGCGTTCCGCGCACACGGGCAGCGTTTGGATGATGGTCTCCACGCATTCGTAGATGTCGATTTCGTTGGCTGCCATCGTACACAAAATCTTGGAGGTGAGGGTGGAAAGGATATTCGCCTTCACACCGCTTCCTAATCCGTCGGCTAGCACCAAGGTAGTATAGTCGCCGTTCACCGTGCAGGCCACGTTGTCGCCGCACAGTTCTTCGCCGTAATGGTTCAGCGAAGTGCATCCTGTTTCTAAGCAAAGTTCCATCACTCCGAGATTTTTTCTTCGGTTAACGTTTTCTTTAGCTTCAACAGAGCCACCTTGGTCTCGGCAGTCGTCTCTCCCAACAATGACGCAATCTCCTGGGCCACACGCATCTGTTTCTTGATCACATTGTCGGTTGTGGTCAGTGTCTCCATCTTCACCTTCATGATCCGTTTCTCATAGTCAACGGTCTCTGTGACATCTTTCAGAATGCCAAAGATGAGGTTCTGGTTGGCCAAATAGTTGATGGACACGTCCACATATTTGCCTGTGTTTGAGATAAACTCCTTCTTCAGCTCAACATTCTTCTTCTGGGCGTATGCGTTGCAGAAGTCGATGGGGTTGAAGTAGTCGATGGCAGGATGGCCTTTGGCGTAGGGGTCTTCGATGCCCAGCAGTTCGCGTCCGCGGTTGTTGATTTCCAAAATATTCATGTCAGAGTCAAGCACCACGATGCCTTCCGGACTGTTCTGGATCACCTCCACAGAGAAGGATTCGGCGCGTTGGCGCATATAGGGCAGGCAGATGTCAATGTCGGCATAGCCATTATAGACGGCCCAGGCTTTCTCACGGCAGGTGGCATAGCCGCAGGAGCCGCAGTCGAGCTCGTCCTCTGGTTTGAATTTGCCGGTTTTGTGCAGGATGGCTTCGATTTCGCGCTCGCTGGCGGGCATGCTGTGGCTCCGGATTCGGGCATGGGCTGTGGCGAGCGGGACATCCACTTGCACAGGTGTCTGCGTGGCAGTGAACTGGCGTTTCTCGGCAGTGACATACTTGCGGATGTCCGACATGGCCTTGACGGAGCCCCCGTCCTTTTCCAACGAACACGGTCCATTCACGCAGGCATCCTCACACAGGTTCATTTCCAGTACCACGTGGTCCATGTGCTCGATGTTCTGCAATGCCTTGACACACTTCATCGGGCCGTCGATGGCGATATAGTCATAGCCATCCGGCAGTTCCGGGAAAGAATGGATGATACCTTGGGGGATGGGATATTCTTTGGCCAAGTTCGGCATCCCGTTCCGCTTCTGCAAAACGATATTGGTGATTTCGTCGAGTTGAACACCTTTTTCTTCGAAAAGTTGGATGACATCCTCAAAGGTCAAGACATTGTCGATGAGGTGGCACTCTTCTGCTTCGCGCTTCTTTGCGATACAGGGTCCGATGAAAACAATCTTGGCCTCTGGATGCTGTTTCTTGAGGATTTTGGCGTGGGCCACCATCGGGGAATCCACGGGAGCCAGATATTTGAGAGCCATCGGATAATATTCCTGAATCATGCGGCAAACTGCCGGACAGGCGGAGGTGATGAAGTTTTTGAACTGACCGGATTTCAGCAGGTTAGCGTATTCCTGGGTTACGGCTTGGGCACCCACCGCTGTCTCCTCGGCATCAAGAAAGCCCAGTTTGGCCAGCGCCAGCTTCATCACGCCGAAGTCGGAAAGTCCGAAACTGGAGATGAAGGAAGGGGCGACACTGGCGATCACCTTGTCGGAACCTGCCAGCAGGGCGCGCACCTCGTTGATCTCACTGTGCACCACTTTCGCGTTCTGCGGGCACACGAGCGTGCAATGGCCGCACAAGATACATCTGTCTTCGATAATTTCCGCCTGATGTCCCTTGATGTCAATGGCTTTCACCGGACATTCACGCAGGCATTTGTAGCAATCTTTACATTTCGCATTGCGAAACTCCAAATATAATGACATCTCCCCGGTTTATAATTCAATTAAAGGATAAACTTCTTTCACGAAAATCTCTTCCACATTCTCCTTGGTGACGTTGTGAAGAATGATGCTGCCGTCTTCGGCAAGCGAGGTGGCTTTCTGCTTCATGCTGTCGGAAAGGCCGTCGGTTCTGACATTTACGCCTTTGGCACAATGACCCAAACAGAAACTGGCTTGCAATTCCACCAGATCTTCCACGTCGTATTTTTTCAGGATGTCTTTTAAGGCTTGAATGACATCGTAAGAACCTTTCAGGTGGCAGGAGCTGCCAACACAAACTTTAATATTCATATTGGTTGGTTTTAGGGTTTTTTATATTGAACGATTATTATCTGTAATTTGTTACAAAGTTGCAGAAACATTTGGGCGGGCAGCTGTTTTTTGTGTAGCTGTCCCGCCGGTCAACGTTCATCACAACTTAAAAATCAACTTCTTGGTCGTAGTAGCAGCACTTCAGCAATTGTTCCATCTCGGCTTGTGTCGGGATGCGCGGGTTGGAACCTGTGCAGGCGTCGCCGATGGCGTTCTTGGCGATTTCGGGCAGTCTTTCAAGGAACACGTTTTCAGGTACAAAGCCCTGCTCGCAAGGGTAAGAGTCAGCACCGTAGTTTTGGATGCAGTGCGGGATGTTGAGGTCGTCGTTCATCTTGCGCAAGGCAGCGATGAGCAGGGTTACCTTTTCGTCGTCGTTGTTTCCGCCCAAGTTCATGGCATCGGCAATGGCGCCGTAGCGTTGCTTGGCTTCGGGATTCTTGGCGTTGAAGGCGATGACCTTGGGCAGGTACATGGCGTTGGCCGCTCCGTGGATAATGTGTGCGCCGTAGTCGGCAAATACGGCTCCCGTTTTGTGGGCCATAGAGTGGACGATGCCTAACAGGGCGTTGGAGAAGGCCATTCCGGCCAGACATTGGGCATTGTGCATCTCGTTGCGGGCTTGCGTGTCGCCATTATACGAATTCACCAAGTCCCTCTGTATCATCTTGATGGCGTGCATGGCCAAGGGGTCGGTGTAGTCGCAGTGGGCGGTTGAGACGTAAGCTTCCACGGCGTGCGTCATGGCATCCATGCCCGTATGAGCCACCAATTTCTTGGGCATGGTCTGAGCTAAGGCGGGGTCAACGATGGCCACGTCAGGCGTGATTTCAAAGTCGGCGATAGGGTATTTGATGCCCTTGGCATAGTCGGTGATGATGGAGAAGGCAGTCACTTCGGTCGCCGTGCCCGAGGTCGAGGATACCGCGCAGAACTTGGCTTTTGTCCTCAGTTTGGGCAATCCGAACACTTTGCACATGTCCTCGAAAGTGGTTTCGGGGTATTCGTATTTAATCCACATGGCTTTTGCGGCATCGATGGGCGAACCACCGCCGATGGCCACAATCCAGTCGGGCTGGAACTCTTGCATCACGGCAGCACCGTTCATCACGGTCTCCACTGACGGATCCGGTTCAATGCCGTCAATCACTTTGACTTCCATGCCGGCTTCCTGCAGATAGGCGATGGCCTTGTCAAGAAATCCGAAACGTTTCATGCTTCCGCCGCCAACGCAGACGACGGCGCGCTTGCCTGTGAAGGTCTTTAATGCTTCGAGAGCGTTCTCACCATGATAAAGGTCTCTCGGTAATGTGAATCTATTCATTTTTTGTCTGTTTTTGGGTTAAATCGTAGGTTCAACGAGAACCTTGTTCTTTTCCGTAATAGGCTTGTTTGTAAATGTCAATGATCTCACTGACGAGCGGATATTTCGGGTTGGCACCGGTGCACTGGTCGTCGTGGGCCTTCTCAGACAACGCAGCGACATTCTCCATGAACAATTTCTCATCCACACCCTCTTCTTGGATGCTCATCGGCATATTCATGTCCTTCATCAGCTGGCGGATGGCCTTGACGAGGTTGTCGATGCTCTCCTCGTTGTCCTTGCCACCGAATCCGAGGAAGCGGGCTGCCTTGGCCAGTTTCTCGTCCGCAATGAAATGATCGTATTTCGGGAAAGGAACAAATTTGTTCGGTTTCAATGAGTTATACTTCACAACGTAGGGCAATAAAATGGCGTTTGCGCGGCCGTGCGGGATATGGTAGTCGCCGCCTAACTTGTGAGCCATGCTGTGGTTGAGACCGAGGAAGGCGTTGGTGAAGGCCATGCCGGCGATACAGGAGGCGTTGTGCATCTTCTCGCGAGCTTTCAGGTCGAACTGGCCGTTCTCGTAAGCGCGCTTCAAGTAGCTGAATACGAGATCCATGGCCTGCAGTGCCAGACCGTCGGTGTAGTCGTTGGCCATGTTGGAGATGTAGGCTTCGATGGCGTGAGTCAGCACGTCCATGCCCGTGTCCGCGGTGGCGCGTTTTGGCAGTGAAACTACAAACTGAGGGTCGATGATGGCCACGTTGGGGGTCACGGCATAGTCGGCCAGCGGATATTTGATGCCTCGCTTCTTGTCAGTGATGACCGTGAAGGCCGTCACCTCGCTGCCGGTGCCGGAAGTGGTCGGGATGGCGACCATCTTGCACTGGTTGCCCAAGTGCGGGAATTTCACCACACGTTTGCGGATGTCCATGAACTTCTGGCGCAGACCGTCGAAAGAGGTTTCAGGGTGCTCGTAGAAGAGCCACATGCCCTTGGCGGCGTCCATGGCGGAACCGCCGCCCAACGCGATGATGACGTCAGGTTGGAATGAACGCATCTCGGCCACGCCGCGCATAATGGTCTCCACATCCGGATCTGGCTCCACATCGGAGAAAATCCGGTAATGACAAGGCTCGCTGCGCTTGTTGAGATAATAGGTGACCTTATCGACATAGCCGAGCTGCACCATCATCGGGTCACTCACGATGAAAGCCTTGCTGAAGCCTTCCATGTGCTCCAGATATTGCACAGAACCGTACTCGAAATAGACTTTCGGCGGGATTTTGAACCATTGCATATTGACTCTTCTTTTTGCGATTTTCTTTTTGTTGATAAGATTGACGGTGGAGACATTCGCCGTCGTGCTGTTGTGGCCGTAAGAGCCGCAGCCGAGAGTCAGCGACGGGGTGTTGGTGTTGTATATGTCTCCGATAGCCCCCTGTGATGACGGGGAGTTGACGATGATACGGCCCACCTTCATGGCTTTGCCGAATTTCTCGATCAAGTCGCTGTTGGTGCTGTGGATGATGGCTGTGTGGCCGAGTCCGCCCATGTCGAGCATCTTGCGGCACATCTCGAAACCTTCCACGTGGTTGTTGACCACGTAGTAGGCCAGCACTGGGGAAAGCTTCTCGCGGGAGAGCGGATATTCCGGACCTACATCTTTCAGTCGCGCAATGAGAATCTTGGTTCTCTCGGGTACTTGCACACCGGACTGTTGCGCAATCCAGAAGGGCGATTTGCCCACCACATCGGGATTCACTGCGCCCTTCTCTGAATTGATGACGAAGGCGGATACCTTCTTGATCTCCTCGTCGTTGAGGAAATAGCAACCGTTTTCCTTCATGTAGGATTCGAAAAGGTTGGAGATGACCTTGTCCACGATGACCGCCTGTTCGGAGGCGCAAATCATGCCGTTGTCGAAGGTCTTGGACATCATAAGGTCCGTGCAAGCGCGTTTCACGTTGGCGGAAGTTTCTATGTAGCAGGGTGCGTTGCCGGGTCCGACGCCGAGGGCGGGTTTTCCGCAGCTGTAGGCGGAGCGCACCATGCCAGCGCCGCCGGTAGCCAGGATCAGCGACACCTTCGGGTGATTCATCAAAGCCATGGTGGCATCCACAGAAGGGTGCTCTATCCATTGGATACATGCCGCAGGAGCTCCTGCAGCGACCGCCGCGTCTCTCAGAATCTTGGCTGCCGCCATCGACGATTGCTGCGCGGAAGGATGGAAACCGAAGATGATGGGGTTGCGGGCCTTCGCGCATATCAACGACTTGAACATGGTGGTGGATGTCGGGTTCGTCACCGGGGTCACGCCAGCCACAATGCCGACCGGCTCGGCCACTTCCACATAGCCTTCCATCTCATTGTTCTCCACGATTCCAACTGTTTTCTCATTCTTGATAGAGTTCCAAATATATTCGGTGGCGAAAATATTCTTGATGATTTTGTCCTCATAGACCCCACGATGAGTCTCATCCACAGCCAGGCGTGCGAGCTCGCGGTGGTGCTCTAATCCGGCTAATGCCATCGCATAGACAATCTTATCTACTTGCTCCTGGTTGAAGTCAACGTATGTTTTCAACGCCTCTTCTGCATTCTGAACCAATGCGTCTATCTCTTTTTCTATCGATAATATTTTATCGACTTTTTCATCTGATTTTACACTTTCTTTTTTCATATTGTAAAAAATATAGGTATTGTTTAATTTTCTGCTATTCTTTCGGTTTTGTCGGCTTTAGAAGACTTCATAGCCAAATTGTGTGCAAGAACGGCCAGGGAAGAGGGCAGATTCTCGTTTTTCACGAGCACATCTTCGGGAACTTTCAAGGGTACGAAGGCGAAGTTCCAGATGGCCTTGATGCCGCACTTCACCATTTGGTCGCACACGTCCTGCGCCTGGTCGTCGGGCACTGTGATGATGCCGATGCGGATTCCCATCCGTTGTACGAGGCTTTCCATCTTCTCCATAGGGAGGATGTGTTTTCCCTCTAACTGGAGTCCGCACAAATAGGGGTCTTTGTCAAAACCCACTACGATGTTCAAACCGAACTTTGCGAATTTGGAGTTGGTGAGAAGAATGCGCCCCATGCTGCCGACCCCAACCAAGATGGCTTCATCCAGTTTGTTGTAACCCATGTAGTTATCGATATCGACAAGCAGTTGCTTCACTTCAAAACCAGTTCTGGGATGCCCTGCCACGCTGCTCACCTGCGCCAGATCTTTGCGCACTAATACAGGGTTGAGGTTCAAATGTTGGGCAAGCAGTACAGAAGAGACGGACTCCACCCCCTCAACCTCCAGCCGGCTGATGTAACTGTAGTACAGCGGCAGCCGGCTCAAAGTCGATTTCATGACCACCAAAGAGGGTGTATTCTGTCTGGACATATCGATAATTTTTTATCTATTTAATTCGGCTGCAAAAATACATTTTTTTTGAAACAAAAAAGGACAAGGGTCAATTTTTTTTCATGCCACCCAAATGCCCTTATTTCAGCAGTTGCGCCGTGTGCGCCTTGGTGTTCACCTTGCCGATGGCGTCGATGATAACACCTTGTTCGTCAATGACGTAGGTAGTGCGCAGCGTGCCTTCGGTCACCTTGCCGTACATCTTTTTCTCGCCCCATGCCTCGTAGGCCTTGAGGATGGTGAGGTCGGTATCGGCGATGAGGTGGAAGGGCAGCTCGTATTTGGCGATGAACCGCTGATGCGAGGCGGCGGAGTCTCTGCTCACACCCAAGACCTCGTAGCCCATGGCGAGGAAGCGCTGGTAGTTGTCGCGCAGGTCGCAGGCTTCGGCAGTGCAGCCCGGTGTGCTGTCCTTGGGGTAGAAGTATAACACGAGCTTCTTTCCAGCGAAGTCGCTCAGTTTCACGGTGTTCCCGTTTTCGTCAACGCCCTCGAAATAGGGGGCTTTTGTTCCGATTTGTAACATAGTATTGGTGTTTTTGATTGAAAGGTCAAAAATTCGTTGACGGAAGCGGCGAATTGTTCCATATTGAAAGCATTCCCTCGCTCTATCAAGTCTTCAATGTAATCGAAATAGCCTGAAACGGCGCGTTCCAGTCGGCGAATTTCCACCTCGGGCAGGTAGTTTTTGGCCACCTTGGTGTCGCTGAGTAACACCCGACCGTCGGGCGCATTCTTCCACGTTTGCAAACCCATGTGGTCTTTGGTGTGGTCGGCGCGGGTGTAAATAATCTCGGGCGCGGTTTGCCCGGTGATGGCGTAATGGAATCGGTTCTGTACCATTTGGTAGAATTCCCGCGTGGTAGGGGAGTTGCAGTCGTAGTCGAAAGAGCACTCCGCGTAGATGTCAGTGATCTGCTGCCAGATGCGGCGTTCGCTCGCCCGTATGCTGCGAACCTTTTCCAGCAATTCACGGAAGTAGTCTTTCCCAAACACGGCATTGCCCTGTTTCAGGCGCGACTCATCCAACACAAATCCCTTTTTGATGAACTCTTTCAGTACCTGTGTCGCCCATTGCCTGAACTTGGTGGCACGCGCAGACGACACGCGGTATCCCACGGCAATGATGGCGTCAAGGCTGTAGAAATCAACTTCTTCAGAAATTTCCCCTCTAAAGCCTCTGTTTACGACAGTTTCCATTTTGGAAACTGTCGTATTTTTATCCAATTCTCCAGTCTCGAATTTCTTTTTGAGATGCTTGCTGATGTCGGGTACGCCAACGTCAAACAACGCCGCCATCGCCTTTTGCGTGGCCCAAATCGTTTCGTCTTTGATTACCACCTGCACCTTTCCATCCTCGTCAGGCAGTTGGTAGAGAAGAAATTGTATTTCGTTGCTCATAGTAGAATGTTGCTGTTTTTTGATGTTTGATGAGGTTGCAAAGATACAATATTTATGATAACACGAGGCTTTGGCTCAAGAAATTTTGTACCTTTGCCTCCAAAACGAATTATCATGTCAACATCAGAAATCGTGATTCTTATAGCCGTCATTCTGGTCTATTTCGGATGGGCGCTGTTCAACGGATTCTTGGCTAAACAGCGCAACCATTCGTTTACGGCGTGGTTCGGCATCTCATTGTGCATACTGCCGCCGTTCGCCATGATCGCGGTGTTGATCTATTGCAAACCCGATAATAACCATCTGATTCCGTGACCCATGAACATCCGACTCGTCATTTTCGATTTTGACGGCACGATGGCCGACACGAGACACAACATCGTCCTCACCATGCAGCGGGTGATGCGGGAGTTGGGTATGCCCGTGGCCGATGAGGAAACCTGTGCTTCCACCATCGGGCTGCCGCTCAAGGACTGCTTTCGCAAGATTTTCCCCGAACTGACCGACGATGGTGCCGAACACTGTGCCGAAACCTATCGCCAGATATTCTTCGCCAATGCCAAATCATTGGTGCCCGATATGTTCCCTCATGTACAGGAGACCATCGACCTGCTGCATGCCCACGGGATAAAGATGGCGATTGCCTCATCACGTACCTCCGCGTCGCTGCACGGCTTTATTCGCGAGATGAGTCTGACCGACAAAATCGCCATGGTGGTCGGCTCCGACGAGGTGACCCACCATAAACCGCATCCCGAACCTGTGAATGTTATCCTGTCGGCACTGGACGTACCTGCCTCGGAAACCCTCGTGGTGGGCGATATGCCCGTCGATATCCTCATGGGTGCCGCCGCCGGCACGCATACCTGCGCGGTCACCTACGGGAACGCCTCCGCTGAGGAACTGTCCGCTGCTGGTGCGCAATTTCTTATTGATGACATGGCTGAGGTGATAACGCTGTTTTTTTCTCGCCCATCATAAATGCGAAAATGTTATTTTTGCATTTTTTTTAATATGAAGACTCGTTACATTTTTATCACAGGCGGTGTGGCCTCTTCGCTGGGCAAGGGCATCATCTCCGCCTCATTAGGAAAACTGCTCCAAGCACGGGGTTATAAAATCACCATCCAAAAATTCGACCCCTACATCAATATCGACCCAGGCACGCTCAACCCTTACGAACACGGCGAATGCTATGTGACCGCCGATGGTCAGGAAACCGACCTCGACTTGGGACACTACGAACGTTTCACCGGTATTGAGACCACCCGCGACAATAGTGTGACCACAGGTCGCATCTATCAACATGTGATTGATCGCGAGCGTCGTGGCGACTACCTCGGAAAAACCATCCAGGTGGTGCCGCATATCACCGATGAGATTAAACGCAGAATCCAGCTCAACGCCACCAAGGAACCTTTCGATTTTGTGATTACGGAAATCGGCGGTACCATCGGCGACATTGAGAGCCAGCCTTTTTTAGAGGCCATCCGTCAGCTGCGTTGGGAGCTGGGTCCAGCACGGTCGATGAACGTTCACCTCACCTACGTGCCCTACCTCGCTGCGGCGGGCGAACTGAAGACCAAGCCCACCCAGACGAGCGTGAAACAACTGCAAGGTCTTGGTATTCAGCCAGAAGTGCTGGTTCTTCGCACCGAACACACCTTGAGCGATGAACTTCGCAGCAAGGTGGCGCACTTCTGCAATGTGGCTGTGGATGCCGTGATTCAAAGTCAGGATCTGCCGAGCATCTACGAGGTGCCCATCAACATGCAACGCCAAGGATTGGATGCCATCTGCATGAAGAAGATGGGGATGAATCCTGAGGAGACATTTGCGAAACAGGAGGAAAATATGGCTCCGTGGCACAATTTCTTGGAAAGAAGGGAAAAGGCAAAGGAAGTGGTGAAAATCGGTCTGGTGGGCAAGTACGACCTGCAGGATGCCTACAAGAGCATCCTCGAAAGTCTCGCTCACGCAGGCACTTACAACAACCGCAAGGTGAAGACCACTTTCATCAACAGCGAGTTTATCACCCGAGAGAATGTTGCCGAACAATTGTCCGGAATGGCGGGCATTGTCATCTGTCCAGGTTTCGGACAACGCGGCATCGAGGGCAAGATTCTCGCCGCCGAATACACGCGCACCCACGACATCCCGACGCTCGGCATCTGTCTCGGCATGCAGATGATGGTCATCGAGTTCGCGCGCAACGTGTTGGGCTATGCCGATGCCAACAGCATCGAAATGGATCCTCGCACCACGCACAATGTCATCGACTTGATGGAAGATCAGAAGAACATCACCCAAATGGGCGGCACGATGAGGTTGGGTGCTTACGACTGCGATTTGGTGACTGGCAGCCGCACGTGGGAGGCTTACGGCAAAACGACCCACATCCGCGAACGCCATCGCCATCGCTACGAGTTTAACAACCGTTTCCAAGAGGAATGCGAACAAAAAGGAATGATGTGTGTGGGTGTGAATCCTGCTGCTAATTTGGTGGAAATCGTGGAGATACCCTCTCTCAAATGGTATATCGGCACGCAGTTCCATCCCGAGTATTCCTCCACAGTGTTACATCCGCATCCCCTCTTTATGAGCTTCATCAAAGCTTGTGTAAAATGATAGAGGAGTATGCATAATTTATGTACATTTGCATTTTCAAAGTATTACCATTATGATAAAGAAAATCAACCTTTTATGCATCTTGATGATGCTTTTTGTGATAGGTGCGCGTGCCGATGAAGGTATGTGGCTACCTTATTCTATTAATGGCCAGAATTTGGCAGATATGCAGCGACTTGGCTGTAAACTGACTGCTGAGCAAATCTTCAGTTTTAACCAGCCCAGCCTCAAGGATGCCATCGTGCAATTCGGCGGCGGCTGCACCGGCGAGCTCATCTCCCCTGAGGGGCTGCTGCTCACCAACCACCACTGCGGTCTCGGTCAAGTGCAGGCCCACTCCTCTGTGGAGCACGACTACCTTAAAGACGGTTTTTGGGCCTACAGCAAAGACCAGGAACTTCCCAACGAAGGTCTTTCCGTCCTGTTTCTCAACTACATAGAGGATGTGACGGCGGCAGTGCTCAAGGGCGTGACCGACGACATGTCGGTGGCCGATCGCGAGCAGAAGATTGCCGAGAACAGCAAACGGCTGAAAACCGAGAAAAAGGGCAAAAGCGACGTGCGCGTGGAAATAGTGCCTTTCTACCACGGCAACCAATACATCCTGTTTGTGTATGACGTGTACAAGGATGTCCGTTTGGTGGCTTGTCCGCCGTGGGGCATCGGCAAGTTCGGCGCCGACACCGACAACTGGACTTGGCCGCGCCACAAAGGCGACTTCTGCATCTTCCGCGTTTATACCGCCCCCGACGGCTCTCCCGCTGAATACAGCAAAAACAACGTCCCGATGAAGTCGAAGCACTTCCTCCCGATTTCCTTAAAAGGCGTCCAACCAGGCGATTACACGATGATTTTGGGTTATCCCGGTTCCACCGACCGTTACTCCACTTCTGGTTCTGTGAAAAATCTGATTGAGCTGGAGGATCCCGCCATCGTCGCTTGTCGTACCACCAAACTGGAGCAATATCGCAAGCACATGGATGCCGATCCCGCCGTCTTCATCCAATATGCCTCCAAGCAGGCTGGCGTAAGCAACTACTGGAAATATTCTATCGGACAGATCAAGCAGTTGAAACGCAACAAAGTTTATGAAAAACGTTTGGAACAGGAAAAGGCTTTCCGCGAATGGGCGAATGCTGATCCGCAAAGAAAGGCCAAATATGCCGGTATCTTCGATGATTTTGACAAATATTGGGCACATCAGTCCAAATATACCAAAGCGTTGCTCTACCATCGCGAAGCAGGTTGGAACGGTGGCGAAGCTGTTCGCTTTTCGATGAAATTCAGAAGTGTTGATTACGCTTTTTCTGAAAAAGTCCCGCAAGACAAAATTGCGGCCTTTACCAAGAAGATGAAAGGTGATGTGGAGGATTTCTTTAAGGATTATAACAAGGATTTGGATCGCGACGCGACCATCGCGTTGCTGAATCTTTTCTATAAAGATGTGGATCACAATCAGTTGCCTGCCACTATCAAGAAGGTCGGTGACAAAACCGGTGGTGATTTCACGGCTTTTGTGAACAACGCTTTCGCGAAATCTATCTTCGTGGATCAAGCTAAGCTTACGGCATGGTTAGAGAATCCGAAACCTATTGCCAAAGACCCCATTTTCGCTTTGATGCAGGAAATTGTGAACTCTTATATCGCTTTGGACGAAGAAGCTGAGAAAGTAGAGTGCGGACGTGCCGACCGTTTGTATATGGAAGGTTTGATGGAGATGCAGAAGGACCGCAACTTCTATCCCGATGCCAACTTCACCATGCGCCTTACCTACGGCAGCGTGCAGGACTACCAACCTGCCGACGGCGTGACCTACAACTACTACACCACGCTCGACGGTGTGATGGCCAAGTACAAACCCGGCGATTGGGAATTTGACGTGCCGAAAGACCTTATCAAGCTGTGGGAGAACAAGGATTACGGTCGCTATGCTGACAAGAACGGCGACCTGGTGGTCAACTTCATTACCACCAACGACATCACGGGCGGCAACTCCGGCAGTCCGGTCATCGATGCGCAAGGTAACCTCATCGGTCTGGCCTTCGACGGCAACTGGGAGGCCATGAGCGGTGACATCGCCTTCGAGAACGAGGTGCAACGTACTATTTGCATGGACACGCGCTACCTGCTCTTCATCATCGACAAGATGGCGAATGCCCAGAACTTGATGCAAGAACTGAAGATAATCCAATAATTTCATTCAAATAATAAAACGAGTATTATGAAAAAGAGTATCATTTTTTGCTTATGCGTAGCATTAGTCGCATTATTTATATCATGTGACAAGAAAGAAGGCGTTTATAATCCTTCAAAGAAAATCCAGAAAATTTACACCGTTGAGGATGGCGACAAAGAGTTGTCAGAAGTATGGCATTGGGATGGTAAGGTGCTTACATCTATTGACTATATCGACGACATGTACGCTACAACGGCTACTTTTTCCTACGACAAAAATAATCGAATGATTGCGATGGATGCCGATGGCGCACACTCCGAGTTTATTTATGATGGAAAGTATATTAAGAAAATAGAAACCACCTATGAGGGTGTTGTAGTCAGTACCACTGAATTTGATCATCAGAATGGTAAGATTAGCGAGATGAGACTTACCGATGTCTTTATGAATGATCTTGTATGGGATAAAATGCTTCTAGTGAACCCGATGCGTTATATTATTCCCGAAGCCTTCCCAGTCGTGGAGAAAACGATGAAGAAATATGCGAAAGCCAAAGGCAATGATCAGATCATCATTAAACTGAATTGGAAAGGTAACAATGCCAATTCTATGGAGATTACTTCTACCATGTGGGGACAGACGATGACGGAATACATAGAATTAACATTTGACAATATGAACAATCCGATGTATGGTTTGCTTACCTCAATGGGTAGCGATGTTGCTACAAACCTCTTCGTGAATAAAAATAATCCTCTAAGTATGACATATAGCTACTTGGGACTGGAAGTAGGGAAAGTGAATTACACATACGAATATGAGAACAATTTCCCGACCAAAATAACCATGATAGAGATTGATGATGGTGATGTAGAGGATACTGAAACATTCATCTACGAATATTAATCGTTTAGTTTTCAGAAAGGGAAACAATGAAACTTGCTGACGTTGTTGCGTTCATAGAGCCGAAAGAGACGATTCTGGGGTCGCCGGAAAGTGAAATCACCGAATTGGCGATTGATAGCCGAAAGGTGGTTGTAGCGGATAGCACCCTCTTTTTCGCCATCGAAACGGAAAAAAACGACGGACACCGTTACATACCGCAGTTGTATCAGGCGGGAGTCCGTAATTTTGTGATTACCAAAGTGATGCGGGAGTTTGCAGAGTGTGAGGAATCCAACTTCCTGTTGGTGGACGACGCTGTGGAGGCTTTGCAACGATTGGCACAAAAACATCGTCAGCAGTTTCATTACCCTGTTATTGGCATTACGGGCAGTAATGGCAAAACCATTGTGAAAGAGTGGCTTACCTCCATCTTGGCCGACAAGTTCAAGGTAGTGAAGAGTCCCGACAGCTACAATTCGCGACTCGGCGTGCCGCTTTCTGTATGGAATATGTCTGCCCAACACAACATCGCTGTCTTCGAAGCGGGCATTTCCAGACCGAATGAGATGCGTTCTTTGGCCGACATCATCGACCCGACCATTGGCATCTTAACCAACATTGGTGCTGCGCACGCCCAGTTTTTCCAGACCAATATCCGAAAAATCATCGAAAAGCTGAAACTCTTCCAACATGTGGAAGTGCTGATTTATCACAATGATAATGAAGAACTTAACATGGTGCTTCAGTTGCCAGAATACGAACATATTCACAAAATCTCTTGGGGTGACGCGCGCAGCACCTATCCGGTAAAGATGTCGGCGGCAAGCACCGGAGGAACGATCATTTCCATAGATGGTTTCGATTATACGGTGCCTTTCATTGACAGCGCCTCTTTAGAAAATGCCACGCATGTGATTGTCACACTGCGATATATCGGTTTCTCTCCTGAGGAAATTAACGACCGTTTGGGTCGGCTTTCGCACATCAGCATGCGACTGGAAATCATGGAAGGGAGAAACCATTCTGTCATTATCAACGACACATACAGTCTGGATGTCAATTCGTTGTCTGCTGCGCTCAACTTCATGGACACACAGACTCAGATGAGCAAGAAAACCTTGATTATTTCCGACTTTGAACAAGTGGGGGCACTCACTTCGGCGGATTTCCGGCATCTGAACCGCGAATTGCATCAGCATAACATCTCGAAATTGGTGGCGGTAGGGGAGACGTTTACCCATAATCGTCAAGAACTTGACATTGAAGAGATGTTGTTCTATCACGATACTGCCGACTTGCTCGCCCATATTTCAGAGTTGGGCATTTCTTACGAAATTATTCTGGTGAAAGGCGCGCGTAATTTCCATTTCGAGCAAGTTGTCAGCGCATTACAACACAAAACCCATCTTACAATCATGCAGGTGAATCTGCCCGCGTTGGTGTATAACTTCAACTATCATCGCAATCTTTTGCGTCCTGACACTAAGATGGTGGCGATGGTGAAAGCCTCGTCCTACGGCTTGGGCGATGTGGAGTTGGTGAACACGTTGGTAGATCAAGGGGTTGATTATCTTGCCGTTGCCTATACGGATGAAGGTGTCCGTTTACGTAAACGTCACATCAACACGCCGATTATCGTGCTGGGTGCAGAAGCCCATAGCTTCGAGGTGATGGTCAATCATCACTTGGAACCCGAAATTTTCAATTTTTATTATTTACAGCAGCTGGAGGAAGTGCTGGAGCGTCATCCCGAGATTCCCCAGTTCAATATCCACGTCAAAGTGGATACTGGAATGCATCGCTTAGGATTTGATTTACAGGATCTTCCGCGTCTTATTGAGATGGTGAAAAGCAATCCTAAACTGCACATTTCTTCGGTTTTCTCCCATTTGGCCGCTGCCGAAGATCCCGCCGAAGATGCCTATACCCGCCATCAAATCGCTCTGTTCGGTCGCATGACGGATTTGCTTTGCGCTGCGTTCGATTACAAAATCCTGCGCCATTTGCTGAACAGTGCCGGCATCATCCGTTTCCCAGAGGCACAGTTCGACATGGTGCGACTCGGCATTCAACTTTACGGATGCTCCGAGATTCCTGAAATGGCCATGAAATTGCACAACGTGGTGACGCTCAAGACGGTGATCACCCAAATTAAAAACATTCCCGCTGGCGAAACGATTGGCTATAACCGCACTTGGAAATTGCAGCGCGACACTCAGGTGGCCATCATCCCCATCGGATACGCGGACGGCTATCCTCGCGAACTTTGCAATGGTCGCGGTAAAGTCCTGGTGCAAGGACAAAAAGTTCCCATCATCGGAAAAATATGTATGGATATGTGCATGCTTGACATCACGGGTTTGCGCGTGCATGAGGGCGATGAGGTGGTCGTATATGGCGAAGGCAATACCGTTTCCGAGATGGCCGAAGCCGCCGGGCTCATCAGCTATGAACTGATGACTCGCATCTCCCAGCGCGTCCCCCGCGTTTACGTTCAGGAGTAGCAATAGGGTATCGGGAGATCTTTACGATTTTGATATCTTTCAATCTTGATTTTAGGATGGTTATCGATAAATACATCTTCTCCTAAAGTCGTTTTTTCATGCAAGAAGACCTTCTTCAAACGCCGGCAGTATGCAAATGCTTCATTCCCAATGTATTCCACCATCTCAGGAAAGACTATTTCTTTGATTTCATCACAACACATGAAGGCCCGTGTGCCGATGTGTGTAATATGCTTTGGCAAGTAGAGATGATTCAGACGTGTGCATCCGCAGAAAGCGTCATCGTCAATCACCTTCAGCGAATCAGGTAGGGAGACGCCCTGCATTCTTGATGCTAAAAAAGCGGCGCGCCCGATATGGATGATACCTTCGGGAAGGATAATGATAGGGAAGGTCTCACCCACAAGTCCTAACGGCTCAATGCTCGTGGCGTTCTCTGGAAATTTGATATATCGTTTACCAGGATGATGTTGAATGTATGGCGATAATTCCATAATTGTTGTTTGTCGTGTGATACGCATTGGCATCTTTCTATTCCGTGGCTCAAAGGAAATGGTATATAATAGAAAGTGGAGCCTACCATTCTCCGCATCATCAGTGTAGGGCTTGGACTCCCATGTATGCATGATACGAAAAAGGAGCCCCACCTATTTGGCAATTAGCTACATAAATAGGCTAGCTCCATTTTCGACTTCCGTGCATACATTAGTGAATTGTCCAAGTTCACACTGACGGCTTAGCGAAAATGCGCTTTCTATAATAAAATGCTGAGCGCCTCTCGGCCTAACAGCGGTGCAAAAATAAAAAAAATCCGCATATCACGAAGATATGCGGATTAAATTTAAAAATTTGTCGTAAAGTCCGTTATTTAGCTTGAATGTTGTTGCCGCAATCGCGAACAATCATTCTGTACCAATTGTCGGGCCAACGTGGCTGGTCAGGAAATACACATTGCGGTTTCTCCGCACCATTGGTTTGGAATTTTCCGTTTTCCTCTTTCTTGATGTTCCCATCGTGATATTTCACTAACAGATATTCAAAAAGATGATTCCACTCTTGACAAACTTCGTGTGAAGCGCGGGCGGAGTAAGCGTTGAGTTGCTTACGAGCAGCATCTGGATTCTGAGTGCACAATTCTCTCATCTTTGTGGTCATCTGGTCGATATCTTTCACAAATCGGCCTTCCCATTTCGCCTGTTTCTCGTTCACATGTTTGATCATGTCGTTGTAACGGGTATAGACAAAGTTGCTGACTTTGGTGAATGTCCAGAACGCAGAAGTCGGGGAGTACTCAACCATGGAACCGTTGCCTTCTGCAAACTCTTTCGGAATTTCAGTGATACCGCAGAACATCGGGACGAAGCAGTTGGAACCAGCATCATCCACACCGAACCAGTAAATACCACCGAACATGTCGGGCAGCCAGCTACGGCATTGTGCAACAAACACGAAACCAGTCTGTTGTGTAGCAGTAGCACGCTCGTGGATGTAATTCTTGCCATCCACCGACCAGGTCATCGGACGCCAACGGTAAGGACAAGCGTAAGGGCCGGCACCGAGATCCTTGGTCATATCCATGGAAGTGCCTTCGTAATGGTCGCGCATCATGGCCATCATAAACTGTGCGTCGATGAGGTTTTTGTTGGCGGGTTTAATCCAAAGCGGGGGACGGTGTTTGAGGTTGTCGCCACGTGCATAGTCTTCATACTGAGCCATTTCCACATGATTGCAATGATTGAAGAATGCCCAAACGCGTGCGTCGCAGAATCTTGCACCATCGAAATTGATGGGATTGTAGGTGTCGCAGAAGCTGAATTCTGCATCGGGAGCCTGCTTCGGATCCTTGGGATAAAGACCTTTCAAACGAGCGAATGAGATGACATCTGAAGCGTAAACCGTTTCAATGCTCGGCAGGAAAATCTTGTCTAACTCTTTGTTCGTGATGCTGGTTTTGCCATCACGCAATGGGAAGGTGGAGATGCGTGATTGGTTAGCGTGACCGCAGATGTAACCATCAGGAACGCGACGAGCCACCCAAACGGCACCGTTGCTCCAACCTTTCACCACTTTACCTTTGGCATCCAATATCTTTTCGCCTTTGCCAATCAAATCCATCACCCACGCTTCGTTGGGATCTACGATGGAGAAAGATTCGCCTTCGCTGGCATATCCGTAGGCATCAATCAGTTCCGACATCACTTTGATGGCTTCGCGCGCGTTTTTCGCGCGTTGCAACGTGATATAAATCAAAGAACCGTAGTCAATCATTCCTTGACCTTGCTCCAGTGGTTCAATACCACCGTAAGTCGTTTCGCCAATGGCCAACTGATACTCGTTCATGTTGCCGACAACAGAATAGGTGTGAGCCACTTGCGGAATCTGACCGAGCTTTTTGCCCGAGTCCCAATCAATGACATCCATCATCGTACCGGCAGGGTAGTTGGCGGCCGGACGATAGTAAAGCTCACCGTAAAGTACGTGAGAGTCAGCCGCATACGTAAGAAAACAGGAACCGTCTTTGCTGGCACCTTTCGTGACGATGAAGTTCGTACATGCAAATGCACTGCCTATCGCAACCAGACAGCACATCAGGGTCATAATAAAATGCTTCTTCATAATATGATACTTTAATGATACAATTGTCTGAACAACCAATTGGCAAAAGTACACTTTTTGATGATATGCAAATGAAAAATATGTGTATTTTTGCGCCCAAATAATGCGAATTTTTTGATAAAAGTGTACTGAAAAACTTAAACATATTCATTATGAAGAAATTAGCTGTCGTTTTTGCTGGATTGCTGTTGCTGTCAGCGTTTTATGCCTGCCAAAAAGATAAATTGGGAGAATATAATCCGAAATCCAAAATCGAAAAGATATATGACGAATCGGACGGTCGCTACATGAAGGAACATTGGCTCTGGGACGACGTTATGCTCAAAAGAATCGACTACTATCGCAAAAGCGGCAATTTAGACTATTCTCAAAACTATATTTATGACGGAAAACACCTTTCCCGCATCGAAATGGGCGAACAATACTCCGAATTCCTTTATGATGGGGACCAACTGACCACCATCAACACATACGACGGAAGTCATAAAGTGGAGACCTATACGTTCACGTATGAGAAGAAAAAAGTGACACATATCTCCATCATCAAGGATTTGTTTGCTAAAAATTTCGTTCCTGGTGTTCCTATGAACTTCTTTCTTCCAGCAAATGATAAAGTGCTGAAGACCATCAATCCCGACAATGGCAGTAAAAGAGAGGATTACAATTATTCTAAAGCGGAAATAGATTTCATTTGGGACGGAGATAATGTTCAATATATGAAAATGCACTTGACTCGTCCAGACAGTATTCAAAAGCTAACCTTTACATACGTGTATGACCAAGGTGTCAATCCTTTTAACGGATTTTTCATTCTCTTCCCTGAACGGCAATTGTTAAACGATAACCCTTCCTACCTTTTCTGTAGCAAGAATAATGTTGTAAGTGTTTTCGTGACAGATGAATATGATGTGCATTCCCATTCGGATTCTTTCACCTACGGTTATGAATATTATAAGAAAACGCCGACGAAAGTATATACGACTTTTATCAATCACAAGACGGGATTGATGGATAGCACGCTCCTGTACTCCTACCAATATTTGTATTAACAGCCCACTATTTCGCTTTCAGCTGAATCCGCATCGTGGTGCCTTGGTCAATGACAGAGGATTTCACGAACAGTTTGCCTTTGTGGTAGTTTTGGATGATGCGTTTGGCCAAGGTCAATCCCAAACCCCAGCCGCGACTCTTGGAGGTGTAGCCGGGAGAGAAAATGCGTCGTTGCATCTTCGGAGGAATTCCCTTTCCCGTATCGGTCACATCAATATAAACTTTGTTTTTCTCTTCGGTGATGGAAATGGTGATGTCGCCCTTCCCGTTCATCGCATCAGCGGAGTTTTTGCATAAATTCTCAATCACCCATTCGAAAAGTTGCTGGTTTAAAGGCAAAACGATGGGATGGTCGGGTTTTTCGAAGTGGATTTTCACCATGGAGGAGATGCGCGTCTGCAAATAGTTGGTGAAATCATCGATGATGGGCACGATGTCGGTGTCTTCCAGCACAGGAACGGACCCGATTTTGGAGAACCGTTGCGCGATGGTCTCCAACCGATGTACATCCTTACCGATTTCCGTGGGAATGGAGGGATCCACAGGCATCTCTTTCAGTAATTCCGTCCAAGCCATAAGGGAGGAGATGGGGGTTCCCAACTGGTGCGCCGTCTCCTTCGACATGCCCACCCATACGCGGTTTTCCTCTGAACGCCTTGATACACTGAATAGTAAGTATGCAATAAGGATGAAAACGAATACAATACCCCATTGAATGTAGGGGAAGAGGCGGAGCTGTTTCAGCACGGATGATTCTTCATAAAATACATAACATTTGCCGTGGTCCAGCCAGTCGAGGACAATGGGCTCGTTCTCCTCACGCATCTTCTCCAACCGAGCGTTCACCTTAAACGGGGCGTTGATGACCGTCGAGTCGATGTTGCCCGCAGCTATCACGTTGATTTGGGTGCTGTCGGTGATGATGACGGGAACGGAGGCTGAGTTGATGACGGTTTCTTGGAAGAACGACTCCAGAAGATTGTCGATCATCTCCCGGAAATCGCCGTAAATACGGGAGTTTTTGTAATAAATCATCACATAATCCCGATGATAATAAGAGAGTTTGATGCTGTCATATTCCAAGATGCCATCCCCCATTTCGCTGATGTTGTGCATCGTCAGAATGTTGTCCGGGACGTTAATGGCAGCGTCAATATCCCCGTTTGGCCGGGCAATAATAGTCGGGACGGTCTTGTTGGCCGAAATAATGTCCTGATAAAAGGTGATATCTTCCGAAAGAGAGGCTTCGGCCACCTTTTTCACCGCTTTGGCGAAAATGGCCGCCTGATTGCCTTCTTCTATACGAATGGAATCGAAAAATCGTTCTGTTTCATTGATGATTTGGGTTTTATACGTGATAGCACCCGCCCAAATCTCAATACGTTGGCGCTCTTCCTGGGCGATTTTCTTGATCAATCGGTTGGAATAGATGATGATGATTGTGAAAATCACCGCTGCGGAAGCAAATAGAAGCCACTTCCAAAACGGTTTCCGAAGTCTGTTCATCGTTATTGGGTGTCGGCGGCAGACAAAAGCTTGTCGATGATCTGCTCAATCGTGATGCCTTCTGCTTCAGCTTTGTAGTTTTTGATGATTCTGTGACGAAGGATGTTGTAAGCAACGGCTCTGACATCCTCAATGTCGGGAGAATATTTCCCGTTAAGCACGGCATGCGTGCGTGCGCCGATGATGAGGAACTGTGATGCACGCGGACCGGCACCCCATGACAGATAGTCGTTGGCCCAAGCGTGTGCTTTAGGCGTTCCGGGACGAGTCAACGTGGAAAGGTTCACCGCATAACGATAAACGTTCTCCGGTACGGGCACTTTTTGCAGCAATTTCTGGTAGAATACAATCTCTTCGACGGTGAGCACGCGCTGCGGCTCTGCCATATCGCCGTGGATGGTCCGCTTCACAATCTCCACCTCTTCCGTTGTGCTCGGGTAGTCCAACATGATGTTGAACATGAAACGGTCTTGTTGTGCTTCGGGCAGCGGATACGTACCTTCCTGTTCAATAGGGTTTTGAGTAGCCAAAACGAAGAACGGATTCGGCAAGTCGTAGGTGGTACCGTTCATACTGACGGAACGCTCCTGCATGGCCTCCAAAAGGGCGGATTGCGTTTTGGGCGGCGTACGGTTGATCTCATCGGCCAAGACAATGTTAGCGAAGATGGGACCTTTCACGAACTTGAAGTTGCGATTGTCGTCCAGAATCTCGGCACCCATGATGTCAGAAGGCATAAGGTCAGGCGTAAACTGGATACGGTTGTAGGTCATATCCACTGCTTTTGCGATTGTGGTGATCATCAATGTCTTAGCCAAACCAGGTACACCGATGAGCAGCGCGTGGCTACGGCTAAACATGGCCATCAACACATTCTTCACCACCTCGTCCTGCCCTACAATCACTTTCGCAATCTCTTCACGTAGAGTCTTATATTTTGCGACAAACGATTCTATCGCTTCAATGTCAGTTTTATTTTCTAAATCCATATCTTGTATTCTATTTATGGGATTTGCCATTTCGTAACGAAAGGACAGTATTTATATTGTTCAGAAATTTTAATATTCGTCACTTTTACCTTTTCAAGCACCCATTTTTCCATGGCTTCGTACTTCTTCTGTTCCAAAGCCGCATTCTTGATCATGTCGTAGTCTTCCACCAGATTGGCTTTGTGCTCAGCCACTTTCTCTTTCAGGTACAGCAGTCGGTAGGCCATCACGCCGTCGTCGTTCACAAACGGCACGCATTCGGAATATTCACCGGGAATCAGCTTGTTGATTGTGGTGAAGGTGGCGTCGTCCATCGTTTGACGGTCGAAATTGAGAGAGCTGTTGTATGGATTGATCACCATACCGCCGTTCAAACGAGTGGGACCCTCGGAGTACCTTTTAGCGGCTTCCTCAATGGTGAGCTTCTCGTCAATGATAATGTTTCGCACACTGTCTAAGTAAACGATGGCTTTAACTTGCTCGTCTGTAGAAGGTTTCGGTTGAATGAGAATGTGCGCCACGCGAATGGATTCGCCGCGGCGTTCAATGAGTTGAATGATGTGATAGCCGGCTTGGGTCTTCACGATTTGTGAGACCTCGCCTGATTTCAGGTTGAAAGCTACCGCCTCGAATTCAGGGTAGAGTGATCCACGTTCCACAAAGCCCAAGTCACCGCCTTTTGATGCACTGCCGGGGTCGTCGGAGTAGAGGCGCGCCAACGCACCGATCTTTTCGCCACGAAGGATGCGCTCGCGATATTGCGTCAGCCGATCTTTCACCGCTTCCACCTCTTCGTCGCTTACGGGAGGAATCTTCACAATCTCGCCGAATTGGTAGGTGGTGCTCACGAGGGGCATGCTATCGGGATTGATTTTCGACGCAAATTGGTTCACCTCCGAAGGCGTAATCGTAATGCTTCCGGTGATGTTTGACTGAACCTGCTCTATCAAAGCTTGTTCGTACATCAACTCGCGCATGTCCTTCTTGATCTCCGCCATGGACTTGTTGAAGTAATTCTCAATGTACTTCACGTCTCCGCCTGTTTGCTGCAAGAAGTACTGGATACGCGTGTTCAGTCGGTAGTCGATCTCTTCGTCAGACACGTCGATACTGTCCAGTTCTGCTTGGTTAACCATTAACTTGTTAAATACCAAGTTCTCCAGGATGGTACAGTAGATTTCGTCTGGATCCTCCACGGTGCGAAACTGAGCGGTGTAGTCCTTATAGTGCTTTTCCAGATCGGAACGCATGATGATGGATTTGCCGATGACAGCCACAATACCGTCGATCGAAGTGCCTCCACCTTGTGCGTAACCGCATAAAAGTGCCCCTAACAGGCATACGCTCAGTACTATTCTTTTCATTTTCTTGTCGTTTTTTCGCTAAAAAAATAAAATGGCGAAAATACAAAAAAAAGAAGACCAATGCCTTCTTTTTCTCATAATAATCCAGAATTTTTCGGATTATTTTCTACCCAGACTTTCATCTGACACGGTGAGTTTCTTTCTGCCTTTAGCTCTGCGTGCAGCTAACACTCTGCGACCGTTGGCCGTTGACATTCTCTCTCTGAAGCCGTGTTTATGTCTGCGTCTCGTGTTTGAGGGTTGAAATGTTCTTTTCATTTTATTATAGCTTTTGTACTTACTTTTTTAAGGCTGCAAAAATACACTTTTTTCCTTTTCAACAGACTGCTTTTGAAAATTATTTTTCATCCCATGAGATTGAATTGTAATATTCTGATTTTCAAGTATATAATTTGTTTTAGTATAGGATGTGTCAATAAGAGCGGGGAGGATTGTTTCGCTCATCTCAGTGAATAGTGGAGTCTCATGTCGCAATAATTAGCGTATGATATGCGCGGATAGGATGTAGAAAGAATGGAGAATAACAATAAACATAATTGCTTAAATTTAGTAAATATTGTATATATATTATATTGTATTGCTAAGTTAACAAAACAATGTTCATATTATTTATATTTATATATCTGATTATCAGACATATAAAAAGGGTGAAAAAATATAAAATTCGAAATATCAATAAGATATAGTAAAAACCGCATTTTTTCACACTGATTTCGGGTTCCCGAAATTCGATTTTTGCGGCATTTTTCCGAAAATCTGCGAAAATTTCCCTTTCCGGCACCCCGGAGAGGGGTGAAAAAGAGGTAAAAACGGCCATTTCCGGGGTGTTTTTTCAGGAAAAATGCAATTTTATTTCACTGATACACAGTAAGATAGCAAAAAAATGCAAAAAAAATAAAAAAAAGTGCGTTGAGTGTGATGCGTGTAATGGAAAAATACTATTTTTGCAATCCCAAACGACGACGATATGGGACGAACGAAAGAGAGGGGTTGTCAACAGGGGGATGTTCATTGAAAGAATGAAAGAATGTAGCAAATACTCAAGTTAAAATTTTGAGATTCGCAAGCGATGAGG
>ONHS01000007.1 GCA_900317715.1 uncultured Bacteroidales bacterium | reverse complement strand
GCGCCGCAGACTTGGCAGGTCTTCACCGCCTTCTTCAAAGGTTTCGAGCGCACCTCAGGAATCATCGTCTTCATCCTGATGATCGGCGGTGCTTTCTGGATTATGAACGAGACCGATGCCATCAACCGGGGCATCTGGCTCTTCCTCGACAAAACCCAGCGGATGCAACAGCACGCCTTCTTCCGAAAGGTGGGGGTCAACAACCTGCTGATTATCGCCATTATGCTGATGTTCAGTCTGTTCGGGTCGGTGTTCGGGATGAGCGAGGAGACCATCGCCTTCATCGTGGTCTTCGTGCCATTGGCCGTCTCTATGGGATACGACTCCATCACGGGCGTGCTGATGTGCTACGTGGCCGCACACGTGGGCTTCGCGGGCGCGATGCTTAACCCCTTCACCATCGGTATCGCGCAGGGACTTTCTGGACTGCCGACCTTCTCCGGTATCGGCTACCGGCTCATCTGCTGGATTATATTGACGATTATCGCTATCGTTTTCACGCTGTTATACGCCGCTTGGGTGAAGAAAAACCCCGAGAAGTCGCTGACCTACGAGATCGACAGCTACTGGCGCGAGAAAACGACAGTGACAGGTTCTCAGCAAGAGATGGTGAAATCTGGTCTCTCTGCTTGGATTGTATATGGCTGTATATCCGCTGTTTTGTTGTATTGCGCCATTACGATGCCCTATACGGATATCACCGTGGGCTTGGGCAGCCGTCATGTGATGCTGTTCCCGATTTGGGCGGGATTGTTTATCCTCATCGGCTTCTTCGCCACTCGGAAATCCGTTCACCATCTGATACTTACGTTACTGTTATTTACCATCCTCATCCTCGTGACGGGCGTCCTCGGTTACGACTGGTACGTGATGGAAATAGCCGGACTCTTCTTTGCGATGGGCATCTCCGCCGGCATCGCTTTCGGGATGAAGTTCGACAAGGTGGTCCGCAGTTTCTTGGAAGGTTGTAAGGACATCCTCGTGGCCGCGCTGGTCGTCGGACTGGCGGGCGGCATCATTATTATTTTAGAGGAGGGACACATCATCGACACCATCCTCTTCGCGGTGGCGGAAAGCATGCAAGATGCCGGCAGAATCGGCAGCACGGCCACCATGTACGTGATGCAGAACCTGCTGAACCTGATTATCCCGTCGGGTTCCGCAAAGGCCGCGCTCACCATCCCGATGATGGCGGAATGGTCTGATTTGATGGAGATTCCTCGTCAGCTCACCGTCCTGGCCTTCCAATTTGGCGACGGCTTCACCAACATGATCACCCCCACCTCGGGCGTGCTCATCGGTGTGCTCGGCGTCGCCCGCATCCCCTACGCCACGTGGTTCAAATTCATCTGGAAATTCCTGTTGGTACTCATCGTGCTGGGATTCCTCCTGTTGCTCCCACCGTTGTTCATGCCGTTCGCGGGCTTTTAATAGTTTAGCAGTTAGTAGTTAGTAGTTAGCAGTTTCTGCTTAGTATTCAATTGGGCTTATGAAAAAATTGTGCATATATGTAATGACCTGTTTTTTACTGACTAGTGGTTACGCACAGAAAGAAAGCGTTTTCGTGCAGGACACGTTGAATCGTTGGTTAACATATAATATTCCAGGGCAAACGGTGGTGGATTCATTGGGCATACCGGATCTTATGAGTGAATTCGAACATTGGGAATCCGACGGCAATTATCACCAACAATGGGACTATTTCTCTTTGGGGCTGTCGTTATGGGTGGTCTCAGATACCATAGGCTCTACATCCAAGGTTGAGTACATAAAGATCACTGATGAACCTTTAATCACTTCAACATTCGTCACGACAAAAGGCATTCGCATCGGCACTCCCAAAAAGCAGGTGTTGGATATTTACGATGTGCACATTGACAAGACATACGATGTGCCACACAAGGTTCAAAACCAACTTTTGATTGGAAATCTTTACGAAGGGACGATTTTCAATTTCCACGAAGATAAAGTCTTCACAATCGAAATGGGCTATTTTTCCGAATAACCCTTAACCTTTAATCTTAAACCTTAAACCCTAAACCTTAAACAACCCCCTGGCGATAAGACACATACACTCACAACAATCCAAAGCCAAAAGCTAACAGCGAACAGCCAACAGCAAAATATGTAACCTTTTCGAAATTTTGCATCCTATTAACAGAGAGGCAAGGAAGAATGAAGAAAGAAGCATTCTGGGCGGAACAATATCGGCGGCACATCGGGAAGATGGTGGGCGCGTGCTACCGGTATGTGGCCGACTGGGATCTCGCGGAGGACTTGGCGCAGGACGCGTTCCTCGCCGCGATGGAGAAAGCCAGCACCTTCCGCGCTTTCGGCAGTTTCGAAGGCTGGCTGAAGAAGATCGCCGTCAACCAGGCGCTGATGCACCTTCGCGACTGTCCCGAAATGGTGGAGTGGGATGAGAACCTTCACAGTCAAGAAGTGGAGGAGATTGCCGACGACCCGGAGCTTTCGCGAACGGAGTTCACGCAGGAGGAGCTGTTGGAGGTCGTCGGGAAGTTGCCCGTGAAGCAGCGCACCGTCTTCAACCTCTACGCGGTGGAGCACTACTCCCACTCGAAAATCGCCCAAGCGCTCGGCATCTCCGTCGCCAACTCCAAAGTGCTGCTCACCCGCGCGAGGGCGGAGTTGCAGCAGCGACTGAAGGTGGTGGCGAGGAGACGATGAATGACGATGATGCGATGAAGGGCGATGAAAGACGGTGATGCGATGATGCGATGATACGATGATACGATGATACGATGAAGGGCGATGAAAGACGATGATTGGCGATGAGACGATGAGACGATGAGACGAAGAGACGATGATGCGATGATGGCTTGCAGGCCGTTAGGTCTGCATGGCTCGGTAGCCCGGCGGAAAATGAGGAAACGGTGGGTTCGCACGCCGTTAGGTGTGCGGGCAATTGACAAGGATAAGAGTAATTCCAAAATATAACGTTATGAGACAAACAATGAAATTCGCAGCAGTCATTCTGCTGGCATTGCTGGCAACCGCCTGCAGCAAGCCTGAAAAACACGAGCTCGAAGGCACGTGGCAATGGACACGCACCTCCGGCGGCATCGCAGGCGTCAACTACACCCCTGAAAGGGAAGGTTTCGAGGCCGAAATCGTATTCAAAGGCAACCGATTCACCTTTTACAAAGATGGGGAAAAGGTCACATCTGGTACGTATCACATCGATAATGACGTAGATGAAGCCATGTACACCAATAAAGGTGGCAAAGACGAACCTCTCTACTCCTGGTTCCACATACGATTCAACCTTAACAATGCGCAGTGTAAGAAAATATCGGAAGCCACCGATGGAAAAATATCGCTGCTATGTGCATACAAATGTTTAGGTACACTCGGATACAGCGAAGCAGAAGGACAAGTGTTCACGATAACCGATAACATGGTCGATGGATTCACCTCCAGCTTCGTGAAAAAATAGTAAATATGAAAAAGAAATCTTTCCTTGAGCAGCCTCGAAGAGGCAACCCGCACGAAGGGCAATTAACCCCACATAAGGCCGCAGGCCGCAGTGTGGGGATGATCGCTGCTCTGCTAATCCTCGCCGTGTGCATCGCCGCCTGCGACCCCGGCTACACCGAGGATGTGGTCATCCACAACGCTTCGTCGCATTACGTCACCATTGTTCCTCATGACGCAATCCTTCACGACTCGATATTGTCGTCTTCGGACAAAATCTTCACCCTTGCCCCCAATGAGGAAGTCGTCATTGAGCAACTGGGCGGCATCGGCAGTGCCAGTTTCGAGGGAGGGGTGAACTATTTCAAGGCGTTTTATGGCGATTCCGTGAAACTGGGTTTCGGAGGTTTCGGGGATGATGGTCTTGTGCGTGAAAAGACATACTATGCCTGGGAAACAACAGGTATCAGCCCTTACAATTTCCAATCCACGAATTACACCTACGAAGAGAAGCGGAACACGGGGCGCGTCTTTCACGACCTACCGTATTACGGCAAGCTCACGTTCACGATCACGAATGAGCACTACGAAGAAGCGGTAACAATGTAGAATTCAGAATTAAAAATTAAGAATTATGAATTATGAATTCTGAATTGGATCGCATATTTGAACAGGGATTGTCTGACCTGACACGCACTCCGAAAACTCCACTGTCGGACGAGCAGATTGCGACGGCAGCGAAAGCGTCCAGGATAGGTGTGGTGCTGTGGTTGCGGATGCACGTGAAGGAGATTTTGCTGTGCGCCATCTCGCTAGTCGTTGGTATCGGATGTACATTGTTGGTTCTGCATTTTACCGGAGTTCAGAGGGTCGCGCCGGAACCGGCGGAAACCGTTGCTGCGGTTGTGTGTGACACGGCAATGGTTGCGGATGATGCGGCTGCACTATCCGATGGACCGGCCACGACTGTTGTGGAGACGCAATGCATTGCGTCTCCACAGATCGACCAACCTGTTGCGACATCCGCAAAACCCAACGCCAAACCTGCCGTGACCGCCGTAGAGACGCGCCATGGCACGTCGCTACAGTCCCAAAGACCCTCTGTCCAAGCGCAAGCAGCCAATCCTCAAACGGACGCTCCCGATGTCGTACGTCCCACGTCAGATGTCTCACAACCCGAGCCCGTCGTCATCAAGAGAACCATCGTCCAGCGCGACACTGTGCGTGTGCGGGAATCGGTGATAGTGAAGGACACCGTTTTTGTTGAATGATGAATGAAGAATGATGAAGGATAAATATAGGGTGGTTCTGTTGGCTCTGCTGATGATAGCGGGGGTGAGGCTGGCGAAGGCGCAAAAAGCTGACACCCTCTACATTTACGAGATGGTGATCGAGTACGACACGCTGATCACCCGCGATACGACGTACGTGCACGATACCATACGCTTGTCTTACAATCGTCAAAAGCCAGCTGGAAAGGATCATCGTCAGAAGCAAAAGTCCGATTGCAAGCCACATGAAGAATCGCCCGTTTTGGAAGAGCTGTTCCAGGGGTTCCATCTCGGCTACATCGGACAGTTCGACTTGATGATGCCGGCGCAACTATCCGATGCGATGATGCCGATGCAAACGACCAATGATCCCTATTTGTTTAGCGTCCCGCGCGCGGGCGGGCACGCAGGTCTGGAATTCTCCTACCATTTTGCCCGCTGGTTCGGAGTGTCGGCGGCACTTAACTACGGTACCACAGGAGCGCTTCGGCTTAAGTTTTATTGGCAGGAGGGCAGTCCTGAAATGATCAAGCGCAATTACCTTTATGCCACAGGCCTCTCCGTGCCTGTCAAGTTCGAATTCCACTATCCTATCTCCCCGAAAGCGTGGGCGGTAGTGGATGCGGGCGTGCGCATACGGATGCCGTGGAACACCTTCATCTACGGATATGACCGCGATCACAGCGCGATGGAAACGGAGAACAACAGTTCCGACTACGGTGAACAGCTATCCGAAGACAATCCGTTGATTCTCAATTACTGTTATATCGATCGCAACATACTCAACCTCGATGTCCTTGCGAGTGTGGGCATGTATTTCCGTCTGCGGAACAACGACCTCCTTCGATGGAATGTCGGTTTCAACATGGCCCTTAGGGGTTTTGCCATAGGCAGTTACACTCACCGCATATACAATAACATGTCGGGTGTGTTGCCGCCGGAAGATCCATATCGAGACATTCTCGGGGATTTCAGTCTCCGCAGCCATTATTTTTACGCACAAATAGCTTATATCCACACATTTAAGAATTCCAAGCAACGGCAGGAGACCGCCCCGTACGCTTTGAGGTACGGCAACAATAAGATGTACAACCACGAGATCAAGTTGGAGGTCAGTGACCCGCTTGGTTACACCATCCTGCTATCCCCGCAATATCATGCTTTTTTCGGATATGAGCCCGAATGTTCCATAGAATCGAAAACCTATGTCCCGATATTCTCAGCTGGCTATCACTACCGTGTTTTGCCCTGGTTTTGGATCGGGGCTTCGATCAATTACGGCTATACCCAAGACAACGTTTCTATCCGTTATGCCTTGGACGACCCGCTGGCTTTCAACTTAGTGGGCACACAGTCCTATCATCTGATAGGAATCCTCCCCGACATACGTTTCTCTTATTTCAACCGTCCCCACGTGACCCTTTATTCGGCGTTGTCTGTCGGTGTGGTAGTGCACATTCGCGGGAAGTACGAAGGAGATGAAGCCTATAAGGATTATTACACGCATTCCAAGATCTATTCCGCCTTCCAAGCCACCCTCTTCGGCGTGAAGGCCGGCGGCAACCACTGGTTCGGCAGCTTCGAGCTCGGCGCGGGGTATAAGGGAGTTGCGTCGTTGGGGGTTGGATATGAGTTTTAATTCATAATGCATAATTCATAATTCATAAAAAAAGGCGCGACCGCATTGGCCGCGCCTTATCCATCATTATGAATTGTGAATTATGAATTAAGAATTGATCTCTTCGTTTCCTCGTCCAACGCAATATATTCCTCAATGGTTTGCGGTTTTACGCTCGGGGCGGTGGCGAGGGCGTGTTCGATGATGCGGGGGATGTCGGTGAATTTGATCTTCTCTTCCATGAACATCTTCACGGCGGCTTCGTTGGCGGCGTTCATCACACAGGGCATTCCGCCGCCTGCAGCTGACGCCTTGTAGGCCATATCCAAGCACGGAAACATCTCTCTGTTAGGCTTTTCGAAGGTGAACTGTCCGTATTGGGTGAAGTCTAAGCGCGGGTAGGGTAGCGGCAGTCTGAGTGGATAGGTCAGCGCGTACTGAATCGGCAGCCGCATGTCGGGGATGCCGAGCTGCGCTTTCACGGAGCCGTCTTCGAACTGCACCATGGAGTGGATGACCGACTGTGGGTGTACCAGCACGTCGATCTTCTCCAACGGCATGCCAAACAGCCACTTGGCCTCGATTACCTCCAAGCCTTTGTTCATCAGACTAGCGCTGTCGATGGTCACCTTCGGACCCATACTCCAGTTGGGATGCTTGAGTGCGTCTTTCAGCGTCACCTGCTCCAGTTGTTCGGGCGTAAATCCTCTGAACGCGCCGCCAGAAGCGGTAATGATTAGCTTCTCGACGGGGTTAAAGTGCTCACCGGCAAGACATTGGAAGATGGCCGAATGCTCTGAATCCACCGGGATCACCGGGGCGTTATGCTCCTTCGCGGTGTGCATGATGAGCTCACCGGCCACCACGAGGGTCTCCTTGTTGGCGATGGCCAATGGGGTGCCGCACGACACGGTGCGGAAGGCCGGCTTCAAGCCTGCGATGCCCACGATACACGAGAGCACGATATCGACGCAGTCCATCTCGCAGACGTTGCACAAGGATTCCTCGCCGCAGAAGACCTTCACATCTTCCTCAGCCAGAGCCTCTTTCACCTTGCGGTAGGCCTCTTCCTGCACCACAACCACGATATTGGGATGGTACTGTTTCGCCTGCTGAATCAGAATGTCCGCGCTGGAGTTGGCGGCGATGATTTCCAACTGCAACAGCTCGGGATGGAGGGCGATGACCTCCAACGCTTGCGTGCCCATGGAGCCCGTCGAGCCGAGGACGGCGATGCGGCGGGGATGTTGTTCGTTGTTTGTATTATTCATGATGATGTTTTTTGTCCCAGGGCTCGCTATCGCTCACCCTGGGTTGACATAGGTCGGGCTTTCAGCCCTTTTTGGAATTCTAGGAATCCACCTCGCGCCTTACCCCTGGCTACTAGGCTCTTGCCCCTAACGGGGCTGCTCAAGGAAGTTGTTTGATAATATGGTGGCTCTTAGGTTACAACTGCTAACTACTAACTGCTAACTGCTAACTATTACAAGCTTTCCACCACTTTGCAGATGTCGGCGAAGACGTGCTCGATATCCTGCATCCCGTTGATTTCCACCAGTTTGCCTTGGTTGCGGTAGTAGTCCACCAGGGGCATGGTTTGGGTGAAAAAGTTTTCGACGCGGGCTTTGACGGTGGCGGGGGTGTCGTCGGCGCGTTGCTCGATTTCGGCGCGTTTGAGGATGCGGGCCTGCACCTCTTCCATTTCAACCTTGAGGTAGATAACCTTCGTAATATCAAGGCTTTTGAAGAAGGTCGGGTCGTCGAGCATCTCGGCCTGCTTGATGGTGCGCGGAACGCCGTCGAAGATGAAGCCTTTGGCGTCAGCGTGATTCTCGATATGGTTGCGCAACATGCCGAGGGTGATGTCGTCGGGACAAAGGTCGCCGCGGTTGATGATCTCCTGCGCTTTCAGACCCAGCGGGGTCTTGTGGGAGATTTCGTAACGGAACAGGTCGCCGGTGGAGACGTGTTGCAAATTGAATTTTTCGGCCATCTGTTTGGCCTGGGTGCCTTTGCCGCTGCCGGGGGCACCGAACATGACGAGGTTGATCATATAATAGGAATTTTGATGTTCTTATAATCCTAGGGCTCGCTTCGCTCACACTAGGTTGACATAGGTCGGGCTTTCAGCCCTTTTTTGAATAACTGCTAACTACTAACTGCTAATTGCTAACTACTTGATAGATGTCGTTCAGATTCCTTCCGTACCCATCATAGTCGAGACCGCGCCCGACGACGAACTTGTTGGGGATGTCGAGACCGACGTAGTGTACGGGAAGACTCTCCTTGTAGGCATCCCGCTTCATGGTCATGGTGGCCATGCGGATGTCTTTGGCACCGGCCTCGCTTAAGATCTTGTGCAGATGAACGTAGGTGCGACCGGTATCAACGATGTCCTCGAGAATGAGTACGCGTTGTCCGCGAACGTCCTCGTTGAGCCCGATGAGGCTGTTGATTTGGCCGGTGGATTCGGTGCCGCTGTAAGAGGAGACTTTCACGCAGGAAATGCGGCATTTGATGTCGAGCTGTTTGATGAGATCGACGGCGAAGAAGACCGCACCATTCAACGTGATCAACAATATGGGATCATCGTTGCGGTACTCTTCGTTGATTTCGGCAGCCACTTTGGCAATGGCAGCATCGATTTCACTGGAGGGAATGTATTTGACAAAAGTTTTGTCCAAAAGGGTCACTTTTTCGCTCATATCCATTAAAATTTGGCGATGCAAAAATACAATTTTTTGGGATAGGTGAGCAAAGTTGTTTGGCAAAAGGCAATACTTGCCATGTAGTTGTCATATCTCCCTTTGATTTTAACAGTTAATTTTTAAATAATAGTATGAAAAAAATATTTTAATTTTTGTTATTCGAATATATTGAGAAAAAGTGTAATTTTGCAGCGTTGAATTTTATTGTTCTGAAATCTGAAATAATGAAAAACTCGAAAATCACTTATTCCATCGAAGAGGCCAGAAGGTACGTGGCCAACGCGAAAGAGACCATCAAAAAAGCCAAGTATGATCCTGAAATACAGTCATATACGGATAGCAAATATGTTCGAACCGCTGGGGACATCCTCTGGAAAGGCTGCCTGATAGCACTCGATACTGTCTTTCAGGTGCGTACGGGCAAAGGACGCCCATCCATTGACAAGTACCGTGATGTTGTTGCGAATCGAGACAGAAAGTTGCTGAATTATGTGAACAACGGTTATGATATCACTCATCTAAACATGGGTTATGACGGCGTGACGGACAAGAAAATCTGCGACAGAGGTTTCGAGATCACCAACATTATTATCGACCATTGCGCGATGCTGATGCCGAAGGAGGTGTGTGCGTAAACGACTCTTACAACAATTTAAAACCCTCGCGTCGTTCGACCACCGCCGCCAATCACGCTGCTGCGCGGACGGACAGAACCGGAAGAGGAAGGACGGGTAGGAGACGAAGAAGTACTTTTGGATGCGGAGGTGCGAGTGCTATTGGAGGAGGATTTGCCGCTGGTGGAGGGTTTTGCGCCAGACGGCTTGGCACTCGAAGAAGGTTTAGAACTGCTTGATGGGGTATTCGTCCTAGGCGCAGCTGGCTTCTCAGACGCGGGCGGCATATTCGCTTGCGCCACCGGTGCTCCGCCACCGCTATACCGTTTGTAGTTCGTGGTGCTGCCCACACGACTGATTTTGGAGGAGATGTTGTGACCGCCCGTGGTGAGCAGGTCGTTGTAGGTCACGATGACCGACGGCGTTTTCAGATACCGACCGCCGCTGTTGCGCAAACAGCCCACGAAATAATCTCGTACCTTTGCCAAATCAATACCCAATAAGGGAAGGTTGCTTTTGCCCACATGACGCAGAAGGTTGTTGACCTTCTGTGCCTGCAACATCCGGTTGTAAGTCTCTCGGCTATTGATGGTTGTGCCGCGCGGATAGGAAAGATAGCGCACCAACTTTGTGTATTCCTCCTCGGAGAGCCCCTTCAGCATCGAACGAACGCCACGGAATTCCTCGACCAGCGACCGCTTTTCGTTCTGGTTGACATCGCGGTAGATCGCCTTCTCATGCTCGTCGGTGTAGGTGAAATTGTACTCGCGTTCGTTTTTCCGCAGCTGCTTGTTGACCTGATCTTCACCATACGCGGCAAAATGAAGGATGGCGAGCGAATCGGAAATCGCCTCTATTTGACTGTCAGTCAGATTTTTGAGGATGTTCATCAAATCTTGACAAGGTTTGGTCAGCAGGTAAGGCTTTTGGGAAGGGAAAGCCGCGTGGAGAAGTTCGCCTTTATAGGAGATGCCGTTGTCCATAAACAATTGGTACAGTGCGACATACTGCACCACGCGTGCGATGTCGGTGTTGCCGACACGTGCGAAATAGTTGCCCGCCTGCCGCTCGTATTGCGACCCGGCGCTGACGCCGCTGTTCTGCGAACGGAAATAGGAGACGGGTAGCGCGCCCGTGCGGTTGAGCGTGTAAATTGTGTATTCAGGCAGGTCGATGGCGTACATGGTGTTGGCGGTGTTCCAGTTATAGACCAACTCGCTGAGTCCCAGCTTTTTGAAAAGCGGACGGTCAAACGGGAAACGTCCTGGGGAAGGGTAGTGGTAGCAGGCTTCCTGGATGGTGCCGTTTTCCGACCAGTCCTTGAGCAGCACATCGGTGATGGTGAGCAGATGCCCCAACTCGGTGTTCTCCAGTTCGCGACTGAGGTAGGTGGGGCACCAGTCGCGGCCGTTGCTCATCTTGCCGGCCATACAGTCGTTGATATCCAGACTTTGCGAGAGTTCTTTGCTGCTGATGGAGGCGACGAGGAGGATGCTTTCCACGCGCAAGGGCGGCAGCACCTCCAACGGAACTTCGCGCTCGCGCCCGATGACCACTAAGGTGGCGGAATCCCGCAGCGCACCGAGGATCAGGTCGGCATCCAAAGCGAAACGACGGATGTCGGCGGTCTGCTCGGAAAGGTCGCTGTCACGACGGATGCTCCACGCTACCAAGCCTGGCTCGCGACTGAAAAAGACCCCGCGCCGTTGCTGGCTGAACATATCGCTGACGGTGAGATCGTTAGTTGTGTCGCTTTCGTCAATAAATGCCTCTCCAGCGGCAAAGAACCAGTCGTCGAACTCGCCCAAGGTGATTTGGTAGTCCATATTGTCTTGGGTGAAATAGTGACGGCTTTCGTCGCTGAGCAGGTCGAGCGCGTTGGGTTTATAATCAGAGAGAAATTGTTGCTGTGAAATCTTGGCTACCAAATTGTCAAGGTTTTCCGTGGTGGCGTTTCCCAACACCACGACCATATCGGTGACGTGCCCGTCATAGCCGATCTTGAAGGTCCTTTGTGATGTTTGGTGGGTGAACCGACTGCAAATCGACTCGATGCTGTCGGGTTCGAGGAACGGCGCTGGCTCGGCGATGAGGATGATGCGGCTGCTGTCGGGGAAGGTCGCTGTGGCGAGGGTTTGGTAGTGCATTCGGAAATGCTGACGGAAGACATTATAGAGAGAATCCGCTTTCAGGAAGGCCATGGTGGTCTCCAAATTCACGTCCTGATTGGGGATGTACTCTTTTTTGAGGATGACGGCGGTCTGCTGCCGCACGCTCTCCGCCAGCTTGGTGTGCCGTCCGAAAATGGCGAATAGCCCGACGGCGAGGAGGCTCGCGCCGAGGAGGATGATGGCCGTATGTTTGGTCCGCTTATTGTTCATATTCATCATTCATTAATCCTAGGGCTCGCTGCGCTCACCCTGGGTTGACACGTGTCGGGCTTGCAGCCCTCTCGGAATTCGTTTTTATATATCCCAGGGTTGCGGCCTGCGGCCTTACCCTGGGATACCAGGCTCTTGCCCCTATGGGGCTGCTCAAGGCAGTAGTTTTAATGTTATTGGGAAATTTCCGCCACAACTGCTAACTACTAACTTCTAACTGCTAACTGTTTCACCGCTTCCCACAGCGTAATCCCCGTGGCGACCGCGACGTTCAGCGAGTGTTTGGTGCCGAATTGCGGGATTTCCACGGCGGCATCGCATAACGGGAGCAGCTCGTCGGAGATGCCGAAGACCTCGTTGCCGACGAACAATGCCACTTTTTCGTATTGCGAGAAGTCGAAGTCCTGCAACATCACGGAATTGTCCGTCTGCTCGACCAATAGGATCGCATAATCTGCTGATTTCAGCTCTTTTGCGAGTTCTTCTACGTTCTCTTTGTACTCCCATTCCACGCTTTCGGTGGCGCCGAGGGCGGTCTTGGCGATTTCTTTGTTCGGGGGCGTGCCCGTGATGCCGCACAGGTAGAGCCGTTCCACGTTGAAGGCATCGCACGTGCGGAACGCGGACCCCACATTGTGCATGCTGCGGATGTTGTCCAATACCAGCACGATGGGGTTTTTAGCTTGTTGTTTGAACTCGTCAGCGGTCACGCGCCCGAGCTCGTCCATTGATAGTTTCTTCATATTCTGTTTGTTACAGTCCTAGGGCTCACTTCGTTCTCTGCTATCGTCCTAGGGCTCACTTCGTTCACCCTAGGTTGACATAGGTCGGGCTTACAGCCCTTTTTGGAATTCATCGTCTTATTCATCGTCATTCATCGTTCATTCATCGCATCATCGCCTCATCGCCTCATCGTCAGAACGGTGTATCATTCTCATACCCCTGCTGCGTGGGGTCGTCGAAGTTGCCGCCCACGTCGTTGTTCACCGCACTGTCGTAATACTGGGCGGTACCGAAGTTTTGGTTCGGGGTGATGCCCGCGCTGGGGTTGTCGTAGCTGCCGCCTTCGCCGAAGCTGCCCTCGCTGACGTCGCAGAACTTTGTGAACTGGCTCTGGAAGCGCACTTTCACGTTGCCGGTGCTGCCGTGACGGTTCTTCTCGAACATGATTTCCGCCATACCGTCGGCGGGAGTGTTGTCCTCGAAAGTGTCAAGGTGATAATACTCAGGACGATAGATGAAGAGCACCATGTCGGCATCCTGCTCAATAGAACCGGATTCACGCAAGTCGGACAGTTGCGGACGCTTGGAACCACCACGGGTCTCCACGGCACGGCTCAACTGCGACAACGCAATGACCGGAATGTTCAACTCTTTCGCTAACGCCTTGAGGGAACGGGAGATATAGCTAATCTCCTGCTCGCGGTTGCCGCCGTGCTTCGAATTGTCGGTGCCGGCCTGCATCAGTTGCAGGTAGTCGATGATGATCATCTGGATGTTGTACTTATGCTTCAGACGGCGGCACTTAGCACGCAAGTCGAAGACCGATAGGGCGGGGGTGTCGTCGATAATCAGGTTCGCGCTGTTCAAACGGCTGACGTTTTCCCACAGTTTCGACCATTCCACATCCGAGAGCGTGCCCTTGGAAATGTGGTCGGACGGAATGCCCGATTCGATGGAGAAGAGACGGTGAACCAGCTGAGTGGCAGACATTTCCAATGAGAAAAACGCGATGGGTTGGTCGAAGTCGATGGCCGCGTTGCGCGCGATGGAGAGCACGAAGGAGGTTTTACCCATACCAGGGCGGGCGGCCAGAATCACCAGGTCGGACTTTTGCCAACCGCCGGTCTTCTCGTCGATGGCACGGATGCCGCACGGCACGCCCTGCAGTTCGTCCTGAGAGTCTCGAATTTCTGTTAACTCGTTGAGTGCCAGACTTACCACGTCGCCAAGTTCCTTGCTGTCACGCTTGAGGTTGCTCTCCACGATGGAGAATATTTTCGATTCGGCCTCGTCCAACATCTCCAAAACGTCGTTGCTGTCGTCGTATGCGTCGTTGATGATGGTGTTGCAGTGACGGATGAGTTCGCGCAGAATGAACTTCTCCATCACGATGCGCGCGTGGAATTCCACGTTGGCGGAGGAATTCAATCGGCTGGTCAGACCTGCAATATAAGATGCACCGCCGGTCACTTCCAGCAGCTTCTCTTTTTTGAGTTGGTTGGTAACCGTCAATACGTCAATGGGTTGCGATGCGGAAAAGAGCTTCCGGATGGCGCCGAAAACATGTTGGTTCGCCTCCACATAGAACATTTCGGGCTTCAGAATGGAGAGAACCTCGGTCACGGCATTGTCGTCAATCATCAGTGCGCCCAATACCGCCTCTTCGAACTCCACGGCTTGCGGAGTGAGCTTTCCAGTGGTGCCCAAAATGTTCTCGATGCGGTTATATGACATTGAGCGCACAGGCTTGTTTGTTGTAATCGTTTCGTTATCCATATCTTACAAAGAATCTTCGATGAATTATTTGGTGTGGCAAATATCTGATTTTTTGAGAGGCGTTTGAATGTGAGTTATCAACAATTCATCATCAAGGTTATTAACAATTCGATGATGCGATGATAAGATGATACGATGATGGGTACACAATTCACTGATCAGATATCTCAAAAAAAATGTATTTTTGCCGCTTTGAAAATTGGAAAATTCTAATACATATTATAATATGATTTACTTAGACAATTCAGCAACATCTTTCCCGAAACCCAATGAGGTTTACGAGTTTATGGACCATTTCTATCGCGTGCACGGCGTGAGCCCAGGACGCGCAGGTTATGACGCAGGCATCGAAACCGGCGAGGTTTTGACCGAAACGCGCCGTATGCTTACCAAACTTTTCAACGGCGGTACGGATGAAAAACGTCTGACCTTCAGCTACAACGCTACCGATTCTTTGAACATCCTGATTCAGGGCCTGGCGCGGAAGGGTATGCACGTGATTACCACGATGCTGGAACACAACTCTGTGCTTCGTCCGCTCTATCACCTTGAGAAAGAAGGCATTATCGAAGTTACGTATCTGCCTTTCGACGCAGCGGGCTATGTGCATCCTGAAGATTTCGAGAAAGCCATCCGTCCGAACACGAAGATGGTGGTCTGCACGCAGTGCTCCAACGTCATCGGTACGGTGCAACCCATCAAGGAAATCGGTAAAGTCTGTAAAGAACACGGTCTGATTTTCGTGGTTGACGGTAGCCAAGGCGCCGGTGCGGTGAAGATGGATATGATCGACTATAACGTTGACGCATACGCCTTTACGGGTCATAAATGTCTGATGGGACCCACTGGTATCGGCGGCAGCTACGTGCGCGAGACGGTGGAGGTGCGCCACACCCGTTTCGGTGGCACCGGCGTGAAATCCGCTGTGCGTGACCACCTCGAAGAATTCCCTTATCGTCTCGAAGCAGGTACCATCAACATGCTAGGTATCAGTGGTCTGCACGCAGGTGTGAAGTGGATCACCGAGAAAGGCATTGAGAATATCCACAATCAGGAGATGGCTTTGTGGAAACGTCTGCGCGATGGCATCAAGGATGTTCCCGGCGTGATCATCTACTGCGCCACCTCTACGGAGAACCAGAACCCGGTGCTCTCCATCAACATCAAGGGCTTCGAGGCCATGGATGTGGGCACCATGCTGGACGTCGATTACGACATCGCATGCCGCACGGGCTTGCAATGCGCTCCCCTGGTGCACGAATGTCTCGGCACGATGAAGATTGACGGCACGGTGCGTTTGAGCATCGGCGCCTTCAACACCGAAGCCGACATCGACGCGTGCATCCAAGCCGTGAAGGAGATTGCGGCGTTGAAAAACTGATGTGTGATGTGTGACGTAAGACGTGTGACGTGTGATTTATGATTTGTGATTTGAAACTTGAAACCTGAAACTTGAAACCTCATAAGGGCTCTGCCATAACTGGCAACGGCCCTTTTTAATTATGAATTCTGAATTAAACAAAAAATGGATCGGTCACCTCGCGGTGCTGACCGTCTATATCATCTTCGGGGTGAACCCGAACTGTTCGAAGGCGGTGGTGCCGGAATATATCACGCCGGAGGCATACACAGCGCTGCGATTGGCTGTCGGGGCGGCGGGTTTTTGGCTGATTTCCCTTTTTACACCGAAAGAAAAGGTCGAGAAGCGCGACATGCGTCTGATCATTTTCGGCGCGGTCAGCTTATACGGCACATTATGGGCTTTTGCAGAGGCAATGCGCTTTATATCACCTACTTACGTCTCTCTTATCTCCGCGATGTCCCCACTGGTGGTGATGTTGTTGGCCGCCGTTTTCCTGAAAGAACCCATCTCAACACGTAAGGCTCTCGGGGTCTTTTTCGGTATCGCTGGTGCGCTGATGATGATCCTGTTTTCGCTGCACGGCGACGCACATTACAGCAATACAGGAGCACTTCTCTGCTTCGTAAATATCTTATTCTATGCGGCTTATCTCTTGATAACCCGAAGCATCTCCTCGAAATACTCACCCGTCACGATGATGAAGTGGATGTTCCTTTTCTCTTTTGTACTGGGTCTGCCGTTGGCCATCCCGACGGTGAAAGATTCTCCGATTTTGATGGGTACCGCGCCCGCGATGGCTTACGTTAATATGGGAATTGTCGCCGTATTTGCCACAGTGCTAGCCTATTATCTGCTGCCGTTGGCCTTGCGTTATATCCGTCCGACCACGGTGAGTATGTACAGCAACTTGCAACCCATCGTGACGGCGGCGTTGGCCATTGCCGTCGGACAGGACGTGTTTACATGGAACAAGCCCATTGCGCTGGCTCTGGTCATCTTTGGCGTCTTCCTGGTGACGACCAGCCGCGCGAAAGGCGATCCCACGGTGCAAAAATAGGTCGAAAGGGTAGGGTACTACTCTGCTGAGAATTCCTTGATTCTTTGCTCCTCGCTGCGACGACAGATGAGAATTCTGCCGCCTTTTTCGGAAACAATATAGCCGTCTAATCCTTGAATGACAACCTTTTGCGCGTCTTCGGCGTGTACCACACAGTTGTTGCATTCGTAGAGTTTCACATTGCCGACAGTGCCGTTGCCGTGGCTGTCATGGCTCAGTTTATCGTGCAGGGAGGCCCAGTTGCCGAGGTCGCTCCAACCGAAGTCGGCGGGGTGGGTGAATACCTTGCCGTCGGCGGCAGCAGGTTCCATCACGGCGAAGTCGATGGAGATTTTCTCGCATTGCGGGAAGATATGCTGCACGTCGCCTGTGGCCGTCATGCGGTCCATGTCGGCGGCGATGTTGGGCTTGTAGGTTTTGAGTGCGGCGGTGATCATTTGGATGTTCCACACGAAGATGCCGGCGTTCCACAGGTAGTTGCCGGCCGCCAGATATTGCTCAGCCACTTCGCGTTGCGGCTTTTCCTTGAAGGCGGCCACGCGGCGGATTTCACCTTCCACGGCATCGCTCGCCTCCACGTAACCGTAGCCCGTTTCCGGTCTGGACGGTGTGATGCCGATGGTGACGATAGCATCGTTTAAGTTGGTGAAAGTCAACGCGTTGTTGATGACGCGACGGAATTCTTCAGGATTCATGACAACGGCGTCTGCAGGGGTCACCACCACGTTGGCGTCGGGGTCTTCTTCGCGTATGCGCCAGCACGCCCATGCGATGCACGGTGCAGTGTTGCGCGCGGCGGGCTCCGCCAATATGTGCTCGGCAGGCATTTCCGGCAGCTGCTCCCGCACAATGTCCACGTAGGCGGCGTTGGTCACCACCCAAAAACGCTCCATCGGACAAACGCCTTTGAAGCGGTCAACGGTCAGCTGGATCAAGGTGCGCCCACAACCCAGTATATCAATGAATTGCTTCGGGAATTCGGGGGTGCTGAGCGGCCAAAAACGGCTCCCGATGCCGCCTGCCATGATCACCACATGGTTGTTTCTCGTCATAATCATGCTATCAAAAATGATTCCGCAAAAATACAAATTTTCCAAGCAAATGATATACCCTGATTCCACGTTTTTTTTGTACTTTTGCGCCCCAAAAAATATATGAATATGGATAGAGTAGTAAGTGGCATCCGCCCGACCGGTTTTTTACATTTAGGCAACTATTTTGGCGCCCTCAGAAACTTCATCAAAATGCAGGAGGAGAACGAATGCTTCTTCTTTATCGCTGATTATCACTCTCTTACAACCCATCCGACTCCACTGGATTTGCAATCGAATGTCAGGAATATCCTGATTGAATATATCGCTGCGGGCTTGGACCCCGAGAAAGCGACCATTTACGTGCAGAGCGATGTGCCGCAGGTCTGCGAGCTTTCATTGCTGCTTTCGATGAACGTGTATGTGGGTGAGCTTCAGCGCGTAGCTTCCTTCAAAGAGAAGGTGCGCCGCCAACCCGACAACGTGAATGCGGGTCTGTTGACCTATCCGGTGTTGATGGCAGCGGATATCCTCCTGCACCGCGCCGACAAGGTGCCTGTGGGTAAGGACCAGGAACAACACTTGGAGATGACCCGCGATTTCGCGCAACGTTTCAACCGCATCTACAAGAACGAGTACTTCAAACTGCCTGTGGCTTACAATTTTGGCAGTGAATTGGTGAAGATTCCCGGCCTGGATGGCTCCACCAAAATGTCAAAGTCCGACAACGAGAATTCCTGCATCTTTCTTTCTGATGCACCGGAAGTTATTCGTAAGAAAGTGATGAAAGCCGTCTCTGATAGCGGTCCCACAGAGCCGGGTCAGCCCAAGACGCAGGCCGTGGAGAACCTCTTCCAGTTGATGAAGGCCGTTTCCGCACCAGATACCCTTCAATATTTCGAGGATCAGTATCAGAATTGCGCCATCCGTTACGGTGACATGAAAAAGCAGCTCGCCGCAGACATGATTGCGTTCGTACAGCCTGTGTATGAGCGTATTCTGGAGTTGCGCGAAAAGGACGACTACATCCGCAAGGTGGCCCGCCAAGGTGCCGAAAGAGCTCGCGAGAGTGCGACCAAGACCATCAAGGAAGTGCGCGAAATCATCGGTATTAAATCTTTCTAACCGTCTGAAATGTCGCTGCTTACACAATATCCGCTTTGGCTGGCGATTTTTGCCGTCCTGTTGGGCGTAGGCTATGCGTTGTTCCTCTATTTCCGGAACGAGAATGTCGTTTTCGAGAAGAAATCCCGCATAGTGATGGCCTCGTTGCGCGGCGTGGCGATGACGCTCGTCGCCTTCCTGTTGCTCGCGCCCATGCTCAAGATGATTCGCAAAGAAATCGACAAACCGGTCATCATTTTGGCCATCGACAACAGTGAATCTGTGAAAATGGGCAAGGATTCTGCGTACTATTTGTCTGATTATCAGAAACAAGTGCAGCAACTTGCGAATGAATTGGGCAAGCATTATGAGGTGACCGCATGCCTGCTGGGAGATGAAAACAATTACGTTGATTATCAAGAGATAAAGGCGGACTTTTCCGACAAATCAACCAATCTTTCCGCCCTGTTTGACGACATTAATCTGCTGTACGCAAATCGTAATGTGGGGGCGGTGGTGATGCTCACCGACGGTATCTACAACATTGGTTCGAATCCCTATTATGCCGCACAAAAGGTTGATTTTCCGGTATATACGGTCGGTTTAGGCTCCGATGAGCAAGCCAAAGACCTCTTCATTGCCGACATCATTCATAACAAGGAAGTGCTGAAGGGCAACCGTGCGCCTGTGGAAGTGAAAATTCGTGCGGGCAAACTTTCGGGTAAATCTGCCAAGCTGACGGTGTCGGATGAGAAGGGTGAAGTCTTTTCCAGAGTGTTGCAAATATCTGGTAACCAGTTTTTTGAAACCGTTTCCTTCTTGGTGGATGCCGATAAGACCGGTCTGCTGAAGTATAAAATCGATTTGGACGAACTGGACGGCGAGGTGACCTACAAGAACAACCATGCGCAGTTTTTCATCCGCGTGATTGAGTCGAAAGACAAGATTGCTATCGTATATGACGCGCCGCATCCCGATGTGGCGGCTATCCGTTCTGCTTTGGAACTTTCTGACAATTATGATGTTACGGTAGTTCCAATTCAAGAATTCAAGGACAAGCCTTCCGATTATGGTTTGATTATCCTGCATCAGCTGCCCTCGAAGAAGAATCCGGCTTCTTCGTTGCTCTCCCAGATTCGTCAGAGCGGTGTTTCGTCGTTGTATATTATTGGCACACAGACGGATTTGAATGCGTTCAATGGGTTGAATACGGGTTTGCAGATTACGCAGAGCAAGAATATGACCAACAACGCGACGGCTGCCTACAACAGCAATTTTATGCTCTTCTCATTCTCTGAGGAGACGCAAGATTTACTGCCCACGCTGCCGCCGTTGCAGACTCCATTCGGTACCTATAAGGCCGCCGTTTCTTCCAATCTCTTTATGACACAGAAGATTAGCGGTGTGGAAACTAAATATCCGCTCTTCCTTTTCAACGATGTGAATGGCGCGAAAATCGGTGTCATTTCGGGTACCGGTTTGTGGTCGTGGAAAGTCTATGACTTTGTGAATACGCAAAATCACGACGCTTTCAACGAGATTGTGAACAAAACGGCTCTCTTTTTGGTGGCGAAGAACGACAAAAGTCCGTTCCGCGTGCGTCATAATGCTGTTTTCGCCGAAAATGCACCGGTGGAGTTCTCTGCGGAACTGTACAACGAAAGTCACGAACTGGTGAACACCCCTGACGTGAAACTGACTATCAAGGGTAGTGGCGATACCACCTACGATGCGCAATTCTCCAAGCAGAACAACGCCTACTACCTGAATATGGGCGAGTTGCCTGTGGGTACTTACACTTGGACCGCCAAAACGCAGCTTGGCAACAAGAGCTACGAAAAGAGCGGCACTTTCTCCGTGCAGGAGATTTTTGTGGAAACCGCGAATTTGGTTGCCGACTTCGACCTGTTGAAGAGCATTGCGAAGACCACCGACGGTAAGTTCTTCGCCCGCAATGAAATAGAGAATGTAGCGAAGGAAATCAAGGCCAATGACAACATCAAGCCGATTGCCTCCTACCACAAGAAATACTCCATGTTGTTGAATTCCCCGTGGTATCTGGCTGCCATCGTGCTGTTGTTGGGAATTGAGTGGTTCTTGAGGAAGTGGCACGGAGGATACTAGTAGTTAGTAGTTATTCCAAGAGGGCTGCAGGCCCGACACGTGTTAACCTAGGGTGAACGAAGTGAGCCCTAGGATTCTAAAAAGGGCTGAAAGCCTGACCTATGTCAACCCAAGGTGAGCGATAGTGAGCCTTGGGATAAAAACAAAAAAATATGAAAAAGATCATACTAATCCTAGTGATAATCGCAACGGCCATCATCGCAACGGCCCAGCAAATCGCGTTGCTGAAGTACAACGGCGGGGGCGACTGGTACGCCAATCCGACGTCGTTGCCGAACCTCATCAAGTTCTGCAACCAGAACTTGGGGATGTCGTTGGAGGCCAAGCCTGCGACCGTGGAGGTGGGTAGCGCGGACATTTTCCGCTACCCGTTCATCCACATGACAGGGCACGGTAACGTGGCGTTTTCGGATGCCGAAGCCGAGAATTTACGTACGTATTTGATTGCGGGCGGCTTCCTCCACGCGGACGACAACTACGGCATGTCGCCCTACATCCGTGCGCAGATGAAGAAGGTGTTTCCCGAGCTGGAATTGGTGGAACTGCCTTACAATCACCCGATTTTCCATCAGAAGTACAACTTCCCGAACGGTCTGCCCAAAATCCACGAGCACGACAACAAACCGCCGCAAGCCTTCGCTCTCTTCTGGGAAGGCCGCATGGTGTTCCTCTTCACCTACGAGTGCGACCTTGGCGACGGCTGGGAAGACTTTGTGGTGCACAAAGACTCCGAGGCCACCCGCACGAAAGCGCTGCAGATGGGCGCGAACATTATTCAGTACGTATTCTCTAATTAGCAGTTAGTAGTTAGCAGTTAGCAGTTATTCCAAGAGGGCTGCAGGCCCGACACGTGTCAACCTGGGGTGAGCGAAGCGAGCCCTAGGATAAAAACAAAGAATTATGAAAAAGACCATTCTTACCCTATTATGCATCATAGGCTGTCTTGCGGCAGCCGTCGCGCAGAAGGACACCGTGACGGTGATTTCCTACAACATCCGTTACAATAATCCCGATGACGGCGACAACATTTGGGACAACCGCAAGGCTAATTCCGTGACCATGGTGAACATGGAGAAGCCTGATTTCCTGTGCGTGCAGGAGGCTTATTTTGTACAGTTGGAATATCTACTCCAAAGTTTGCCAAAGTATGGCTACATTGGTGTGGGTCGTGATGACGGCAAGCAGGGAGGGGAACACATGGCCATCCTCTATGACAAAGCGCGTTTCGAGGTCGTGGAGCACGGCGATTTCTGGCTGAGTGCCACACCTGATGTGTGCTCGCGCGGGTGGGATGCCGCCTGTCACAGAATTGTGACATGGGGCTATTTCCGCGACAAGCAGACGGGCAAGCATGTCTATTGTTTCAACACGCATCTGGACCACGTGGGTGAGGTGGCGCGCCGTGAGTCAGTGAAGCTTATCACCCAGCGTATCAAGGAGATTGTGAAGGACAAGAAGGCTCCGATATTCCTTACCGGCGATTTCAATTCCGACATCAACAGCGATATTTTCGACCCGCTGAAGAAGGTGATGAAGCAGGCCCGCAAGGACGCGCCCGTGACCGACAGCAAGGGCACCTTCAACGGTTGGGGTTCCGCGCCCAACAACATCGTCATCGACCACATCTTTTACAAGAATGCCAAACCGATGATTTTCAAGACCTTAAATGAAAACAAATATGGCCGGAATTTGATTTCCGACCATTATCCGATTAAGGGAGTGTTTGGGATTTAGGGTGTTTTATATCGTTTCAGAGAATTCCGAATGGTGTCGCGAAGCTGTTTGCGGAGTTTTGGGGGCGAAACCACGGTGAGACCGTCTCCGAAAGCGAGCAAATCGCGTTCCAGTTCGCGGTTAGGAATCACGTCTATGCTGAATAACACGCCATTTTCCTCATCCACACCGATTTCTTGCTGGCTTGGATGCAATGGCTTAGTACGGATGTAAGGGGCCTCTTTTTCATTCATTCGGAACACCACATGCTCAGGGGTGCCATCGTTGCGAGTCACCCCCACAATATCCTTGAAATATTCTTTCGGATTGAACGCTTTGTTGGATAAGTAAGGCGTTTCCTTCGGCGCATCAACGAGGTTTACGATGCGGTCCAACGCCAGGTTGATGATGACGGGGTTGTCGCTGTCGTGCCGATGCCCGAACACGAACCAACGGTTGCGATACTCTTTCAATATGTATGGAGAGAACAGGAATGTCATCGCTTCCGGCAGCTGGAACGGTTGGTAGGTGACCGAGAGCGCCGTGCGTTCTATGATAGCCTCATGCAGGGTGGTCATAAACCCCAATCCTTTCAAACGTTCGTTGTTTTCCAGATAGATGACCGGATTCGCCTTCTGCCGGATGGATGCCACATGGTCTTCGAGGCGGTTCACAGCGTCTTCCACGCCGTCGAATCCCTGCGAGGCACTCATCTGCTTCAACAGATCAACCGCCTCAGTGAGCCGCAACAGGTCGTCGTGAGAGAGCGGCACTTTAGTGATGGTGTAGTCGGGGTCCTCATAGCAATAGAATTTACGGTTTATCACGACGATAGGAGCGTAATAGCCGAGCGCTTCCGAGTAGCGCATCTCTTGCAGGTCGTGTTGTACGGTGCGGCGGCTGACGCTTCCGTAGGAGATCTCCTTCCGCAGCTCGTCGGTGCAGGCATATACCAGCTCGTCGAGCGTGGCCTCCTTGCCGTGCCGCAACATCCGGTCAATGACCTTATATCTCATCAAAGCTTTTCTGTTGACAGGCATATCTATTTCTTTTTTGCTCCCTCCTTCACTTCGTCAATCATGGCCTGATAGGCCTCAAGGATGGAGGGCTTGATGTCGGGGATGGTCTTGAGGATGGACAGGGCTTTCTGAAGGTTCTTCACCGCTTTGTTGGTTTTCCCCATCGCATTGTAAATAAAGCCGATGTTGCCGTAGTCCACGGCGATGTCATAGTTGTTCTCCTTGTAGAAGGCGCGTCTGATTTTCAGGGCTTTCTGCATGGACTTCAATGCTTTGTCATAGTCTTTGACAGCCGCATATTCAGCACCTATGTTATTGTAACTGACGGCCACCTCGGGGTGCACCTCCCCGAAAACGGATTTTCGGATGTCCAACGCCTTTTGGTAGTATTCTATCGCTTTGTTGTGGTCGCCCTGTTTGGAGCTGGCCTTGCCCATGTTTTTGTAGATGGTCGCCAAATCGGGATGCTTGTCTCCGTAGAAGTTCTTCAATATTTCCACGGCCATCTCGTAATATTCCATAGCCTTGGCATTATCCTTCATCAGAAGGTAGTCGGTGGCGACATTGTTGTAGCTGATGGCTAAATCCGGATGCTCCGCGCCATAGATGGATTTCTTGATATTCAATGCTTTAAGGTCGTATTCCACTGCTTTGTCCAGTTGCCCCATCTTGTTGTAAGCCACCCCGATGTTGCTGTAAGCCAACGCCACTTGAGGATGGTTCTCGTGATAGATTTGCAACCAGATGTCCAAAGCTTTTTGGTTGTATTCCAGCACTTTGTCGTATTCTTTGTTCGCAAAATAGACGCTGCCCAAGTTGTTGTAAATCAGGGCTACATCGGAGCTCTGCTCTTCGTTGAGTCGTTTGTTGATGTCCAATGCTTTCTCGAAACACTCGATGGCAGTGGCATAGTTTCCCATGTAGTTGTTGTTTTTGCCCAGACTGTTATAGCTGCGCGCCACGTCCCGGTGCGTTTCACCGAAAACAGCCAGTCTGATGTTCAACGCTTTCTGGTTGTATTCCAGGGCAGAGGGATATTCGCCTTGCATGTCATAGACGGCACCGATATTGTTATAGGTGGTGGCTATGTCGGGGTGGTTCTCGTCCAACAGTTCCTTCCTGATTTCCAAGGATTTGTTTAACACCGACAAGGCCTCCGCATGTTTGCCCTGAAGGGTGAGGGTGGCTCCCATATTGCAGTAACAGGTCGCCACTAACAGATTCTTTTCGCCGAACAAGGCCATGGCATGGCGCAACGCACGCTGATAGTAAAACAAGGTCTTGTCATAGTTGGCCATATACTCCTCAAGGAATGCTCCTGCATCCATTTGCCACTCCACATTGGTGGTGTCCAAGTTCGCCCGCAGTTCCAAATAATAGGCGGCGGAGTCGTTCTGGTGCGCCAATAGGAAGCGCTGATAGAAGTTAAAACAGTCGGCGGCAATGGTTTCCAACTTCCGTTGCGTGCCCGCTTTGCTCTCATCCAATTTCTCTTGCCGCTGCTTGAGCTCTTTTGCTTCCTTGCTTTCGATTTCCTGCTCCTTTCTCACCTCCAAGATGCGGTTCTTCAAATCGCCACGGGAACGCAGCATGGAATCCGCCTTCTCCAGATCTCCTTGCTCTAAGAGGTAGTTCACCTGACGTTGGAATTCATCCAAAAGATCATAGTCAAGGGTAGTGTAGTACTCGGCTAACTGTTTGACAATCTTTTCATTGTCGTCTCTTTCACGGTTGATCTGCGACAGTTGCTTGTTCTTCTCTTCCAACGAGATGTTCATGGCCTCGATTTCGTCCTCGCGGTCCCGCAGTCGCTGTTCCAGTTCGCGCCGCAATTTCCTTTCCTTGGCCAGCAAATCCGATTTTTGAACATTCGGGTCGTCCATGGTGATAACTAAGGGATTGGCAGAGCAATAGTATTGCTTTTTGAGCACTTCCGGGTCGGAAAGCACATAATTCTGCTTCTGAACACTTTGCAGATAGAACTTCTCCCCGGGAATCGTCAAACGGAAATTGCCGTCCGCATCACTCACGGTCGAATGTCCTCCCATCAGCACGATGGATACGCCGCTCAGCCGAATGCCGGGAATGACTTGATTGTTCTTGTCCAACCGCCCGCGGGTCTTCACGTAGCCGGTTTGAACGTTTTGGGCGGCTGCAAAATGGATGATTCCAGCCAATAATAGTAAAGTGGTGATGAAATGTTTCATTGATATACGGATTTGGTGGGTTATTCATTGATAAACATATAGTAGTCGTTGCCGCAGGGCATGAAGAGGCTGTCCTCGTGCAACATGACAGAGGCGGTTATGGGGTAGGTTTTCCGCTGTTTCTCCAAGGGCACGGAGAGGGTGACCCATCCGCTGGCGTCCGATATGGCGGTTTGTCCGGCAATTTCCACCGACACCCCCGGGACAACTCTTTCCGTTTCCCAGTCCCAAAGACGGAACCGGATGTCGCCATACTTTTTCGGGTCTCTGGAAAGGTTGACCGATACTTGGCGACTCAGCACGACGGTCGTGTCGGTGGGAAGGAAATCCTCGCAAACCACGGTGATTCGGACGGGTTTGTTCAGGTACTTGTGCGGAATGTTTAGGAACAGCGCTTGGTCGCCAAAGTCCTGCAACGTGTCGATTTCCTGGATGTTGTCTGCGCTCAGGGTGACCACCGCATTCCTCATGGGCGGCAGGTTGTCGTTGTGTACAGAGGCTTCGTGCACCTGCAAGCGCACGTCCGCAGGTCTGCTGGCGATCATCGTCGCAATGATGGCGGCCAAGATGGCTAAGCCCCCGATGCTCCATGCCGCGACTTTCCTTTTGGTTCTGCGTTTGTGTCGCTGCCAAATGGTGTCGAAATCCACCTCCAGCAGTTTGGAGAAGAGTTGCACGTATGCGCGCTCGCGGTTCAGCCGCGGCTGTTTGAAGTATTTTTCGTTGATGTTGGCACCGAGAATTTCCGGGATGCCGAGACGGTCTATCACCGGGTTGAAACACTCGGTCTGCGGGTCGTTGCTATGAGGCGTCCCATCTACAATAAAGAAATGGATGTTGCTGCCGCGCCCCAATTGGTAAAAATATTCGATTTCCATGCTCACCCAATCCGATTTTGCGGAGTTTGGCGAGCAGATGACGATGAGGTACCGGGAGGCCTCCAGCCGTTTGTGGAGCTCTTCCGACAGACTGCCGGGCTGGATGTCGGTGGGGGCGAAGAAGACAGGGTTCATGGGGGTGCGCTTCCACCCGCGCTCGTGACAGAGCGTGGCCGGCATCCGCTGGCTCTCCATCTTCTTCTGCAACCGTTTGCCCCAGGTGGAATCCTTTGAGCTACAGCTGATAAAGGCGAAATATTTGAAGGGGTACTCCATCTCCGTTCCGATTGTGATGCTTGTCAATCCTTTCTCTTCACCAGGTCAAATCCTAATCGTTTGACCAATTTGATGGTGTTCATCGCCATGATTCGGTCGTATTCTTTCTCGCTGTCCGGCAAAACAGAGTAGGGGATAAGGTCTGGGTGCTTCTTGAGGGTGTCGTCGCGTTTCACACCGTATGACCACCCCTCCTTGATTCTGGCCGCCGCCCACACTTCGTGCGCGTTTTCGGCGATGGCTTCGCGCAGCTCCAAGAGATCGTTCGTGATCTGTATGTTTTCCAGTTGGATAGGCTGCGGATCATAATCGTCGATGGATTGCAGCACCCGCACCATATAGCGGCGCGATTCGTTCCAAGCCAATTCGAATTGCGAAATGGGGATCGGTAGCGTGGCGTTTTCCTGAGGGTCGAAAACCACCACCGATTGGGCACCCTCTTTGATTTCGGTCACGACCAAGGCGTGATTGGGCTCCCCATCCTCCTCCGACCGTTCAGGATACAGTTTGCCGCTGTCCACTACCACGATGACGTCATTGTCAAGGGCAAGTACTTTTTGGATGTCCTCTATACGGGCATCGTATTTGCGCGTCACCATCAGTCCATAGTGGGCCAACAGCAGCCCGATGGAGTGGAGCGGAGATCCCTGCGGGGTCAGCCAACGATGGTCCTGCGCCGTCTCCAGAAGCTCCTGCTCGTTGAAGGGAATGCCCCGTTTGTGCAGAACAAAGGCTTCGCAGAGCACGCTGCAGATGTTGTTCCCGCTTTTGGCAGCCAATTTCCTCATGGGTAACACGTCATAGGTGAAGGTTCGGTCATGTTCAACTTTCAATGCTATGTCAATGGTCTCGCGCAACTCCGGATTCGTTCTCAGGGCCTCCAGAATTTCCCGTGTTTCAGCCGCGCTGGTGTTGCCGTCCAGATAGGCAGCCAACAACTCGTCGGATATGTGGTTCTTATTTTCCATATTCTCTAATGTCGTTTAGGGCGACCTGGGTCAACTGAGCCATAGCACGCCGTTTGATATTGTACAGATTGTCCACCGTGATGTTCATCTCGTTGGCCAGGAATTCAGGTTCCCAGCCGTCCACCATGAGCTTTTTGATGACAAGGCCATATCGGTCGTTGGGCATTAATGAAAACAAACGCAGTAGATCCAATTTGGCTAAAGTGTCCACATTGTCAGCCATTTGGACTTCCGATGTTTCAGAAATATCTTCGTCACCGCTTTTTTCTTTCAAATTGTCTCGTTTCTTGATGAAAAAACGGATGGCGAGGATCTTCAGCCATTGATAAATAGAACACCGATATTCAAAATTCCGCAGTTTGACGGCATCGTTTCCCATAAGATAGAGGTACAACTCGTTTACAAACTCATCGTAATCCACTTCATCGTCGAAGACCCTTTTGATGATGTCGAGGAACAAAGGTCGGCATTTTACGAAGAAAAACTCCTCCGTTACGTCATTGTCCCGGTCAATCAACCCTTGTATGATTTCTTTGTCTGTCATATTTGGTTTATAACATGATTCTCACTGCAAACCGTCAGATTTGTAGCTGCAAAAATAAACAAAAAAAACGAAGTGAAAAGTCGTCTCAAGAAATTTCTTCTGATTTTTTGAGGCAAGAAGCTGGTATGGGAAAAATTAGGTGAGAGGATCCTCTAAATGGAGCATGTCTGATATGTCTTTGAAGAAGTCGTGTTCAATGATTTTGGATGCCCGGATGATGAAATCGGTGCTCAAGTGGGAGCGCGATAACAATTTGTACATATTGCTGCGGTCGCTGTTCATTTGTTCGGCGAACCACCTGATACTTCTTCCGTCATATTCCAATCTTTTCTTTATGATATTCCCCAAATGAATTTCATTGCAAGGGTCATAACTTTCATCCGCAATATTTATCAAATTGTTATCCGTCATAATTCACGTCCGTTTTAGATAAAGAGCCGAAACACATCGGAAATCTATCAACGGACGTGAATTTTTAACTGTAGTAAAAAAATGAAAAGCGCTTACAACCCTTCCTTACGCAGTATTTCCGACGCTTCTTTGAAGAAGTCGTAGTTCAGAATCTTGCAGGCACGGAGGATGAAATTGGTGTCTAAATGTGCGCGGGCCAATAACTTATACATATTGCTGCGATCGCAATTCATCTGCAATGCAAACCAGCGGATGCTTCGCCCTTGCATAAATAATCTGTCTTTGATAAGGTCGCCGAAGTGGATGATTTTTTCAAGCTCGGCATCCTTATCAAAAATTAATTTTATTGTATCATCACCCATTGCACATCATCTGGTTTGTAAATCAGTTAATGAATATGCAAAATTGAAAAATAAATTAATACGATATTTTTTAAATAGTCGCAATTTTTACCGCATATTGTCGTTATTTTTACCGCAATATAAACAGTGTGTAAAAGTTCTTTTGACTGATTTTTAGACTTTTACAAGGGAAAAATATAGCAAATAAGGGCTTGTGGCAGGGAGAGAAGTTTGGAAAAAAGTCGGAAAAATTACATCGCGTTGCGCATGGGACGCATCAATTCGGAGAGCATTTGCTTGGCGCGCATGATCTGGATTTTCACGTTGGAAAGGGTGAGACCCAGACGTTCGGCGATGTCTTCGTAAGGCAAATCCTCGTAATAGCGTAATTCAATGACTTTCCGATACTTGTCGGGCAGTTGCGATACAGCGGCGCGCAGCAATTGCAACCGCTGTTTGTCGATGATCTCCTCTTCGGGAGTTCGTTGCAGATTGTCCTCGCTTTGGTCGATGATGGAAGTGGTGCTGGTGGTGTAGAGATCCTCTTCGAAATATTGCGGCATGTTGTTTTTCACGCGCAGGAAGTCGATGCTGTTGTTCAGCGCAATGCGGTAAAGCCATGTAGAGAAAGCGTATTGTGGGGTGTATTTGTCCAAATAACGGAACGCCTTGCCGAAGGTCATCAACGTCAAATCCTCGGCATCGTCTTTGTTCTTCACCATGCGAATCAACATATAATAGATGCTGTCCCGATAGAGATGCATCAGTTCAGCGTAAGCTTGTTGATCATTGTGATCCAATGCTTTACGCAGCAGCTGGTAGTCGCGTTTGGCCTTGTCGGTGGTACAGGTCGTAGTGATCATTACGCTATTTTTTTGTGGTTTAATTTAGCTGATAACCAATATAACGGATTCAGCAGTGAAAATAGTATATCGTAGAACAGAAAATACGGAATTATTTGTTTTTCCTGCAGTTTTTTTGCGGAAACGCCCATGACAACGTATAGGCTGATGATGCGTACCAAGGCGATGCCCAACGTGATGTAGAGGGCGATAGGTTGATGCAGAGATGCCAATATGGAGAGGGTGAGACAGACGTAGAACAGCAGGTTGGTGAGTTCATAAAGGCTTAACAAACATCTGTTTTTGAAGGAGTTGTATTTTCTGGTGAAGAATAGGCTCACTTTATGCAGCCGCCAATAGCGGTATTGGGGCGTGTGTTGGCGGATCGTGGCGGCGTCGGGGGAGAACTCGATGGTGGTGTTGTTCTTGTTGGAAGCACGATGGATGAAGATGTCCTCCTCGCCGTAGAGCAGGTGGTTGTAGGCGATAAAGCCCTTCTGCTGGTAGAAGAGCGGGCGCACGAAAGCCACGTTGTTGAGGTCGCCGCGGTAGGTGGTGTGCAGCAACGCGTGCGAAAAATACTGCACGGCATTGATGAGGTTGTCGTAGTGAAGGAAGTGACTGTACGGTCCTTTTTTCTTGTCGAACGTATTGTAACCCAGCACGATCTTGTGTTGGAATTGGAAATTCTGCGCCATTTGCGACAGCCACAGCTTGGAGGCGGGCTTGCAGTTCGGCGAGGTGAGCAGGATATGGTCGTAGGTGGCACACTTGATACCCATCGAAATGGCCATTTTTTTGCCGCGACTGGTGGAAACCGCCGTGCTCAAATCCACGATTTTGATATTCGGATAGCGCTCCTTGTATTCTTGAATGGCCAGCAGGGAATGTTCGTCGCGGGAACGGTCGTTTACCACCACGATTTCGAAGAAAGAGTACTGTTGCTCAAGAAGATAGGGTAGGGTCTGCAAGAGTTGGGAAGCATCGTCACGCACCACGACCACCACGGATACGGGAATGTCGCGGAACCCGAGCGGATTCTTTTTCCGAAAGAAGGCAAAACGGCCGTATATGATGTAGTAATAGACTAACTGAATGAGAGTTACAACACCAAATAGTATCAACACAGCCAATGCTACTGTTGTAATTTGCATTTTATGAATCGGTTTAGGTTAATAGTTTGGCTGCAAAAGTATGTTTTATTTCAATAAAAGATGTATTTTTGCCCACAAAATTATAAACAAACTTACGAACAATATGAAGTTTACGCTCCAGAAGGAAGATGGCAAAAGCAATGCACGTGCGGGCTTGATTGAAACCGCCCATGGAATGATTGAAACCCCGATATTTATGCCGGTGGGCACGTTGGGCGCCGTTAAATCATTGCATATTAGAGATTTGAAAAACGATGTGAAAGCCCAGATAATCTTGGGCAACACCTACCATTTATATATGCGCCCCGGAATGGAGATTCTGCGCGAAGTGGGCGGACTCCACAAATTCAACGGCTGGGACCGCCCGATACTCACCGACAGCGGCGGCTTCCAGGTCTTCTCGCTGAGCCATCGCCGCAAAATCGATCCGCAGGAGGGTGTCTGGTTCCAGTCGCACATCGACGGCTCCCGTCATCTTTTCAGTCCGGAAAAGGTGATGGATCTTGAACGCACCATCGGCGCCGACATCATCATGGCGTTCGACGAATGCACGCCTTATCCCGCTGATTACAAGTATGCCAAGAACTCCATGGAGACGACCTACAAGTGGCTGAAACGCTGTATCGCCCTACTACGGCTACGAGCAGACCCTGTTCCCGATCGTGCAGGGCAGCACTTATAAGGACTTGCGGTTGAAGTCCGCCGAATATGTGGCCTCCACCAACTGCGACGGCAACGCCATCGGCGGTGTCTCCGTGGGCGAGCCGACGGAGCTGATGTACGAAATCACGGATGTTTGCTGTCAGGTGCTGCCGAAAGACAAACCGCGCTACCTGATGGGGGTGGGCACGCCCGCCAACATCGTCGAGTGCATCTCTCTGGGTGTCGATATGTTCGATTGCGTGATGCCGACGCGCAACGGTCGCAATGGCATGATTTTCACGTGGGAAGGCATGATGAACATGCGCAACGAGAAGTGGAAGAACGACTTCACCCCGCTGGATGCCAACAGCGACCTCTTCGCCGACCGCGAATACACGCGCGCCTACCTGCGCCACCTCTACGTCTCGGACGAAATCCTCGGCCCGATGATCGGCAGCATCCACAACCTGCACTTCTACCTCGACCTCGTCACCACCGCCCGCCAGAAGATCCTCGACGGCACGTTCGCGACCTGGAAGGATGAGGTGTTGCCGAAGATTTCGCGGAGATTGTGAGGAGGAGGCGATGAAGGGGCGATGATGAGATGATGAGATGATGAGAGGATACGATGAAAGGATGAGAGGATGATGGGATGATGGGATGATGAGAGGATACGATGATGGGATGATGCAATGAAGGGATGATGAAAAATTGTAGGGGCGAATGATTGTTCGCCTCTACGTCGTTATAATATATTTTTCGCGTCCCTGTAGAGACGTGCCATGGCGCGTCTCTACAATGTCGGTTGACCGTTATTCTATGAAAAAAACGGGCGCGACCGCACTGGCCACGCCCTTTGGTTAATGCAGAATGTAGAATTAAGAATGCAGAATGATGGGGATCGTATCCTAAATTCTTGATTTTTAATTCTGAATTCTGAATTGACTAGTCGCGGAGGCAGCGGACGGAATAACCGAAGCTCTTGATGATACCGTAGCGGGACACGCTGACGCCATTGTAGTTCAGGTAGCGGTTCCAAGCGGTACCACTGGAAGCCTCCGTAGCACTCCAGAAGGGGGCGTAGTCGCCGCTGAAGTAGTAGCCAAAGTTGTTGTTGTAGTTGCCCGCTGGCAACGCACCGAAACTGGTGGCGTTGTTGGTGCTCTGATTGTTGCCTACCGCACAGGTTCCGCTATACGTAGTCCAACCCGTATTGGATGCCAATGCCTTGGCAATATAATAAGAACTGCCGCCGCACCTATATGCATTTTGGCTGCCTACATAATCCGTGAGTTGTGCCCATTCTGCATCGCTCGGCACATGCCAGCCCGTGGGACAAATACCTTGCACTCCGCTCGGATTAGTTTCACTACTAATTGAGTTGCGCATCACCGCCTTCCAATTGTAAAGGTAGCCCCGCTGTTCGAATGGAATAGCAGAATTGGTATAATCGTATCGGTAACCTGTAGTGGTGCTCGAATCGCTGCCCAAAGGGATGCTGGTGCCGTCGCTGTAGCGTGCGGTACGCAGGTTCTCTTTCATCCAACACTGGTTGCCAATCTGTACCGTATTATAGACGTTCCCGTCAATGTCGGTCACAGTGGGTGTTCCTGGACATGGAAGCGCATCGCCTTCGGGGATGGTGTAAAATTCCCATTCCTCACTGTATCGGGTTTCTGTAGATGTTGTGACAAATGCACGGTATGTGTAAGAAGTGTTGGACGTTAATCCTGAAAGTGCGTATGTCAAGGTGTCTCCCGTGACCGTTACTGTGGTGTAGGCCCCTCCGTTGGTTAACTTCCAATCAAAGCCTTTGGATACTATAGGCGTGTTGAGCGGATTGACAATCTCACCAGTCAAGATAGCGGATGTTTGCGTGGGGTTTGAAACGCCGGTGCTGACTGCGTAAAGCCCTAATGTGGTGAACGAGAGTTCTTCACCATAGCCCACTCCTTCATTATTAATGGCGTATGCTCTAACATAATAAATGGTGTGGTCGGTGAGGTTGCTCAATGTGCTTGTGAAACTGCCTGCCCCCACACCGTCATTAGTGTGGCTGTCGGCAATGGTTGGGTGCGGGTGGGTGCTCCAACAGACACCACGTGCGGTTACCGCAGACAAACCTTCCGATACCACAATCCCGCCCGACAGAGCACTTGTATCTATGATATTGTTGACAGGCGTAGTTGAAACATGAGGGGCTCCATTGTCACGGAGGCAGCGGAGGGAAAATCCATAACCTTTGCTGCTGATCTCTACAGATACATAAGAGTAATAATTCCTCAATTGAATACTATAGGGATAGGAATAGTAGCTGGAATTCTCTGTGCAACTCCAAAAATTCCCACCATCATAGTAGTTAGAGGAAGTTGAACGTGCCGGAAGTGCAGAAAAGCCTGTGGCATTATTCAAATTGCTGTTCTCTCTCACCTCACAGCAACTGTATTGTTCAGAATCACAAGTATAGTTACCCCATCCATATTTGGAAGCCAATGCCTTGGCAATCTGTGTAGAGTCACCGCCACAGATATACTCGCTTTGGCTACTCACATAGCTTAAGAGCTGTGACCACTCGGATTCGCTCGGCACATGCCACCCCGTCGGACATACTCCTTGGATGCCACTCGGATTTGAGTTAGAGGAGTTGCTGTTCTCCATAACGGCTTTCCAATTGTATAAAAGGCCATACATATCAACCCTTGTTGAATCATCATTGGGATAGAAGCAATAGGCTGCCATTGTTGAACTAACACTCCCTGCTGCTAATGGGATGGCACTTCCGTTCGCATAATGCCGGGTCCGCAAATTCTCCTTCATCCAGCATTGTTCACCGATTTGTACGGTGTTATAGACATTACCCTCTATGTCGGTGACAGTGGCCGCTCCAGGACAAGGAACACCGGAAGTGGTGACAAACGTCAACTCATCTCCGTATGCAGTGCCGGCCGCGTTGGTGGCAAAAGCCCTTATATAATACAATGTGTTGGCCGTCAGCCCTGTCAGATGGCTGGTGAAAGAACCTGTTCCCGTTCCAAGAATCACATTGCTATCCGCCACAGTTGGGTTGGGCGAAGTACTCCAACATAGGCCACGGGAAGTTACCGTTGCCCCGCCGTCCGACAACACGTTGCCACCGCAAATGGCGGAGGTGTAGTCCACACTGTCAACGGGTGCGGTTGCGACCATGGCCAAATCAATTCCATCCCCTTGAATGCAACGGACATAGTTGAATTGATTAGATATAGCACCTTTTGTGAAGTAAAGTAACTCATCGCCGTAGTAATAACATCTGCCTGACACCATGTTTGAAGCCCAAAAACATGTGTTCAAAGACGAGGTGTTCTCGCTATTATAATGGTAACTCGGAGTCAAGACGGCAGCAAAATCGGTGGAGGTGAGGTCAAGGTATCCATTGTTGGTATAAGCACACTGCCTACGAAGATAACTGTCCAATTGCTGCCACTCGCTCACATTAGGCAAATGCCAGCCTTGCGGACAAACACCTTGTATAGGCACATTCGAATTCGGCACACCGGAAGAACGGATGGCCGTATTCCACAAATAGCTCAAACCAATGGTGTCCTCGCTGAAATTGGGGGAGCGATGATAGTATCCGCTCTTTGAATAGGAAGTTTCCCAACTGCTATAGTCGTAAGGGATGGTGTCCACATTGAGAATGGGGGAACCGTCTGCATAGTGCGTGGATCGAAGATTCTCTTTCAGCCAGCATTGGCTGCCAATCTGAACGGTGTTGTAAACATTGCTGTCATAGTCCATCACTGTGGTCGCATCCACACAGGGTTGCCCGTCATTAAGATTCTGAACAATAGAATAGTCTCGGACGCATCGCACGGGTTGACTCCCATGAAAATAGCCATACCAAGCACTACTATAAGAAAAATTATTGTAAGCTATCCACGCACATGAATTACTTTGATTATTGGTAATACCTTGGGTAGATGTCCAAAAAGCCCCCCAGTATCCTCTTGGGTCGCTTGTGGGAAGCCAGGAAAAGCCTGTAGCATTAGTAATCATACTGGATGTGGAATAATAATCCCAATCGACAGGGGCAGACAATACTTCGGCGACATCAAAACTGCCAATCTGATTTCTATCCATATCAAGTTCAATGGCTACATAATAGATAAGTTGATTATACTCTCCGTAGGAGGGCACGTGCCAGCCTTCAGGACAAATGCCCCGCCGGTAGCCGTCCACGCATAAGTTTACGTAAGTGGAGGGATCTTGGGAGGAGGACAACTCACCGTATGCTGTATTGAAAGTGTCAAGGGCGGCGTTCCAGTTGTAGTAAAGCCCGTAGCCATTGCCTGCACTTGTGGTGTCATCGTGATAGTAGTATGCCTTTTTGCCGGAGTAGGTGTAAGTGCTGTACGGCAACTCCACGATATTCGAGCCTGTACTTGGCGATGTGGTGGCCCGCATGTTCTCCTTCAGCCAACACTGGCTCCCGATTTGCACCACTTGATAGCTGTTGTTCTGGTGGTCTTTCACGGCCGTGATGCGTGAACCATTTTGGATCTCATTCGCTTGGACAGCGACCACTGTACAGGAAGTGAGATCCTTCTCTGCATCCGTGGTAGCCGCTCTCCATTGGGCATAGAGGGTCATATCCTGCGTTAAGGTTATGGAATCTCCATTCCCGTAAGAAATCCCGGTTCCTGCAGCATTCGTGTTCCAATGATCGAACAGGAATAAAGCCTTGTTAAAGACATTGGGAGAGATGGTTTGTGGATTGGAAAGCCCCTCGACAAAAATTTGAGGGTTCATTCCTCCGGTTCCCCCATTTGCGTCAAAGGTGAGCGTGTATGCAGCTCCCCATTGCGCATACAAAGTCATGTCAGCGGACAGTTCGATGTATTCGTCAAGCGTGTATGCCGTGCCGCTTCCGTCGGGCTGGGTGTTCCATCCATTGCATTCATACTGATTGCGTGTGAACCTGCATTCAGCAATGTAATCGGCAACCCCGACAAGGAAAATCTCATCTTCCATCACACCGCTACCCCCATTGGCATTAAAGTGTAACAAATAGGTTTCACCGTTCCGAACACAGCGGACAGGTTCACCATAATAAGAGCCAGAAGTAGGGGTTGACAAACCACTGTATGACAACGAACTGTAGTGATAACCAGTCACTGTATTGGTGTTGTTGAAACCGACAGAAGAAGTCCAAAATTCCGAAGTGAAATACTTGCTATAAAATGTTGAACCATTGTTATATCCGGCTGGAAGTGCCGAAAAACCGCTGGAATTGTTTGACGTAAGATCGTTAGCGAGATTGCAGTAAGAAGGATTATTTGCTTGCCAATCCAGATCGGCGGCCAAAGCTTTGCCATATCCACTACAAGTATATCCCCCGCTGCTTGTCCACGTTTCGTGGTAGTGATTATACGCATAATTGCTTAGGATACCCCATTCTTCCTTTTTCGGAACATGCCAGCCTTCCGGACAAATACCTCTCCGAAGCCCCCGAATCATGGGCGCATCGATGGTGTCCATGGCAGCATTCCAGTTATACAAGAGTCCATAACCGTTGTCTGAGTTACTGATGTGATTGTTGTAATAGTAGGCGCGCCGTTCAGCTGTCGTACTGTTTCCAGCTGGATTTTCCACCATAGTTAGTCCCGTACTTGGCGAGGTGGTGGTCCGTAGATTCTCTTTCATCCAGCATTGGTCGCCAATCTGAACCACTTGATAGCTGTTCCCTTCATGGTCATAGATTTGCGTTATGCGATTGCCGAAGCCCGTCTCATTCTGCAATATTAGTGCCGCTTCGCATGAGTTAAGATTTGTGAGGTTGGGCACATCAAACACCAACGTGATTTCTTCATCCATGGATTGGCTTTGAGTCACGGGAGCGCTTGTCAGTGAACTGTCAAAATAGAGCGAATATCCTTGATATTGCATTTCATCTCCAAGTTCAAATTCATGAGAGGAGGTGCCCTTCAGGCTAATTATAGCAGAATGAGTTCCACCTCCTAACGACTCTATCCGATTGGCGGCTGCGCGCCCCGCGTTCACCATCTTCACGCGTTGCATCCCATCTTTAGTCTGTACGGAGAGAATGTATGTTTGCGGCGTCGTGAGCTGTATCTCAAAATAGTTGTCTCCTTCGGACATAATACCGTCATATTCGGCGCATTTCCTGCCATTAATATCGACCACTGTAATGACAGCCTTTTCGTCTTTGACAGAATGTACATTGACTTGTGTTTTCCCATTAAAAGGATTGGGCATCACTTGCATTCCGCCGTTCAGAAGATGTTCCTCCACACCTGTTCCGACGGTGAGTGTGTAAACCGTGTCGGGAAACCAGATGGTCTCCGACCAGTTGCGTGTAAGATTTTCAATTGTCACATGGTCAAGACGCACATATGCGTTGTTCTGGCCCCGCCCCGTAAACGTCAGCGTAACGGTTTGTTGCGCGACAACATATGTCAGACCTATTATCGCAATCGCAATAAAACATAGAATTTTTTTCATAATTGTTCTTTTTATGTTTGTACTAATTTGGTAAATTCAGTTTGTTATAAACCGTTCCCGCCTTTCGTTCACAAACATAAAAAGAATCGTGAACTTCTTTTATTCGTACCTGAGGTTCTGGACGTACCTATACCACAAACAAAGAAAGCCCACGATTACTCGCGAGCATTTTGGCTTTCTTTTTGTGGTATTTTCTGAAATTGTCCAGATTTCAGGTACCAAAAGAAAAGCGAAAACGCTTTATGTCAATATGTTATAATTTCAATTCTTCTTTTTGATGTTCTTTGGGGTTGGTGAAAAATTGGGGTTGATATTTCAGGGTGCGAAGATACGAAAATTATTGGGTCGTGATCATATTATGGAAAATTATGGTATTGCGCAATTTGTAGAGACGCAAAAATATTGGAGACGCATAATCATGGAGACGCATAATTATGCGTCTCTACACCGTGGGTGTTCCGTTGCGGTTCCCTCGGGCGGATTAAAATATTGCGTTTGCCGACCGCAATATTCACGTACGTCATCCGTAGAATCCGTCCTCCTCCCATTTGGCCACATTGTTTTCAATGTAATCCGTGATAAAATACAACTCGTCCATGTTTCGGATGAGGTGCTCGTAGTATCGGGGTTGCCATTCAAACGGGAATCGGTTTTGCCGTGCGAATTTGGTGACACCGATTCTGAACCCGCGTATCACCGATGCGAGATTTTTCGATTGGGGACCAAATCGGTTGTTTGGCATAATGACGTTGTCAGTTTGTCGTATTTCCCTATCCCGTTGCGATTGCCCATGTTGTAGAGACGCAAAATTTTGCGTCTCTGAAATGGGATTGATGGTCAAAATCCCGTGAATGTGGTTGGGCATGATCACCCGCGACAACGTTTGGACGTGCGGGAAATGCGATGGGATTTCTTGCCAACAAACATCGGCATTTTCGCCAATCGCCGACATCCTCATTATGGGATTTCCAGTGCCATCGTTAATGATTTCCCCAAAGGAATGTTCTCTTGTTTTTGTGCAGATGGTCACGAAATAGGTTCCGTGCGTGTAATCGTGCCAGGGTGCGCGTGCGGACGGTATGCGATATCGGTTCTTGAATAATTCGTTTGTCATTATTTTTGTTTTTAAGGTTTTGGTGGCAAAATCGCCGTTATTTAACGGGTTATTGTTTCAACAATGGAGGTAAAATGGTTCGGTTTACCCCTGCGTAGAGACGCAAAATTTTGCGTCTCTACACCGTGGGAAAACCGTTGCATTCCCCGCGGATGGCAATGTTTTGCGTTTCAACATTTCCGTCAATATGTTATAATTTCAATTTCTCTTTTTGGTGTTCTTTGGGGTTTGGTGAATAATTGGGGTTAAAAATAATATTAGTTGATTCGAGATTGTGGTATTCCCAACTGCTTGCAAATCTCTTTGACGGTAATCTCCTGAATGTCAGGATGCCGTGGGACAGAGGTCGATTTTCCGTTAGATGTGTTTTTTTATAAACTATGTTTTTTCCCTTCCCGGAGGAGCACGCAATTGTGAGCGGTTAGATGTTGTATGAGTAATTGTCGTTTCATAATACAGCGATGCGACGGCGGAAAATCCGCTTGCCAATATATTGTTTTCTGGTTTCTTCTTTTTTATAATCAATGACCATCTTTATGGCGTCTGCCATGTTCTCTTTTAGTTCCTCAAGGGTTTCGCCTTGAGAAATGGCTTCAGGTATCTGTTCGCATTGTCCAGTGTACCAGCCGTTTGCGTTTTTTTGAATGATGATTGTATATTCCATTCTTTTCGATTCTAATTATCTTTGCAAAAATAGAAATTATTTCTTTATACAACACGTAGAGACGCAAAATTTGTAGAGACGTTTCATGAAACGTCTCTACAACGTGGGGAATCGTTGCGTTCCCCCGCAGAAGGCAATGTTTCGTGTCCCCTGTAGAGACGCGCCATGGCACGTCTCTACAACTTCATCCATTCATCAAAATCCACCGCGCTCACCAATCCCAATTCCAGCGCGGATTCCCGCAAGGTGAGCCCGTGCTCGTGGGCGTGCTGCGCGATCTTTGCGGAGTTGTAGTAGCCGATGTGCGGGTTCAGCTTCGTGACCAGCATCAGCGAGTTCTGCAGGTGCATGGCTATGCGCTCGCGGTTCGGCACGATGCCCTTCAGACAGTGGTCGTTGAAGGAGTTGATGACATCCGCCAACAAACGTGACGACTGCAGCAGGTTGCGGCCGATGAGCGGCATGAAGACGTTGAGCTGCAAGTGTCCCTGCATGGCGCCGGTGGTGATGGCCACGTCGTTGCCGATGACCTGGCAGCAGACCTGCGACAACGCCTCGCACTGCGTGGGGTTCACCTTGCCGGGCATGATGGAGGAGCCGGGCTCGTTGGCGGGCAATATCACCTCGCCCAAACCGCAGCGCGGACCCGAATTGAGCAGGCGGAAGTCGTTGGCGATCTTCATCAAAGAGACAGCCAAACGCTTGAACGCGCCCGACATCTCGCACAGCGAGTCGTGGGTAGCCATCGCCTCGAACTTGTTCGGACAGTTCGTGAATTCGTAACCCGTGAATTTGTTAATGTATTGTAAGGCGATTTTGTCGTAGCCTTCCGGCGTGTTGATGCCGTTGCCGACGGCGGTGCCGCCGATGGGCAACTCCATCAAGTGCTTGAGACTCTGTTGGATAACCTCGTAGCCGTGCTCCAACTGCGAGAGATGTCCCGACAGCTCGTCGCCCAAAGTGAGCGGGGTGGCGTCCATCAGGTGGGTGCGCCCGATCTTCTTGATGTCGGCGTATTCCGCGACTTTTTCTCTGTAAGTGACCATCATGCGCTCCAACGCGGGCAGCGTGCGGGTGATGATGCTGATGGCCGTGGCGATGCGCATGCCCGTGGGGAAGATGTCGTTGGTGGACTGCGACTTGTTGACGTCGTCATTGGGCGAGAGGAATAGCGGGTAGTCGGTGAGCTGGCCGCCGTGCAACAGCTGTGCACGGTGCGCAATCACCTCGTTGACGTTCATGTTGGTCTGCGTACCCGATCCAGTCTGCCAGATGTGCAAGGGGAACTGGTCGTCCCACTGTCCGGAGGTAATCTCATCGACCACGCGCACGATGAGGTCGCGTTTCTCCTCGGGTAGCACGCCGCAGTCGAAGTTGGCGCAGGCCGCCGCTTTCTTGGCCGTCGCGATGCCGTAGATGATTTCGATGGGGATGTGTTTCTTGCCGATTTGGAAGTTTTCCATCGCCCGTTGCGTCTGCGCGCCCCAGAGCTTGTCGGCCTCGACGCGCATTTCGCCTAATGTGTCTTTTTCTATTCTATATTCCATATTGTTACTATTGATTCTGTATATCCTAGGGCTCACTCTGTTCACCCTAGGTTGATATAGGTCAGGCTTACAGCCTTTTATGGAAGTCGCTCCAACTGCTAACTGCTAACTACTAACTGCTAACTACTAACTGCTAACTAATCATAGAATTTCCAGTTTATTCCCGCCTGCACGCTTTGTCCTTGCATCGGGTAGCCGGGGGTGGTGATGTAGTGGAAGCTGAGGATTCCGGCGAGGAGGTTGCCGCCGCGTACGAAGAACGTTATGCGCTTCACGCGGAAGGCAACATGTGCGTTGAGATACAGATAGTGGCCGGTGCTGATGTACTCTTGGGTGTAGAACTGATGGAGGATGGGGTTGTATCCGTCGGCGTAGTATTTCGTGTTGTAGAAGAGGTCAACACCCACTTGGAAATGCAATTTCTTATTGAAGATGCCGGTACGGTAAGCCGCACTGAGCTTGCCGGCGAACAGCGGCACGGTAATCGCTTTGTTGGTCGAATGTTGCAGGGCCAATTCTGCATCCAAAGAGAAGTGCTTCGTTCGTATAGGCGCGTATAGAAGCAACTCCAAGACTTGGAAGGGCTTCTCAAGCTGCATCGGCTCAAAACTGCTGTTCAAAAAGACATATTTGCCGGCATTGATGAAGTTGAAGCGCAATGAATAGTCGAGAATCGTCCAATAAGCACTGGCCTTGAAAACATTCTGCTTTTTCCAAGTCTTCAACCATGCGTTGTTGTTGCCATAGTAGTGGGAGAAGATATAGTCGGGCGCGTAACGCATGAAAGTGGCTTCGAGTCCCAGCTGGTGGCGTTGCTTCTTGTTGATGTTGAAACGGAATCCCGCCTTCGCCATGGCATCGTAGCCGTTGTACCCGAAAAACGAGTAGGAGATGTTGCCGTAAATGTCCCAGACCTTAAACATCCGGATGTAGGTGCGCGCGAAAAGAGCAAGCGAATTGCCAATGTAATAAGGACTTTGGGCGTTTACGAATTCATGCCGCAAACCTCCTGAAATCCTGAAAAAGTAGGCTTTGTCGCCGAGCGTGTCCGTCGGACTGTAGTTTGACCATTGCAACGTGTTGGCTATCAGGAAATATTGGATGGAGTCGTTGGTGGTGTCGGGGTTGATGTAGTATCGGTTGAGGTAGAAAAGATTGTTGAGGTCGTGATCTGTGAATACACTCTTCAGGTTGTCAATGTCTAGCGTATGGCTGATGGTGCCGAAGTAATTACCCTTCTTGTTCTTGATATTCACGTAGTTGGTGAGCTGTGCGGTGTGGGTGTTGATGAGGGTCTGCGCATTGCTGAACATCACCGCGAAACTGGTCAGGTCGTAAGTGAGGGCAGAGTCACGCGGGTCGCGGTCGGTGAAGTCGGAGCAGCTCTCAAGACCGCCGTTTTCAGCGAATTTGCCGTGGTTGAGGTTGTATGCGGCCAAAAGTCCGTAAATTTTGTTGGGGGTCTCATATTTGACGAGCGCGTTGACGTTCAGTCGGTTGACGTTTTGGTGGATGAAATATCCGGGATTACTGCAGGCGTCGATGTTGACCACAAAGTCCACCTGTCGGATGCGTTGCGCGTGGGTGGCGCTAAAGACGAGCTCTCGCCGCCAACCCCAAGTGAAGTTGATGTCTGTGTAGGAAGTGGCCATGTCGTAAAGCTTCAAATCCTGCATCTTCTTGAAATAGAGAGGGTAGGGCGTCGTGATCATGGTGAATCCCAAGGAATGGTCGATGTCGAAAACCATGGATCTGTGCGCCTGACCGTTGATGCCCAGCGACTGGTAAAGGTTCTGCACCTTCACGAGCGGGTCATATTCGGAGATATGGACCATGGAGGTGTCAATCTCCTGGTAAACAATGGGTTGGAAGTTGATGGTGGGGAATGGCGCGTATCGGGTGTGCAGGTAGTCGGGCGAGATGGCCATGGCGGAGTCGATGGTGGACGACGTTCTCGTTTTGGCCGTGTCTTGCGCCAATGCACTCCCTGCCGTGAAAACACAGAGTACTAACAAGATGATATATGTTATTGATCTATAACGCATTAAAAGGTTTTCGCCATTCTATTTTAAAACCTGCAAATGTACATATTTAATGAATACGTGCGTTTTTTTCTGTAGAGACGGGTCGCGCATCGTTCCTACAACATCTCCCAAAGGGTAATCATTTTGTAGATCAACGTGGCGGCCATCACGTCCGACACCTTGTTGTCGGGTTGCGGGCAGAGTTCCACGACATCGAAACCGACCACGTTGCGGTTGCGGAAGACCATTTCGAGGAATTTGAGGGTGGGGTACCATTGCAGACCGCCGGGCAGCGGGGTTCCAGTGGCAGGCAATATCGACGGGTCGAAGCCGTCCAAATCGACGGTGATATAGACGTTGTCAGTGAGTCTTTGCAAGGCTTTCTCCATCCAATCTTCTTGATTGTGAATGAGATGCGCGTAGAAAATGTTCTCGGGGACCACGTTGGGCAGCTCGTCCCTGCAGACGTTGCGGATGCCGACTTGCACCACGCTGGCGTACTCCTGTGCGCGGCGCATGACACAGGCGTGGTTGTATGGCGAATCGTGGTAGCTGTCGCGGAGGTCGGCGTGTGCGTCGATTTGCAGGACGGAGAGGTTGTCGTGCGCCTCCGACATCGCCTGGATGGCGCCCACGGAAACCGAATGCTCTCCGCCGGTTAAGACGATGCGTTTCCCGCTTTCAAGATAGAATTTCACACGGTTATAGACCGACTTGACCATGGCTTCCGGCGTGCGAAAATCGTAGTCGTGGTGGTCGGTGTGGATGCCGGCTAACCACGCTTCATACTGATACTGAATGTCATACAGCTCCAAACTGTCAGAAGCGTCTAGTATGGCTTGCGGGCCTTTGTCCGCACCTTTCACAAAAGTGCTGGTCCCGTCGTAAGGGACCCCCAGCATCACGTAACGGGCATTTTCAAGTTCGTAGTAACGCTCGTCGTCCATATCTAAAAAATGAGGCATTTTCTTTATCATAGTCAAAAATTTTTCTAAGGCTCATACGGCGCGGCAAAAATAGCATTTACTTCAATGAGGAATGAAAATAAAATGTATTTTTGCGGGTTATTTTTTTGAGTAAATTTTCTAAAAGATATTGTATGAAAAGATTGTCTTTCTTGATGGCTATCATTTGTTTAGCACAAGTGGTTTTTGGCCAAGGTTACAGATTGAATCAGAACAATTATCAGAAAGTATCCGTCACTTTCACTCCTGGTGAGCTTGAAGTGCAGGATATTTCTATCCCAGAGGGCGATTTCACGTTGGTGACGTTGCCTGATTACGGTTCTTCCTACGTGCCGGGTGCGCCGCAACTGCCGCAGTTTGCCCGCATGTTGGAAATCCCTGTATGCGACTCTGTCATTATTAATGTGGTGAATGCGGAATATGTGGATTACAACGCCAGTGCGTTGGGCATCCACCATCCCCTTTTCCCCGTGCAGATTTCCGCTGCCAAGAGTCAACCCAATCCGGATTTTGTCTATAACAGAGATATTTATAACACCAACGCATTCTACGCTCTGCCGCTGGTGAGCGTGGAAAAAGCGGGTGTGCAGAGAAGTGCTGCCTTGGCCACGGTCCATGTGGCGCCGATACAGTATAATCCTGTTAGCCAAATCGTTAGAATCTATACCCGTATTGATGTGGAATTTACTTTCGCCAATGCGGATATGGCGCAGACCTACGCTTTACAACAACATGCATCACCTCTCTTCGGTTTGGATAAAAATCTGGTTATAAATAAGATGCAGGCAACTCGCAGTGAGTTCTCCGGCGTTCCGATCAAATATTTGATTATCGGTAACTCTATGTTCGAGAACAATGATGATTTGGCTGCATTCGTGGCTTGGAAAAAGCGATTGGGCTATCTTGTGGAACTGGTCTTCACCAACAATCCTCAAGTGGGCACCACCACGACTTCCATTCAAAGCTACATCCGTTCGCATTTCAACAACGCGACGGCCGATAATCCTGCCCCGACCTATTTGCTTTTCTTGGGTGACCGGGAGCAACTTCCCGCATTTTCGACAGAGGTATCGGGCGAAAACCACATTACCGACCTCTATTACGCCACGGCTGATAACAGTGACTACATCCCCGACTGTTATTATGGCAGACTTTCCGCCACGAACAACCAGCAACTCTCCAATCAGATCGAGAAGATCATGATGTATGAGCAATATTCAATGCCGGATCCCTCCTATCTTGGCAATGCTGTGTTGATTGCAGGTACCGACCAAAACTATGGTCCTGTCCACGCCGATGGTCAGGTCAATTACATCAAAAACAATTATGTCAAAACCGACAATCCTGAGCACAATTACACCAATGTGATGGCTCACATGTATAATTGTTCCTCACAGGCCGCACAAATCCGTTCAGAAGTGAGTGCAGGTGCCGGTTTGGTGAACTATACGGCGCACGGCAGCGAGACCAGCTGGGCAGATCCTTCCTTCACGGTTTCGCAGGTGGCGCAACTCCAAAATACCGACAAATACGGATTGATGATTGGTAACTGCTGTCAATCCGGTAATTTCAAGACCTCCGAGTGTTTCGGCGAAGCGCTTTTGCGTGCGGAGAAGAAGGGCGCTATGGGCTATATCGGCGCTTCCAACAATAGCTACTGGGGCGAGGACTTCTACTGGGCTGTCGGTTATCGCAGCAACATCACCGCCAATCCCACTTATTCAGCCAGCGCTCTTGGGGCTTACGACAAACTGTTCCACCAGCATAATGAGAATTACAACGCTTGGGTTTCCACGATCAGCGGCATGATGACGGCCGGTAACATGACGGTGCAGGCCACCTCTTCCAGTCTGAAAAAGTATTATTGGGAGATTTATCACTGCTTCGGCGATCCCTCCGTGAGAATCTTCCTCGGCATTCCTGAAACGATGGATGTAGAGGCCAGTCAGGTGATTCGTGTGGGGGATTCGACCTACGCGGTCTCTTTGTTGCCTCCATACGCGTATGTGGCTTTGACTCAGAATAATGAGTATTTGGCGGCTACTTTCGCCGATGCAGACGGCAATGCGACCTTAAGCCTTCCGCAAGGTATGAATGTGGGACAATGCGAGCTCGTTGTGTTGGCTCAGAACAGAGTGCCATTCTTCATGAATGTGACCATGATTTCGCCGGATGGTCCGTATGTTGTGCCAGTGTCAGTGTCTGTAGCGGAAAACACCAACTTCCAAGCGGGCAACACCGTGTATTTCAACCTCAGTCTTTCCAATGTGGGTGTCACGGCCGCATCGGGTGTCTATGCCACTTTGACCCCTAACGAGCCCCTCACCATGTTGCAGGATTCTGTCTTTGTGGGAGCGATTAGCGTGGAGAGCGTAGAGAACCGTAACAACGCATTCTCTTTCGTGATGCCCCCGTCTAAGGACTATGCGACATTGCCCTTCGTGTTGAATGTTCATTGGAATAATACCACTATCACGCGTGATGTGAATGTCAGAGTGGTATTGCCCGACGTGAGAATGACGGATTATTCCGCGAAGGTGGATGATGTTCAGGTCAGTACTTTCGCATCTGGAGATGAAGTTACCTTTGAGTTCAATAACCGGAATGTAGGTCATGTCGCTGTGGCTAATGGCAATGTGGATTTGACCTGTAATTATTCTGGTGTTAAGGTGGTTACAGATCCCTCTTCCATTTCTGGCCTTGCTCCCAACCAAACCTCTGTCAGAACCTTCCAAGTGGAGATTGCCGATACGGTTCCTGAACGTTCAAAGGTGAACTTGTATTATCACACCACATACGGGAATGAGCATAAAATAGACACGATCACCATCTTGGTGGGTGTTCCGTTCGACAATTTTGAAAGCGGTGATTTCACGCATTTAGACTGGACGATGAATAATTATTCGTGGATAGCGACCTCACAAGCGGCACATTCCGGTGATTTCTCCGCTCGTTCCGCTCGAAATCTTCCTAACAGTCAGAGATCCCGCATGCAAATCTCTGTTTCTACGCCGGAAACCGCCACTCTTTCCTATTATCGAAAGGTGAGTAGCGAGCAGGGTTATGATTTCTTCTATCTTTACATAGATAATGTTAAGAAAGATGAAGCTTCTGGTGATGATGATTGGACTCAGGTTGCCGTTGATGTTCCTGCTGGCAATCATACCATCGTTTTTTCTTACGAGAAAGATTACAGTACTACTGGCGGTCAGGACTGTGCATATGTGGATGACGTTGTCCTGCCTTGCAACAGTGTCGCTGTGATTGAGGATGTGAATGACGACGTGAGCGTGCATGCCTATACGGAAATCCGCACTTCCGTCTATCCGAACCCGGCCACCCAGTGGGTGAACGTGGAAAGCGAAGAGCCTATTGGAAAGGTTGCCCTCTTAGACATTAACGGTCGGATGGTGAAGACGATGAATGCCAATGGCGATTTCCGCTATGAGGTGAGTATGAACGATGTACCGACGGGCATTTACCTTTTGCAGGTGACCTTTGGCAACAATCAAACACGTAATTTCAAAGTGATCAAGAAATAATGGCTGATACTTCCAAACAATATGACGAGGTGATTGCCTATTGCCGGGATATTTTCTGCAAGAAGGCGATTGATTACGGCACGGCGTGGCGCATCTTGCGTTTGCCGTCGCTCACCGACCAGATTTACATCAAGGCCAACCGTATCCGCAGCATCCAGGAGAAGGGAGAGGCGAAGGTGGCCGAGGGTATCATCCCCGAATTCGTGGGCATTGTCAACTACTGCGTGATGGCCCTCATCCAGCTGGAAGTGGGCGTGGCCAACTCGCAGGAGGAGGTCGATATGGACGTGAAGACCGTGACCGAACTCTACGACAAGTACATCCACGCGGCCAAAGACCTGATGATGAACAAGAACCACGACTACGGCGAGGCATGGCGACAGATGCGCATCAGTTCCATCGCCGACATCATCCTCATGAAGATATTCCGCACCAAGTCCATCGAAGACCACCATGGCAACACCCTCGTCTCCGAAGGCCTCGACGCGAACTATTACGATATGATCAACTATTCAATGTTTTGTTTGATTCGACTTGTTGTTGAGAAAGAAATTTAGACGTATGACTTATGACGTGTGACGTTGGATGTCATACGTCATGTGTCATGCGTCATACGTCAAACGTCAAACGTCAAGATTATTATGGCAAAAAAAGAACCTATCTGGCTGAAAATTATCCGCATCCTTTTGGGGTGCTTGTTTATCTTTTCCAGTTTTACAAAAGCAATAGACCCGGTGGGCTTCGGGGTGACGATGAACGACTACTTCGTCTCCTTCCACATAGGCTTCCTCCATCCACTGGCCTTGTTTGCGGCGGTGGTGGCCATCATGTGCGAGTTCGTGCTGGGCTGCATGTTGCTCCTGCGCGTGAAAGTGCAGTGGGCAGCTTGGGGCTACCTTCTGTTCATGACTTTCTTCTTCTTCCTGACCCTTTGGTTGGCGATTGCGGAATACATGGAGGTCAATGGCATCCACTATTTCGGAGTGGTGAAGGATTGCGGCTGCTTCGGCGATGTGATTGAGATGTCCAACAAGGCCACTTTCCTCAAGAACGTGGGCTTTATCATACCGACCTTGATCGTATTCTTCAACCGCAAGAAGATCAAGGATTGCCGACTGACAGAGCTCGGGCAGTGGCTCTGCGTCGTGTTGTTTGCTGTCATCTCGGTCTGCTTCCAGCTCTACGTTATCCATCATCTTCCGTTCATCGGCAAGAGTGACTGGAAGAAGGGCAAGGATGTCTCTGTGTTCGTGGCGCAACCCGCGCAAAAGGAGGTTGTGTTCATTTATAAGAACAATGCCACTGGCGAGGAGGTCAGACTCACGCAAGACGAGCTGATGACGCAAGATGATTCATTTTACGAGAACAATGAGTATGTGGATCGCGAGGACAAAATCATCAAGGAAGAGGTGAAAGCCAAGATTGATGGTTTCAACATGCTGGACGAGAGCGGTGCCGACCACGCGCCCGATTACTTCGCCACCGACAAAGAGAGCGATACCTATATATTATACGTACACGATTTGAGCGAGGCGAAGGAGAAGGGTATGCAGAAAGCCATGACGCTCGCCAAAGCCTGCGAAGAAAACGGTGTTGACTTCGTGGCCATCACCAACTCTTCGGAAGAGGAAATTGCCGAATTTGTGAAGAAATACGGCATTGAGTTCCCTGTCTATTACAACCCGATCGATCCCGTCCACGGTCCCTTCATGGTCCGCGACGCCATGCGCTCCAACCCCGGCATCATGGTCATCAACAAAGGCGTGGTGAAGGAGAAATGGGCGTGGAGAGACTTTCCGGAGGAAGTAAGACGTTAGACGTTAGACGTATGACGTATGATGTATGATGTATGATGTATGATGTATGATGTTTGATGTATGATGTTTGATGTTTGATGTTGGATGTTGGAGACTATCATAAATCACAAGTCACAAATCATAAATCATAAGTCACATGTCACACGTCACAAAACTATCCCAACACAATGACGATTAAGCAATTAACTAACGATATCACCCAATCTTTGCAGCCGCTCTACGACCCTCGTGAAGCGGCTGCGGTGGCTTCGTGGTATGTGTGTGCGCGGATGAGGATGGAGCGCTACGAGCTGGCGTTGCGCGGGAATGAACCCGTGGATGAAACGCTGATGCCAGCTATCCGACGCGACATGGAACGGCTCGCCGAAGGCTGTCCGCTGCAGTACGTGCTGGGCGAGACGGAGTTTTACGGACTGTCGTTCAAGGTTTCGCCGGCGGTGTTGATTCCGCGCCCCGAGACGGAAGAGTTGGTGCAGCGGGTGGTACAACAGTACGAGGGTCAAAAGGTCAGGATTTGGGATGTCGGCACGGGCAGCGGCTGCATTGCAATTTCTTTGGCTAAAATGCTGCCCGACGTAGAGGTTTTCGCTACTGACATCTCCGAGGATGCCTTGGCGGTGGCCCGCGAGAACGCCGAATGCAACGGGGTAGGGGTGACCTTCGCCCGTCATGACATGGCCGATGTGGAGCATTTGCCCTTCGGGGAGACGCGCTTCGATGTCATCGTCAGCAATCCGCCCTACATTCCCGCTTCCGACCGCGCAACCCTGCACAAAAACGTGACCGATTACGAGCCGGAAACCGCGCTGTTCGTCCCCGACGACGACAAACTGTGGTGTTACCGCGCCCTCGCCCGCCTTGCGCAGCGCACACTCGCCCCCGGCGGACGCCTATACGTGGAGACCTACCACGATTTCCACGAAGAACTTGCCGAAATGCTCCAATCGTTCGGGTTCTTGGCAGTACAATCATTCCGTGACATCAACGGCCAACCCCGCATGATATCCGCCGCAAGACTATAATTTGTTCCAAGTTCTAAGTTCCAGGTTCCAAGTTGACACTTGAAACTTGCTGTTCTGCCATTTTGTCAGTTGTTTCCAATTGGCAATATCTTTGCATTGATGTTAGACGTATGACGTTGGACGCATGACGTGTGAATACCTCAAAGTCATACGTCATAAGTCTTACGTCATACGTCAATCTTAAATTTCAATAACCCTTAAACCGAAAAAAATATGAATCCGAATAATTTAACAATCAAAACCCAAGAAGTGATTGGCAATGCCCAGATGTTGGCGGCGCGCAATCAAAACCAGCAGGTGGACACCCTGCACATCCTCAAAGCTATGCTTGACACGGATGACAACGTGATCCCCTTTTTGCTGAAGAAACAATCGTGTAACCCTCAAACGCTCAAACAGGCCGTGGAGCGCGAAATCAACCGTCTGCCCAAGAGCAGCGGCAACGAAATCTACCTCGGCGGCACCACCCAGACCGCCATGCAGAAGGCCGCCATGTTCTGCGACGCTTCCGGCGACGAGTACATGGCCTTGGAGCATCTGCTCTACGGTATCTTCATGGCCGGCGGTCAGGCGGCGCAGATGCTGAAGGACGCGGGCATCACCGAAAAGAGCCTGAAAGCGGCTATCGCCGAACTCCATAACGGAAAGAAGGTAACCGGCGAAAACTCAGAGGAAACGTTGAATGCGTTGAACAAATACGCCAAGAATCTCAACGAAATGGCCCGCAAAGGCAAACTCGACCCTGTGATCGGTCGTGATGAAGAGATAAGACGTGTGCTGCAGATTCTTTCACGCCGTACGAAGAACAACCCGATTTTGATCGGTGAGGCCGGTGTCGGTAAGACGGCTATCGCGGAGGGCTTGGCCCAACGTTTGGTCAGCGGTGATGTTCCGGAAAACTTGAAAACCAAGAAGTTGTTCTCCCTCGACATGGGTGCCCTCATCGCCGGCGCCAAGTACAAAGGCGAGTTCGAGGAACGTCTGAAGAGCGTCGTCAACGAGGTGATCGAGTCTAACGGCGAAATCATCCTCTTCATTGATGAGATCCACACCCTCGTGGGGGCAGGCGCATCGGGCGAAGGAGCTATGGATGCCGCCAACATCCTGAAACCCGCTTTGGCGCGTGGTGAACTGCGCTCCATCGGCGCAACGACCCTCGATGAGTACCAGAAGTACTTTGAGAAAGACAAGGCTTTGGAGCGTCGTTTCCAACCCGTAAAAATCGAAGAACCAGACAAATATAGTGCTATCTCCATTCTTCGTGGCTTGAAGGAACGCTATGAGAACCACCATCAGGTGAAGATCATGGACGAGGCCATCATCGCGGCTGTGGAACTGTCGCAACGTTACATCGGCGACCGTTTCCTCCCCGACAAAGCCATCGACTTAATCGACGAAGCTGCTGCCAAGCTGAAACTCGAAATCAACTCCGTGCCTGAGGAGTTAGACGATGTCCAACACCGTATCTCCCAGTTGGAAATCGAGCGCGAGGCGTTGAAAATCGAAAAGGACGAGGCAAAAGTGGCGCAATTGAGCAAAACAATTGCCGAATTGCAAGAAAAATGCAACGCTCTTTCGACAAAATGGCGCAGCGAAAAGGAGATTATGGACCAAATCCAGCACTGCAAGGATGAAATCGAGGCCTACAAGCTCGAGGCTGCTGAACAGGAGCGTCAGGGTAACTACGGTCGTGTGGCCGAACTGCGTTACGGACTCATCAAGAGTGATGAGGATAAGATCGTGAAGTTGCAGGGCGAATTGGAAGAATTGCAGGGCGACAATGCTTTGATTGACGAGAAGGTCACCGCTGACGACATCGCCGAAGTGGTGGCGCGTTGGACCGGCATCCCTGTCAACAAGATGATGCAGAGCGAGAAATCGAAACTGCTGCATTTGGAGGAGGAACTGCACAAACGGGTCATCGGTCAGGACGAGGCTATCGAGGCTGTCTCCGATGCTATCCGTCGGAGCCGTGCGGGCCTGCAAGATGCGCGCAGACCTTTGGGATCGTTCATCTTCATGGGCACCACGGGCGTAGGTAAGACCGAGTTGGCCAAAGCTTTAGCTGAGTATCTGTTCAATACGGAGGAGGCTATGACGCGGTTCGACATGAGCGAATTCCAGGAATCCTACTCTGTCTCCCGACTCATCGGTTCGCCTCCCGGATATGTGGGCTACGATGAAGGCGGTCAACTCACCGAAAAGGTGCGTCGGAAACCGTACTCCGTGATCTTGTTCGACGAAATCGAGAAAGCCCATCCGGATGTCTTCAACGTGCTATTGCAAGTGTTGGATGACGGACGGCTTACCGACAACAAGGGTAGGGTGGCAGACTTCAAGAACACCATCATCATCATGACCTCCAACCTTGGTTCGAACATCATCCAAGAGAACTACTCCAACCCGAATGGACAGTCTGAGGAGGAAATCTTCCGTAAAACGAAAGCGGAATTGAACGAGCTGTTGAAGAAGACGTTAAAACCCGAGTTCCTGAACCGTATCGATGAAATCGTGATGTTCCAGCCGCTGTCGAAACGCGAAATCAAGGACATTATCAACTTGCAACTCAACAATTTGCGCAAGCTGTTGGAGCAAAAGAATCTGAATATCGAGTTCAGCGACTACGCGATGAAACTCTTGGCCGATTTGGGCTACGACCCGATGTTCGGCGCAAGACCGCTGAAACGGGTTATCCAAAAGCAGATCATGAACGAGCTCTCGAAGCTGATCCTCTCCGACGAACTCGCACCCGGCGACACCATCATGGTGGATTCTGTGGAAGACGGGAAGTTCGTATTCTATAAGAAGTGACGATGAAGGCCGATGAAGGTCGATGAAGGCCGATGAAAAAACGGCGAGCATTGAAAAATGCCCGCCGTTTTCTTTTGTTTCAAGTTTCAGGTTTCAGGTTTCAAGTTTCAAGTCTTACGATCTACGTTATATATCAAACATCATAAATCATAAATCATAAGTCACACGTCACACGTCACACGTCACACGTCATACGTCATACGTCATACGTCACACGTCTTACTTCTTCACAAACTTCGTTGTCACGTTGCTCTTGCCGTCGGTCAGGCGCAGGAAATAGAAACCTGAGGCGAGTTGGTTGACATTCACGCTGAATGCGTTGTCTTCCACATTTTGGGAAGCCACCACATTGCCGTTGATGTCAATGATGTAGCAATGAGAAACCTGGAATTGATCGTTGCTGACAGAGATTCTGATTTGGTCAACAGCGGGGTTCGGAGCCACGGTCACGTCGTTCTCATTCACGTAGTTGATAATGCCCGTGCTGAAGTCGTTGGTGCTGCGCGGCACGATGTAGTAACGGAAATCATAGTAGTTGCTTCCGATCTTGCCGGTGGCAAAATTGAATCCTGTGATGCTGACGTTGCCAGTAGGGATGTCCGTTCCGATGATGTTTGCATCTTGGAAATAGGGGTAAACAGCTGTTGCCGTGGTGCCGCTTTGGGTGATTTCGTAAGTGTTGAGGACGGCAAAAGTTCCTGGACTGGTGAAGGTTACGTCATTCAGTTTGATCAGCTCGGCTTGGTGCTGGATCATGAAGCTTTGGTCGTTGAGCTGACCCAGCGTGATGGTCAAGGGTTCGACATCTTGATAGACAGAAACCAATGTCTCGTACGCTTGCGTGGGTTTGAATTCCAGGAATCCGTAGTAATTGGTGAGGGTGCCATAAAGACCTTTCACCTTGTCGCCGACTTCAAGAGAACCGAGGACACCGCTGGGATCGTAAACCAGAACGGCGCCAGAAGCATCTTGAATCACTTTCTGGTTGTTGTGGGCGGCCACTGCGGTGACAATCACTTCGCCGGTAAGTTTGTACTCCACATTGTCGGCTATGTTGACGGTATTGTCTGAGCAATCCAGTTTGGTGCGTAATTGAGCGATGTTGGCCATTTGGAAATCCGGGGACACGCCGTAGGTGAAGGTGATGGATTCAGGAGCCGTCATGACATTGCCGGCGACGTCAGCCACATTGCTCACCACAAGGGTGTAAGAATTGCCTTCCACCAAGGCGGGAGAAACGGCCAGAGAAACCGTGTTTCCGCTCATCGTGGCGGAAGTGATGGAGATGTTGTTGTCCAACGCATAGTTGTTGGCGTTTTGTGCGGAAGTGGGATCCAGAGCCTCGTTGAAAGCGACGGCCAGGAGGTTGCTGGAAGGATTCACGCTGGAGATGTGGGGAGCGATGGTGTCGGGACCACTTTCAACGGAGGTGATCACAATATTGTCGATGAAGAAACGGGCTTTGGTTTCTTGGTAGCTCTTGAATTTGATCTTAGTTCCGTTTGCACCGCCCGTGAATGGCAAAGTGATAGTTTGGAACTGGCTGGTGCTCAATCCATTCACGGTTTCCACCACGCTGTCCGTTCCATTGACGACCAACACGTACATATTGGTGCACTCGTTGGAGGCAGACCAAGCTTTAACATCGAAAGTTACGGTAAAGCTGCCGTTGTTGCCGGAAAGGTTGAGCGCGGGGGTCATCAGGAAACCACCTGCGGAAGATTTGCCCACCCTCAACTTCTCAGTGCTGGTATATACCCAGTTACCAGTCCAACCCGGGATTTGGGTGTATTGGTCCAGATTGTTATAGACGGAGTGGTTGGAGTCTGCTCCGACAAGGGAAAAATCCTCTTCGAGGACAACAGTTTGCGCGTTCAGACTGAAAATCGCGAACAAACTGCAGAACAAAAGTAAAAATGCTTTTTTCATATTATACGTTTTTATTAAGAATTAATCGTTAAAATTTCAACCTGCAAAAATACATTTTATTTGTCAAAGAATCATGTTGTTGAGTAAATGTTGATAACTTCGTGTGATAACTACGTGTTGGTTACTTTGTGTTGATGACTACGTGTTGGTGACTACGTGTTGGTTACTTTGTGTTGGTTGCTTTGTGTTGATGACTACGCGTAAAAAAAAGGGAGTGAAAAAAAACAATCACTCCCAACTGCTAACTACTAACTTCTAACTGCTAACTATTTGATGTTCTCTTCTACCATCTCTTTGATATACGCCATCACCTCGGGCTCTTGCAGCGACACTCCGTCGAGGGCTTCGTAGAGTTCGTCGGTGTCAAGCACGTAGTCGGTCTCCTCTTTGCCGTCCTTGACTCGCTGGAAGTGCAGCACGAAGTGGATTTCGGGATGTGCGGCGATGGTGAGTACCATGGTGCCGGCGAGGTCGCCCATAGGCGGACGGTCGAGATGGGTGAGGCCGAAGACAGCGGTGACGGTCGTGCCCACGCCGACTTCGCTATCGATCTTCATCGAGCCACCGGTCATCTCGGTGTTCTGCTTCAGCAACGGCAGTCCCAGTCCCACCTTGCGCGTGGTGCGCGTCGTGAAGAAGGGGTTGGTGACCTTCTCCACGGTTTCCGCGCTCATGCCGCAGCCGTCGTCCTTGAAAATCAGCGTCAGCGTGTCCGCATCGTAGTTCTCCAGTACCTCGAGGGTGATGTTGTTGGCTTTTGCACGTGTGGAATTCTGCAGAATGTCCATGATGTGCATCGACAAGTCTTTCATAACTAAGCGGTTAAGTACTTGTAGATTTGTCCGGCCACCTCAAAGGTCTGTTCGGTGGTGCCCAACACGGGGATGTCCTCCTCTTTGGCTTGTTCCAGCATGTCGTCGTCGGGTTTGTTGCCCTTCACAAGGATGACGCACGCCAGTTCCTTCAGGGAGGCGATGGCGATGACGTTCTTATGCGTCTGCAGGGTCACCCAAACGTGTCCTTCCTGCGCGAATCCCATCACATCACTCAATAAATCAGATACATAGCCGCCTTTAATTTCGGTGTCCATGTTGTCCTCACCACAGAACACGGTGAGATTCATTTTTTCTTTTAATTCTTTTACGGTCATATTGTATTTGGTTTTAGTTTCAAGTTTTAGGTTTCAAGTTTAGGGTTTAGGGTTGAGAGTTTAGGGTTTAGAGTTTAAGGTTTAGGGTTTAGGGTTTAGAGGTTAAAGGTTAAAGGTTAGAAGGTTCAAAGTTCAAGGTTCAAAGTTCAAAGTTCAAGGGGGCGAGGGGCATCTTCTCATCTCATCATCTCTTCCTCACAAATCACACGTCACACGTCATACGTCACACGTCACACGTCATCAAACCGACAGCAGCACTTCCCGTCCGTCCTCGCCGTGGAATGCCTTGCGGATTTCGTCGAAGCTGCGGGTTTCCATTTTCAGGTAGCAGGGGGCGGTGCCGATGACATCGGGCTGGTGGGCGTCGGAGCTTCTGGTGAACATCTTGTTCTTCAGATATTTGTGGACTTTCAGGATTTCGTCTTTGTCGCCGTGCTTGGAAAGTTCCACCGCATCGTATTCCAAGTCGAACGGGATGAAACCCAACTGCGCGATGAGGCTGTTTTTCATCTTGTCAACGTGCGCGGGGACAAAAAGTCCGCCGAGTTCGTGTACTTTGTCAGCTATCTGGTTGACGTTCTGGTCGATAGCCGAGGTGAGCAATTTCGGCTCCTCATAGATGATGTTCATCTCCTCGTCAATCTGCACTTGGTCGCCGAAAAACTCAGGGTCGTTGGGGATGTCGGGCAGGTGCTCGTCAAGGTACGCTTGGAACTTGTCGAGCGACTCGTGGTCGCCAAAGTAAGCCAGACAGTGGGCTTCCTCCTTGGTGGTCACCTCCGCGCCGCACAGCACGAAGATGTCGCGGTTGTGCGAGTAGTGCTCCGCCAATCGGCAGTGGCGCGTGGCGTTGTGGTCGGTGATGGCGATCACGTCGAGCCCCTTCTCCAGCGCAATGGAGATGATGTTCTCCGGGGTCATGTCCAAGTCACCGCACGGAGAAAAAAGCGTATGGGTGTGTAAATCAGCCTTATAGATGTTCATCCATTCTCAGTTTTAGCGGGCAAAGATACAAATTTTACAAACGACTCTTTCATTTTCCAAAAATTGTATTTTTGCCGCCGCTATTTTTTGGACAAATTCATTAATTATTCATAAACAAATTTCAGCAATGAAAAGATTGATTAAGATTTCTGCTTTGGCTCTTCTGGTCGTGCTGACCATGACAGGTTGTAAGAAAAGTTTCACCATCACGGTGAAGTCCAACAATCCAGATTGGGGTACCGTCACGGGTAGCGGCAGCTACAAGGACGGCGAGACGGCCACCATCTCCGCCGTTCCCGCACAGGGTTATTATTTCAACTGTTGGAACGACGGCAACACCGAGAATCCCCGCAAAGTTGTGGTGAGCGGCAACGCCGAGTTCATCGCCACGTTCAGCGACACCCCCGGCGGTGGTGGCACGGAAGGCGCGGTGGAAATCTCCGGCGCAATCTCCTCAAACGCCACTTGGACCAACCATTCGGGTGGTGTTGATTACATCATCGACGGTACTTTCTGGGTGGAAGGCAACGCCTTGTTGACCATTGAACCCGGAGTGACCATTATGTTTACAGGTACGGACGGCAGTATCATCGTGGAGGAGAATGCCGGTCTGCGCATGGTGGGCACCGCTGACAATCCCATCACCCTCACGGGTCCGACCAACAACCCGAACCCAGGCGCCTGGAATCGCGTGGAAATCACATCCAAACGTAATGACAACCAGTTCGAGTATGTCAATTTCATCAATGGCGGCAGCGGCGACCAGGTGCTGTATGTGAGCGGCAAACTCTCCATGAAGCACTGCAACATCAACTACTCCCAAAGTAACGGGGCAGTCCTCGGTTACGAAGGTGTTTTCACCGCTTTCGAGAACAATACCCTTCAGCATGTCTCGGGCTATCCCTTGGTGTTGAACACCCATGAGAAAGTCAATTGCCTCGGCACCGGCAACACCTACAATACCTCCCCGAACTACAACCAGACGTTTAACATGATCATGATTGACGACTACTGGCTCGACGAGGCCAATGTCACGGCCACATATTCCAATCAAGGTATCCCTTATTATTTGCCGACCGGTCTTCATGTGGATGGCAACGCCATTGCGAAGGTGAATGCTGGTGTGGTGTTTGTTATGGCATACGAACAGAGCGTTTCGGTGAACGCCAACGCTTTGCTGCAGGTCAACGGCACTGCTTCCCAACCCGTCGTTTTCCGCGCTCTTAACAACGAGCCCGGCTATTGGGACGGCATCGAAATCGCTTCCACCCGTCAGACCAACGGCGGCTGCAACCTGACCTACTGCAACATCCAGAATGCAGGCATGCATTCAGATGATGCTGCTTTAACCACGAATGAGGATACCCGCCTTGCTTTGAGCAACGTGATTTTCAGCGGCAGCAATGGCTACGGCATGAGCATCGCCATCCCGGTGGATTGGGATACCGATCAATACGCCTTCTCCAACTACCATGTGACGGCTTCCGGTCTTAGTTTCTCCAACTGCGACGAGGGCAATATCTACGAGCGCAACAAGGAACAGGTTCTTACCTCTTGGCCCGGAAACAAGAAACTGGCGAAAAGATAATAACAGCCTTCTTTAAGACAATAAAAGCCCCTTGCCGAATGGTGAGGGGCTTTTTTAGTTTCAGGTTTCAAGTTTCAGGTTTCAAAAAAACAATCGGATGTTTCGATAATTTTGCGTATTTTTGCCGCCGATATTTTAAATAGTAATACTTTTGGTAACTGTTTGCAAATCAATATGGATAGAAGTGAAATTGAAGAAAAAGTGAATGCTTTTTTGATTGACGAACTGGAAATTGACGAGGAAAAACTGAAACCTGAGGCTCTGTTGAAGGAGCATCTGGGCCTCGACAGCCTCGATTTTGTGGATATCGTGGTCATTGTGGAGAAGCAATTCGGCTTCAAGATCAAGCCGGAGGAGATGAAGACGGTGAAGACATTGGGCCAGTTCTACGATTACATTGCCTCCAAGGTGGCCTAAAACCTCTCGCATGGCGCAGGAACGGGCTTGGCAAGGCGGAACCGACGGAACCTCGTGGATGCACAGGAGCCTCGTGCATATCGTACGACATGTACCCCTGCGACTGATTTACGGTTTTGTGGCCGTTTTCGTGATACCTTTCTATTTTGCGTTTTCAAAGGGCTATAAGCCTATGTATCACTATTATACGAAGAGACTGGGTCGTCGTCCTTTGAAAGCTTTTTTTGGCGTTTATCACAATTTTTGTCGCTTTTCACAAGTCATCCTCGACCGCTTCTATATGTTCAGCGGCGGAAAGTTCGATGTGGAAGTGGAAAATTATCACCTTTATCAGGAATTGGCCGAGCAGGATCCCGGTTTCATGATTCTCAGTGCGCATGTCGGCTGCTATGAGCTGGCTGGTTATACGTTGGTGGCGACGAAGAAACGCTTCAACGCGCTCGCTTTCGGTGAAGAGGCTGAGGCCATTGTGGAGAATCGCCAGCGGCTTTTCGAGAATACCAACATCCGCATCATCCCTGTGAAGAATGATTTGTCGCACCTTTTCCTGATCAATGATGCGCTTGACAACGGAGAGAGCGTCAGCTTCCCGAGCGACCGTCTGGTGGGCAAGCAGCGCACGGTGACATGCGACTTCTTGGCTGCACCCGCCCGCTTCCCGATGGGACCCTTCGCCCTCGCGGCGCAACGCGACCTGCCCGTGCTCACCGTGAACGTGATGAAAGCCTCGGCAAAACGCTATAAGGTGTATGTCAACAGGTTACAGAAAGAGGGCGAGACCAGGAATGACCGTATAAACGCTTACGTCCGCCAGTATGTGGGACATCTGGAGGAGGTGCTGCGGGAGTATCCGGAGCAGTGGTTTAACTATTACGAATTTTGGGACGAATGAAGGGCGATGAATGCACGATGAATAACGATGAATGGACGATGAATATGCAAGAGGTTGATATACGGGCACTTCTGCCGCAACAACCACCCATGGTGATGGTGGACCGGCTGGTTTCTGCTGATGAAAAGTCGGCGGAGACGGCGCTGGTTATTCGTCAGGATAATATTTTCGTGGAAGATGGTGCGCTGAAGGCGTATGCGATCATCGAGAATATGGCGCAGACGTGTGCGGCACAGCTGGGCTATGTGGACAAATGCTTGAAGGGCGCGAAAGGCGTGAGAGTGGGGTACATAGGCTCCATTAAGAAAATGCACATTGATGAGGTGCCGAAAGTGGGGGAGACCTTGGTTACTCGCATGACCGTGCTGGAAGATGTTTTTGATATGAAATTAGTGTCCGCCGAGTCGTTTGTGGAGAATCGACTGATTGCGTCGGCGGAATTGAAAATAACCGTATCAGGAGAAAGGGTAGAGTCATGATAGTGAAGAAGATAGGGGAGAGTATCATTAGTCCGCTCGGTTTCACGGTGGAGGAGAATTTCCAGTCTGTAATGAATGGACGTTCTGAGCTGCGCCGTTACGAATCGTTGTGGAATCTGCCGTTCCCCTGCTTTGTGTCGCTGATTCCCGATGAGATATTGGAGGCCGAATTGGCACGCGAACTGAGTGCAAATGTTGTCGCCTCATTTCGTACTAAATTCGAGAAAATAGCTCTGCTTTCTGCTGTTAAATCGGTGAAACAGAGCGGAATAGATCCGAAATCTGAGCGAGTGATCTTCATTCTCTCCTCAACCAAAGGCAATGTGGAGTTGCTGGCAGATGAGAATCTTGATTTAGAGCGTGTTACGCCTGCGCATACGGCTCAGAGGATGGCGAACTTTTTCGGAAATCCGAATATGCCGATTACAGTGTCAAATGCTTGTATATCAGGATTGTGCGCACAGATTGAGGCGTATCGTTGTTTGATGTCGGGACAATACGACGCTGCCGTGGTGATTGGCGCGGATGTGTTGTCGCCGTTCATCGTGGCGGGCTTCCAGTCGCTGAAGGCGTTGTCGGACGAGCAGTGCCGACCGTTCAGCGCGAATCGTCGTGGGCTGAACCTCGGAGAGGCCGCCGCCGCGGTGGTCTATACGGTGGCGGACGACTCCGCCGACGGTTGGCGGATGCTGGCGGGTGCGGTGCGTAACGACGCGAACCATATCTCCGGACCGTCGCGCACGGGCGAGGGTAGCTACCGCGCACTCTGCTCCGTACTCAACGATAGCGGTCTGACCGCCAATGATTTAGCCTGTCTGAACGTGCATGGAACTTCCACGATGTACAACGATGAGATGGAATCCATCGCCATCAACCGCGCGGGTCTGAACGCAGTCCCCGTGAATGCCATGAAGGGCTACTACGGGCACACGCTCGGGGCCGCCGGCATCTTGGAAACCCTGCTCACGATGCGCGCTTTGGAGGATGGCAAAGTGCCCGCCACCCGCGGCTTCGACGAGCTGGGCGTCACTCAGCCCGTGCTGGTTACATCGGAACCCATTGACACACAGAAGCGTGCGTTCGTGAAATTGTTGTCCGGTTTTGGAGGGTGCAACGCGGCTGCTTCTTTTAATGGTTATGGGTTATAGGTTATGGGTTATTGAGGTTAGGGGTTAGAGTTTAGGGTTTAGAGTTTAGGGTTTAGGGTATACGGTTTATAGTTCAAAGTCAAAGTTCAAAGTCAAAGTTCAAAGTCAAAGTTCAAAGTTCAAAGTTTGAAAAATAAATGAACACGAAGGTAAAACATACAGTCAAACTGACTCCGAAGTTCTTGGATGTGAACGGGAAGCGCGTGGCGGAGGCCGTCGCGGGCGATTCGTTCTTGACGATGCTGTACCGCAAGTTCAATATGGACTACCCGAAATTCTTCAAGATGGACGTGTTGTGCAAGGTGGGCTTCATCGCATCGGAGATTTTGTTGAATGAAGAGGGAGGGGAGCGCTTCGTGCCGCGTGCCGACCGTGCCGTGATCCTCTTCAACCGCAACTCCTCGCTGAACGCCGACCGCACGTTCCAGCGCACGATCGCCAATACGGAGGAATTCTACCCCTCGCCGTCGGTGTTTGTCTATACGCTGCCCAACATCGTCACCGGCGAAATCGCCATCCGCAACAAATACCACGGCGAAAGCAGCTTCATCCTCCTGCCCGAAAAATCGCAGGAGGCCATGAACCAAGCGATTGACCGCGCATTTATGGACGGCGAGACCACCAGCGTGCTGACAGGATGGGTGGAGGCCGTGTCGGAGACGGAGTACGAGGCGGAATTGGAATTAAGAATTATGAATGTGTCAAGCCCAAACATTTTTAAAACATAATTCCTTGAGCAGCCCCGTTAGGGGCAAGAGCTTGGTAGCCAGGGGTGAGCGCAGCGAAACCCCTGGAACGGATAACGACGATGATACGATGATAATGACAAAAATAACGATAATATGGAATTGATCGAAGAATTAAAAACCAAAATGATTGAGGCGTTGAACCTCGAAGAGATGACGCCTGCCGATATCAATGACAATGCACCGTTGTTTGGCGATGCAGGTCTCGGCCTGGACTCCATCGACGTGTTGGAGCTGATCGTGCTGTTGGAACGCAACTACGGCATCAAGATTTCCGACCCGAAACAGGGTAAGGAGATTTTCGCCTCTATGCGCACGATGGCTGATTATGTGGCTGCAAACCGCACGAAATAATGCGTGATCGGGTGGTCATAACCGGCATGGGGGTGGTTTCCGCGCTCGGAATCGGGGCGGAGGCGAACTGTGCTGCCCTGCTGCGAGGCGAATCGGGCGTGCGTACCGTACGCTACCTGCCCACAGAGCATCGGGAGTTTCCCGTTGGGGAAGTGCCGATGAGCGGCGAGGAATTGCTGGAGCGTTTGGCGTTGCCTGCGGGCGTATATTCGCGCACCCATCTGTTGGGTGTACTGGCGTTGAAGGAGGCGCTGGAGCAGTCGAAACTGCTGCAGCAGAGCGGGTTGGCGCTCATCTCCGGCACGACGGTCGGCGGTATGGACGTTACAGAACATTACTTCCCTGAACCGCAGACCACGGGTCGTGACATCCACGATTGCGGTGCTTCCACCAACGAAATTGTCGACTACTTCGACTGTTTCGACTACACGATGACCTCCTCCACGGCTTGCTCTTCCGCGATGAATGCGCTGATTATGGGCAAGTTGCTGATTGAATCTGGCGAACGCGACATTGTGGTGGCGGGCGGTGCGGAGGCGTTGTCGCTGTTCCATCTCAACGGCTTTAAGTCGCTGATGATCTTGGACACCCAGCGTTGTCGTCCGTTCGACAAAACTCGCTCAGGATTGAACCTCGGTGAAGGGGCTGCCTACCTTGTACTGGAACGCGAAAGTCCTGCTCTGAAGCGTGGAGCGGAGATTCTCGGCGTGCTCAGCGGAGTGGGGAACGGTTGCGATGCTTTCCACCAGACAGCCTCGTCGGAAAATGGCGAAGGTGCCTACTTGGCTATGACGCAAGCGCTTGCGGAAGCAGGATTGACCTCGTCCGACATCAGCTACGTGAACGCGCATGGTACGGGCACCCCGAACAACGATGCGTCGGAGAGTGCCGCACTGCGTCGGGTGTTTGGCGGGAATGTGCCGCCGGTATCATCCACCAAATCCTATACGGGGCATACTACCAGTGCGTCGGGCTCTATAGAGGCGGTTTTCTGCCTCTTGGCGATGCGCAACGGGTTTTTGCCCACTCAAACTGAATTTGAAACTGCTGACGAACAATGCATTACGCCAGTTTCGGGAAGCGAGTGTCCGCGTGGGGAACTTCGCCACGTGATGTGCAACGCTTTCGGGTTCGGCGGCAATGATTCGTCCATAATTCTATCGCGCTATGAATAAGGTGTATGTGACGGCTATCGTGAAAGATGTGCCGGCGGAGGAGTATAACCGCTACTTGCCGCCCATGAAGGCGCGCAGGATGGGAAAATTGCAGAAACGTGCCCTCGTGACGGCGTTGAAAGCGATGGAAATCAGCGGTACAGATCAGCCTGATGCCATCCTGAACGGCACCGCGATGGGCTGTATGGAGCATTCTGTGCAGCTGCTGAAAGGATTGGAGCAGGAGGGTGAGGCGGTGAATATGCCCACGGCGTTCATGCAATCGACGCACAACACCGTGGCTTCGCTCATCGCGATCCACACGTGCAATCACGGCTATAACAACACCTACGCGCACCGCACCATCTCGTTTGAGTGCGCTTTGCAAGATGCGTGGCTGCAGCTGCGGACGGGCCGTCTGCGCACGGCTTTGGTCAGCGCCAACGACGAAATCACGGAGTTCCAGCATCAACACCCGCACTTCTTCGGACAGATGGAGTATGCTGACCGTTCCGAGGCGTGGATGCTCTCGGTCGAACCGGGTGACCACCCGCTGTATGAGCTTGAAAACGTGAGAATTATTCACCAGAAAGGTGCGGAAGACCGTGCCGAAATCATTAAAAAACCGTTATGAGACTAATCGTTTTGGCCATTATCCAGTCTATTCTTTTGTGTTCCGGGCAGGTGTTCCTGAAATTCGCCTTGCAAAAGATGGGAACGTTCGCTTGGAAAGGCTCGTTCTTTGTGTCGCAATTGACCAACTGGTGGTGGCTTGGCTGTGGTGCCGCGTACGGGGCTGGTGCGGTGTTATGGATGCACATCCTCAAAAACTACCCCTTCTCCCGCGCCTATCCGCTCATATCGCTGAGCTACGTCTTCGGGATGATCGCCGCCGTGCTGATCTTCCACGAAACGGTCCCTGCCACCCGCTGGATCGGGGTGCTGCTGATCATGGCGGGATGCTATTTTGTGGCGCAGTGAATCCAAAGAGGGCTGAAAGCCCGACCTATGTTAGCCTGGGGTGAGCGTAGCGAGCCCTAGGAGATGATGCGATGATACGATGATACGATGAAAAACGATGAATATGACGATGAATATGAGAAAATTAACGATATTATTGATGTTGATAGCGTTGTGGTTTGGAGGTTCAGCCCAATCCCTCAAACCTGCCACCCCTGAGCAGTCGAAGAAGATGGTGGAAACCATCAACAAGGCCACGTCGGCGGTGAAGAGCATCCAATGCGACTTCACGCAGGTGCGACAATCCACCATGCTCAAGGAGAAGCAGACCTCCAAAGGCAAGATGTCCTTCTCAGGCAAAAACCTCAAATGGGAATACACCGAACCCAACAAATTTGCGCTTGTCGTGAAGGAGGAAAACGGACAGCAACAGGTTTACATTCAGCAAGATGGCAAGACCAAGAAGGCCGACGGACAGAGCGGGCAATTGTTCAAGGGCATCGCGCAAATTGTGATGGGCAGCGTCACGGGAACAGCCCTCTCCAACAGCGGCGACTTCACCGTCGAGATGTACACCCAAGGCACCCAATGGGTAGCCAAACTCACCCCGAAACAACCCAAACTGAAGAAGATGTTCACCTCTATCCACCTCTATTTCAACGACAAACACAATGCCGTGACCAAGGTGGAAATGAAAGAGGCGAACGGCGATATGACCACGATTACGTTCACCAACATGAAATTGAATTCCTGAGGTACTGCTGCGATGTGTGACGTATGACGTGTGACGTATGACGTATGATGAATGACGATGAATGGCGGATGATGATGCGATGATACGATGATATGATGATACGATGATATGATGATACGATGATACGATGAATGACGATGAATTATGATGAATTATGAATTGCGAATTGTATAAGATAATTGAAAAAACGGGCAATACGGTCCGTATACAATTGAATCCCGATAGCGAGATTTTTAAAGCGCATTTTCCAGGCAATCCTGTGACACCGGGGGTGTGCCAGGTTGGTATTATCGGAGAATTGGCGGAAAAACGCAGTGGGAAGAAACTGGATTTATCTGACGTTAAAGTATTGAAATACATAGATATATTGCGTCCATCTAAAGAATTAGTTGAAATAGTGTTCGACAAGCTGGAGGAGGACGATAATCTCCTGACGATCAAGGGAACGGTTGCTTCCGAGGGGCGTGTTTTCACCAAGTTTTCACTCATTTTCAAGATCGTATCATGAAGGACTGGGCGGCGATTTTCGATGGCGAGCGTGCGTGCGTGATCGTGCCGACGTACAACAACGAGCGGACGATTGTGGATGTGTTGCGTCGCATCCGTGCCTATACGCGCAACATCATTGTGGTGAACGATGGTAGCACGCCTGCCACGATGCAAGCCCTATCCGCTGCTTTCGATGCTTCGGAAATGCCCGAAATGGTTGACTATTCCCCCAATAGGGGAAAGGGCTACGCGCTGATGCAGGGTTTCCGCCGGGCGTTGGAATTGGGCTATCGCTACGCTGTCACCATCGATTCCGATGGACAGCATTTCCCCGAGGACATTCCTTCTGTAATGGACTGTCACTTAGCGAATAAGGATGCTCTTGTGGTGGGCTCTCGCAACCTCACCGCCGACAATATGCCCTCCAAAAACACCTTTGCGAACAAATTCTCCAACTTCTGGTTTCATTTGCAAACAGGTATTCGCTTGGAAGACACGCAGAGTGGCTATCGAATATACCCGTTGGAGCAAATCAACTTAAAATGGCCGATTACGCCGCGTTATGAGGCTGAATTAGAGCTACTTGTCTTCTCCGCATGGCGTGGCGTGCCCGTGACCTCCGTGCCCGTGCGCGTGTATTACCCGCCTGAGGGCGAGCGCGTGAGCCATTTCCGCCCGTTCTGGGATTTTTTCCGCATCAGCGTGCTCAACAGCATTCTCACTTTCGGAGCGCTGCTATATTATCTTCCCGTGAAACTGCTTCGCTCCTTACAACGATAACCGCCTAACCGCGTAACCCTTTTTTCAAAAATTTTATGTATGTTTGCAGTCTTTTGAGAAAAGGGCTGCTTTTTTTTTAATGTGTTGCAGTCTAGGCAGATAAAGATATAGAAAGTTTGATGACTGGATTCTTTTTGCGAATATATGACTTCTTGGAGAAGCGACGCGGGCTGACCCTCGCTATGGCGTTGGTGCTCACTGTTGTCTTCGCGTTCCTCGCGTCGCGCGTACGCTACGAGGAGGATATTGCGCGATTTCTCCCTTCTGGCGCGGAAAACCAGAAATATCAGGAGGTCTATCAGCAGTTTGCCGCGCAGAGCCGAATTGCAGTGGTCTTTTCTCCCCAAAACGATTCCGTTGATACAGAGACCATTCAGGAAGCCATGTCCAGATATGGTGACATCCTATCCGAAAGCGACATGGTTGAAAATCTGAGTGTTACGGTTGACGAAACGCAGGTCTTCGACCTCATGGATGCGGTGTATGCCCATCTGCCGTATCTGCTTACAAAAGAGGACTACGCTCGCGTGGATTCCCTTCTGCAAACGCCGGGAATGGTGCAGGGTCGTTTGGCACAGGACAAACAGCTGCTGATGTTCCCAGTCGCGGGTACCATCATGCATACGCTGCCCATGGATCCGCTGCAGCTCTTCACCCCGACCTTACAGCGTCTGAACTCGTTGAAGCTCAACGATGCCTTCCAAGTGGTGGATGGATACCTCTTTACCGCTGACGGGAAACACGGTCTCGTCACCTTCGACAGTCCCTATGGCTCCAATGAAAGTTTTAATAACGGTAAGCTCTCTAAATATTTGGAACAGAAAGCTTTGGATGTCCAGAAAGAGATGCCAGAAGTGGAGATTGTGGCGGTGGGCGCACCCTTGATTGCGGCCACCAATGCCACGCAAATCAAGCACGATTCCATCTTGGCGGTGGTCATTGCCGTCGTGCTGATTTTGTTGATCCTGTTGCTGCATTATCGGCGTGTTTCCGACATCCTTTGGGTGGGCGGCTCCATTCTGTTCGGAGCGCTTTTTTCGTTGGCGGCTATTTATGTTTTCCGAGGTGGTGTCTCCATTATCGTGCTGGGCATTGGTTCTGTCCTTATCGGCATCGTGGCGAATTATCCGTTGCACTTCCTCGACGAATACAAGGAAGTCGGCGACCGTCGCGAGGCGCTCCGCGAGATGGTTTTGCCGCTGTTTATTGGCAATCTTACCACTGTGGCGGCTTTCTTCTGCCTTTTGTGGCTCGATGCCCGCGCGATGCAGGACCTCGGGCTTTTTGCCTCTTTGATGCTCGTCGGGACGATCCTCTTTGTGCTGATTTTCCTGCCGCAGTTTATGCGCAAACGTCCCGCGCCGTCCGAACATCTGCTGTTTGGGAAGTGGACGGGAGTGCACCTTTCGCGTAGCAAAGCCCGTCCGTGGATTCTCCTTATAGGATTGATAATCACGATCATTCTTGGCTATTTTTCAAAGAAGACATCCTTCGACAGCGACCTCTCGAACATCAATTACATGACTCCGACCCAGCGCGAGAATTTGGAGATTCTGTCGCAAGTGCAGGCTTCGGGTATGATGTACGCGGTGGCGGAAGGGAAGACCTTGCAGGAGGCGGTGAATCGCAACGACTCGTTGGTGTCTTTGCTGAAGCGTTGCGACGCGGTGACATCGGTGAGCGGAGTGGGGGAGATGCTACCTTCGCAGCAACGTCAAAAGGAAGCTGCCGCCCGTTGGAATGCCTTTTGGCAGGAAGAATCCCATCGTCATATCCTGCATGAATTTGAGCGCGAAGCGGTGGCCCAAGGCTTCTCGTTAGAGGCTTTCCAATCCTTCTTTGATTTGATTTCTAGTAAATGCGAAATTTCTGATATTGAAGATTTTAATGATGTTATTAAACCTTTTACTTTAAGGTATATTTACCCGATTGAAAATGGATATCGGATTGTCAATTATGTGGATACGGAACAGCCTGAAGTCGTTCATCAAAAGGTTGATGGTGTGAACCCATCAATGTTTGTTTTTTCGGGAAGTGACCTCGGTCGTCAGTTGGTGAATATGCTTCGCGATTCCTTCAATTACATCGGTTGGGTATGCGGTATAGTCGTTTTTGTTTTCCTGCTCTTCTCCTTCCGCCGAATTGAGCTGGCGTTGCTTGCCTTCCTGCCGTTGGCAGTGGGCTGGATTTGGATTTTGGGACTGATGCATCTGACTGGCATTCAGTTTAATATCGTCAATATCATCTTGGCTACGTTCATTTTCGGTCAAGGCGACGACTACACGATTTTCATTACGGAAGGGCTGCTGTACGAATACACGACGGGCAAGCCGCGGTTGGCCTCTTACAAGCACAGTGTGGTGATTTCAGCGCTCATCATGTTCGCGGGCATCGGCTGTCTGATTGTCGCGAAACACCCTGCCCTGCAGTCGTTGGCTTTGGTTACGATTATCGGTATGGTTACGGTGGTGTTGATGGCCTCCTTCCTGCCGCCTGTCCTTTTCGATTGGCTGACGAAGAAAAACGGACAGTTGCGCGAGACTCCTGTAACCCTCAAACGTTTTGCATATACGTTGTTATGCGGATTCTGTTTCCTGCTGCTCTTCCTCTTCTTGATTCCTTATACGGCCATCTATTTTATGTTTGGGAAAAATACGGAAGAGAAGAAGTTGAAGTATCATACGTTCTTGCAGCGTATGGCCGCCTTTTGTGTTCATCATCTGCCTCATATTCAATTTGATATGAACAATTTGACAGGGGAAACGTTCGAGAAGCCGGCGGTGATTGTTTCGAACCACCAAAGCCATTTGGATTTGCTGTGTCTGCTGTCGGTTACCCCGAAAATCGTTTTTTTGACTAACGATTGGGTGTGGCACAATCCGTTTTATGGGTTGGTGATTCGCAAGGCGGAATACTATCCTGTGAGCGATGGTATGGAGACGAATCTGCCGCGTTTGCGCGAACTTTACGAGCGCGGTTACTCCATCTGCGTGTTCCCAGAGGGTACGCGGTCGCCAAAATGCGAGATTTTGCGCTTCCACAAGGGGGCGTTTGCGCTGGCACGCGAGTTAGACGCCGACATCCTCCCGATTTTCATACACGGAATGGGACACGTTCTGCCCAAGGAGGAACTGTTGTTCCGCGGCGGCGACCTCTATCTGGAAATAGCCGAGCGCGTCCGCCCGTATGACAGTGTGGGAGCAGACACCGACAGTGAACGTGACCGCCTGGTAACCAGGCAGATGCGCCACTATTACCAGGAACACTATGCGGAAATTTGCACGCGTTTGGAAACAGAGGAGTATTGGCGGTATTTTAAGAAGTATCAGGAACGGTACAAGTTAGCAGTTAGTAGTTAGTAGTTAGTAGTTAAAGGTTACACGGTTGGAGGGTAATAACGATCATCATTTACCTAATCAAACGTCATACGTCAAACATCAAAGAATGAAAAAACACGTTCATATCATCGGCGGCGGCATCGGCGGGTTGTTCACGGGTGCGCTTTTGGCCAAGGAGGGTTACAAGGTGACTGTCCTGGAGCGGAGTGCGCACGTGGGAGGCGGACTGCAGTCGTTCACCCGTAACGGGGTGTCGTTCGACGCGGGTATGCACGTGGTGGGCGGTTTGCAGCCGGGCGGCTCGCTCAACCGCATCTGCCGTTACCTCGGCATCCTCGACCAACTGCATTTCCGTCAGGTGGATATAGACTGTGGCGACGAGGTGGTCTGTTTGGAAGATGGCATGACGTATCGGATTCCGCAGGGCATTGAACCGTTCACGAAGTATTTCCAGCAGCTTTTCCCTGAGGAGAAAGAGAACATCCAACGTTATGTGGATCACCTCTTTGCGTTGGCTGATCAGGTGGATTTCTTTTTCTTGCGTCCGGGCAGCGACTCTTCGCCGAGCAGCGACGAAGTTTTCTACCAGTCGTCGAAGGATTTCATTGCGGACCACGTCCAGAATCCGAAACTGCGCAGTCTGTTGGCTTATCTGAGCCCGTTGGCGGGTGGCGAGGCTGGATATACTCCTGCTTACGTGTTTTCGTTGATTAACTACCTGTATATCAAAGCGCATTCGCGGTTCGAAGGACCTGCCGAACAGTTGGCAGAAACACTGGTATCGAAGATTCGCGAACTGGGTGGCGAAGTGCTCCCCTGTGCCGAAGTGACCGCCATGCAGATGGAGAACGGTCGGGTGCTATCGCTGACCACCGCCGACGGCAGGACGTTCGCCACCGATTGTGTCGTTTCCTCCATCCATCCGCAATCATTGCTGAAAGTTACAGGTGATCAGTTGTTTACGAAGGCTTCCAGAACGTGGTTGATGTCCGCGCCGAACAATTATTCGGCCTACTGCGTCTATGCGGTGCTGAAAGAGGGCACGTTCCCGTACATAAACCATCCGTGCTATTGTTGGGACAGTTACGATAAGGTTTGGCAGTTTGGAAAGTACGAAGAAGAGAATTGGCCACAGAATTTCGTCTTTTTCACGCCGTGCGAGGAGAACCAAGGACCGTTTGCCCGCGCTGTGCAGGTGATTGTATTTTCTCCATTTTCAATGTGCGAGAAGTGGGCCAATACCACTGTGGGCAAAAGAGGTTCGGATTATGAAGAATTGAAAAGCAAACATACAGAGCTGATATTGAACAAGATGGAGAAGGTCAGACCGGGTTTCCGCGATTGTGTGGAACATCTTTATGACGCCACCCCGCTCACCGTCCGCGACTATTTTAACGAACCGGACGGGTCGCTCTACGGTCTGCTCAAGGACAGTCGCAACCCATACGCCGGCTACCTTCCCCTCCGCACCAAAGCCGAAAACTTCTTCATGACCGGCCAAAATGTCTATCTCCACGGCTGTTGCGGCGTCCCCCTCACCGCGGTGATGACCGCCGAGGCAGTGATGGGGGAGAAGGACGGGATCGTGAGGAAGTTGACGTGTGACGTGTGATGATACGATGATACGATGATGTGATGATGGGATGATGGGATGATACGATGAATGAAACGATGAAAAACGATGAATGACGTATGACGTGTGATGATATGATGATTCGATGAATAATGCGATGAAAAACGATGAATGATGTGTGACGGCGATATAATTATGAATTGTGAATTATGAATTTTAAATGTTTGATGTTTGTGTTTTGTGCGATGATGTTGTTTACCAACGTTTCCGCACAGAAGCTTACCGAATTTTTACCCGAGAAAGGGAAAGCTGACACCGCCGTGATCGTATGCCCGGGCGGCAGTTACTACTGGTTGGCAAGGCGCGGTGAGGGTAGCGAGGTGGCGCAGTGGCTGAACCAGAACGGCTATGCCGCCTACGTGCTCGAATATCCTGTGTCTGGCTGGTGGTCGTGGTTTACACACATCCGCCGGAGTTGTTGCACGCAATACCCGGGTCAGCTCGAAGCGCTGGAAGGAGCGTTAAAAACCGTTAAATCGAAGGGGTACAAGACCGTCGGGGCGATGGGCTTCTCCGCCGGCGGCCACTTAGTGCTGAGTGGTGCGGAACTGCTGCCCGACAGCATCGCTCCCGATTTCGTGGCTCCCATCTATCCGGTGGTAACCATGCGCGAACCGTACGTGCACAAGCGCTCGCGCCGCGGACTCATGGGCGAGCGCAGACAACACAACCCTGTGATGTGGGATTCCTTGTCAATGGAGTTACACGCCGACAAAGTGCATTGTCCCGTCTTCCTGCTGAATTGCTACGACGACCCCACGGTGGATTGGCACAACGCCAGGATGATGGCCGACTCGCTGAATGCGCTGAACAAGCCCAATGTCTATTACCTGTATCTCCAAAAGGGCGGGCACGGTTTCGGCGTGAATCCCGAGAAGATGGCCAAATATGATGATGCGCAGCTGTCGGCTTGGCCAGAGACCTTTTTGCGGTGGCTGAGAGGGACATTGACGAAATAATTCCCATGATGAGACCGCTACTGTTTTCTTTATTGGCCGTAATCCTCGGTGTATTGTCGTTGCAAGCCCAAAATTCCCCGCAGATGGTGGAAGACTGGGAAACCGGAGACTTTTCCACGTTGCAATGGGAACGCGTGGGAACCCGTTCGCTGTGGGAGGTGACCAGCGAGGGTGCCCATAGCGGCAGATACTGCGTCAGAAGCGGGAACTATTATCAGGACAATATTGAATCTGTTTTGCAATTGTCTATATATTTGACAGATAGCGGAACGGTTTCCTACTTTCGCAAGATTTTCTCCGCACCCGGCGGTGGAGTGTTCTATTTCTACCTTGACGGTCAAGCGATGGACACGCTGACAGGCTACGCGGATTGGGCTGAATATCAATGCCATGTGTCCGCAGGTTACCACGTGCTGAAGTTCTGTTATCGCAAGAATACGAATGCGAAAAAGGGCTCCGACTGCGTGTGGATGGACGACCTGACTATGCCCGCTGGCATCCTGCTGAGTCCGCTGAGCTCGCCATGCGATGCCCCCGAAGGCCTGACGGCGCAGGTGACGGGGAACGATGTAACACTTTCGTGGAATGGAACTTACACTTCTCAGACGGTTACGATTTTCGATGATGTGGAATCTTATGATTATGGCGAAATCAATCCATCAGGAGACGTGGGTTGGCGTTACATCGACGGGGATGGTGAGCCGACTTCCACTTTTTCCTCGCTGAATTTCCTAAACGAAGGTGCGACGATGGCCTACATCGTGCTGGATGACGAGCTAATTTACGGCACGGGTAATAACAATATGCAGGCCCATTCCGGCCACAGATTCTTCGGCTGTCCGTTCCATTACACAATCCATAATGACGACTGGATGGTAAGTCCTGAACTGCATTTTTCTGAAGCGTTCACCTTCTCCTTCTATGCCCGCAGTTTTTCTTCGCAATTTGCTGACGAACAGTTTGTTGTGGCCTATTCGCTGACCGATAGCAGTGCCGCCAGCTTCATCCCGCTCCACTGCGATCCGATTACCCCGACGACCACATGGACGGAGTATTCCTTTCTGGTTCCGCCGCAAGCGAAATATGTTGCCGTCCATTGCATCTCCTTCAATCAATACATTTTTTGTTTGGATGATATTTCCATACACGGCAATGTGACCACTGGTCATACCGTCAACGTCTATCGTGACGGAGTGCTGGTTGCCTCTGACATTGCAGATTCCACCTATACGGATACATCTGTCGCTCCCGGAAATCATTGCTACACAATTACATATAATTGCAGCTCTAACGATGAATCCATTTTGTCAGATACGGTCTGTGTCACGGTTGGACCTGTAGCGGATGCTTTGAACGCTACGTCTAAGATCACGGCTAACCTGGACAGTATTTCCTCAATGTTGCAAAGCAGGTTCTCAGAAAGGGAGTATATCCCCGAGGAGGCACTTCACCCAACCCGTGGCGAGAGGGTGGATAGCAGCCATATCGCTACCACTTTGGAGGCGATGTTCGACTGGAACAGGTACCCCAGTTATGATGTCTATTTGCAGCTGTTGCAGCATTTTCAGGATTCTTTCCCTCATTTGTGTCGGATTGACACCATTTTGGACACCACACCGCATCCAGATCTGCCGCACTCCATCTTCGCCATCCATATCAGCAACACGTTGGGTCAGGAAACAACCAAACCGGCGTTTCTCTATTCCTCGACCATGCACGGCACAGAGGTGGTGGGCTATTTCCTGATGCTCCATCTCGCCGACTATATTCTGAACAACGCCACAACCGATTCTGCTGTGATGCGGATTTTGGACAATGTGGATTTGTACATCTGTCCGCTGGAAAACCCTGACGGCACGTATCATCTAAGCAATGATATGATTTCGTCAAGCGGCGGGTATTCGACCTACCACAACTACAATGATGTGCAGCTGAATCGTAACTATCCGCATCTGCCGGGATTGGGCACGATGGCCAATATACAGCCTGAGACACAGGCAATTATCGACTATGTTACGCCAAAGCATTTTGTCATGTCGGTCAATTTCCATTGCGGGGCGGAACTGCTCAATTATCCATGGGATTCGTGGACCACGAGTCAGCGACCCCATGCCGATGCCGACTGGTTCCGCTATATCTGCCAGAACTACGCGTCGTTATGCCACGCGCAGGACACCTCGTTCATGTACGGCAGCGGCGGTCGGGTGGTCATTGACGGCGGCGACTGGTACCCCGTTTCCGGCAGCCGTCAGGACTATATGACCTACTACCAGCGTTGTCGCGAGGTGACCATCGAGACCAGTCTTACGCATGTGGTCACGGATCCGGTGAAGTTGCAGTCGTTTTGGACGAACACCAAGGATGCGCTGCTGAGCTACGTGATGGAGTGCGACTACGGCTTCTGGGGCGTAATCACCGATGCGGTCACGCACGAGCCCGTGGAGGCGATGGTCAAGGTCCTCAACCACGACAAGTTCCATTCCGAAGTTTTCTCGCATCTGCCGCTCGGCGCCTATCACCGGCCGATTATGGCGGGGACCTATACTGTGGAGGTCTCCGCACCCTGTTATCAGACCGCCACGTTCACCGTGACGACCAAGCCAGGCACGAAAGTGCGCTGCGATGTCGCCTTGCAGCCGCAGGTGCTTGCCCCGCTAGCCTTTGACCAGTACATCCTACCGGGAATGCAGACCACCATTGTCGCGCTCGCCGAGCAGGAAGTGCGCTGGTACGACTCTGACACTGCTACCCTGCACATCGCGACGGGATCCTACTTCACGACCCCGGAACTTTATGACACAACCACTTACTATTTGGAGGAGGTCTATCAGGACGACACGTTGTGGTGCATCAGCCCGCGCAGTTCAGTCACAGTGTTCGTCATTGACACCACTACCAACGCGCTAACTGAACACATGGACATCCCCGCCCTCAAAGTCTATCCAAACCCCGCCAACGATTATCTGATGCTGGAAAGCGAAGGCGCAACCATCACGGGCATAGATGTTTACGATACCCAAGGCAAGGTTGTTCTCCGTTCACATAGCGACGCATTAACCCGCGTGAACGTCACCGCATTGAAGCCGGGGGAGTATTTCCTGCGAGTGACCTTGGGTGATGGTGGAGTAGGGGTGGTGAGGTTTGTGAAGCGGTAGCGGGACCGCTTTTTCTGTTTGGGCAGATGCGTCTGCCAAATTGGGCCAATCTGCAAAATGGCCGTCTTGATTTGTCTGACGGCGTCGTTGTACTGTGGACTGAGTTTTTCTTTCATATCTAATAGTTTTTTGCTCCAGTGTTCATAGTCGTATTCTCTGTTTATAGCCTTATCACCGTCACGGGCTCCCGATGCTCCTTCCTCCAGCTGGGGAAGAACATACGCCTGAATTGCTCGTGGAGGTTGTGCTCGTCGTAAACAATCCAGATGATACGGTTATGGATGATGTATGTCATACGCGTCCTTTTTTTGTTCACTCTATATGTATGGAAAAACCGGAAATGTTACAACGGAAAAATTTTTTTCGAAAAAAGTTTTCGGACATGTAACATTTTGCCTTTTTCCATACTTATGAGAAAAAAGACGAACGAACTTCAATGATTGAAATCCAGAAAAACGAATGGCGACATAAAAAAAAACAGCCAATAGCTAAAAGCCAATAGCCAATAGCCATCTCACTCTCCGATAACCCGTTCCACCAAATTCCATACCGCCGCTTTGGAATACCGTGCTTCGTAAGAGACGGCAGGCTCGTGCAGCAGGTCGCCGGTGGCGGCGAGGTGGGCTTGGCGGAGACGGTTGACGGCGTCGGCATGGCCGGGGTCCAAAGTGCCGATGGATTGGGTGTAGTAGTATGACAGGGTGGGGTAGAGATGGAGGAAGTCCTCGTTGATGCGCTGCGCCATCTGACGGTGTGCTTCGTCGAGACGGAGGGGCTCGCCTTGGAGCAGACGGGCGCGGAATTGCGCGAGACGTTCCTTCATGCGGTGGACGGTCACGCGGTAGGTGACATTGGTCATCCCAAGGGCCTCGGCCATCTCTTCGTTGGGCAGCGACTGCCGCTTGTCCAGCATGGTGAGCAGCGACCGGAGCAGGATGAAACCTTCGCGCGGGGACAGCACCTGATGGGCGTAGGCGAGGAGGTTGGAGGCGGTCGAGAGTTTCTGCTCGTCGGTCAGGATGGAAGATGAGGCATAGAAGTCTGCGGAATTAAAGGAGGAGCGACTGTAGGGATCGCCGGGGGCGTTGTCGGTGGAGTTGTCGTAGGGGTGGCTGGGACCGCTGGCCGACAAGCTGTCGGCGGGGATTCCGGAGCGGACAAACGGACTTTCCTTGTCGATACGCACGTTGAGGTAGTTGCGGAAGGTGCGGAGCATCCACTGCACGAACGCCTGCCGGTTGCGGATGCGACGCAGCGAAGGGTAGGAAAGTTGATTGTCCGAGGCGGGATGGGCATTCCCAGCGTCGCCGCCAGTCCCCTCACCGGCTTTGTCTGGCCCACTACAGATCGCGCTCCCGTCGCGCAGGTGGAAGAAGAAGTCGTCGAGGATGTCGTCGAAACCGTCAAGCAACAGATGCTGTGCCCTCTCGTAACGCCTCCTTAACGGCTGGTATAGAATGTGTTGCAGTAGATAGTACATGGCCTCGTCTGCGCGTTCACCCCCGTCAAGGATGATGGTGACGAAACCCTCCATGGAAAGTTCTTTGAAATTGTTTGTTGTCGGCATAATGTCGCCTGTCGTTTGCATGATATTGTACATCTTTCTGTTTTTATGATTATACTGTTTTGATGATTTTGTGCATAACGCAGGAACGCCGGAATTATTGTACAAGGCACATCGAACCAGAATTTGTTGATTGACAGCCAACAGACAATAGTAGTTAGCGGTTAGCAGTTAGTAGTTAGTAGTTAGTAGGTGGCCTGTCAGTCCCGGAGTCTAAGTCTATGTCTAAGTCTATGTCTAAGTCTATGTTTAAGACTATGTCTAAGTAAAATTTTGACGCAGTTGCTGTGCCTATTGCCTATTGCCTGAAAAATCGTATTTTTGCCGTCTCTTTTTTAATAGGGCATAAGCCGTCTAACAGAAAGACAAGGTAATGAATATCAGCAAAAATGACATAGAATTTGCTTCGGCGGAGGAGATAAAATCCTTCCAGGAGGCAAAAATGCGCGACGCGCTGGCCTATTTGCAGCAAAATTCGCGCTTCTACCAGCGCATGTTCGAGCGTTATGGCATCAAGGTGGAGAAAATCCGCACCATCGAGGATCTTGTGAATATCCCCTTCACGGAAAAGAAGGACCTCCAACTTTTCAATGAAGACTTTCTCTGCGTGCCGAAGGAAATGGTCATCGACTACATCACCACGAGCGGCACGCTGAGCGATCCCGTGACTTTCTGCTGTACCGAAAAGGATCTGCAACGGTTGGCCTACAATGAAAAGAAAAGCTTCGAATGTGCTGGTTTACAGCCGGGTAACATCCTCCAGCTGATGGTCACCCTCGACAAGCGTTTTATGGCAGGATTGGCCTATTTCCTCGGTCTGAGGGAGCTTGGCGCCTCCGTCATCCGTGTGGGCAACGGCATCCCCGAACTGCAGTGGGACACCATCCAGCGCATCAAGCCCGACAGCATCATGTGCGTGCCGTCGTTTATTCCGCGACTGATTCAATACGCTGAGGATCATGGTATTGACTACCAGAACTCCAGTGTCCGCAAGATTATCGGCATCGGCGAGAGTCTGCGCAACCAGGATTTCTCGCTCAACCTCCTAGGCGAGCAGATCAAGTCGAAATGGAATGTGGAACTCTACGCCACCTACTCCTCCACCGAGATGGGCGCGACCTTCAGCGAGTGCGAGTACGGCATTGGCGGTCACGTGCATCCTGAGCTCATCATCGTGGAGATCATCGGTGAGAACAATCTACCCGTTGCCGACGGCGAGACCGGCGAAGTGGTGGTGACAACTCTCGGTGTGGAGGGCATGCCGCTGCTGCGCTTCCGCACGGGCGATATGTGTGCGAAGATTACCGAGCAATGTCGTTGTGGCAGAAATAGTTACCGACTCACTCCGTTGGTGGGCCGCAAGAACAATATGATCAAGCTGAAGGGCACCACCCTCTATCCGCCCGCGCTCATGGACGTGCTGAACAACACGCCGTTCGTGCAGAATTACGTCATCTATGTGCAGGATTCACAGCAGGGCACCGACGAGGTGGTCGTGAAGGTGGGGTTGAATGTCGAGGCCGTCGAGGAGAACGTGCGGTTCAAGAACCACCCCGAGGAGATCGTCAACGAGCTGAAGAACCGTTTCCGTGCGCACGTCCGCGTCGCCCCGACGGTCGTCATCAGCTCCGTCGAAGAGGTCCAGCGCATCAACTTCCCGCCCAGCGCCCGTAAACCCGTGAAGTTTGTGGATTTGCGGGGGTAAGGATCTCTTTCGCCAAGCGGTTGCCTATGCTATCGCCGTTGCCTCCGTTCTCGTTTCCATCACTTCGGTCATTGTCGGTTTGATATTGTTTATGCCGGAAATTTTGGCACAGTTATAAGATTACCTTGTTTTATTCAAGAAAAGTTGTATTTTTGCAGCGTCTTTTGAATAAAATAATATGACCTATTTGGAATTCAGAGAGCAATGGCATACGGTAGGATGTTTCAATATCTACCAAATTCGTGCTTGGATGCCTGATTTCGACAGAAATAACCTTTTCCGTTGGGTGAAAAAAGGCTATTTGTCGAGGTTGAGGCAAGATTGGTATGCTTTCAGCGATCTCAAAGGCAACTCTGAAGCCACAAGATATTTGGCGCAGCGGATTTACACCCCGTCGTATATTAGTTTACACACCGCATTGTCTTTCTATGGCATTATTCCCGAAGCGGTAACGACCGTTACGAGCGTCACTTCTAATCGTCCAGCCTCGTACAGCAACGACTTTGGCGAGTTCAGCTATCAAACGGTGAAACCTGCCCTGTTTTTCGGTTACAAGCCCATGATCCTGTCGCCGCATGGCAGCTACCTGCTCGCATTTCCCGAAAAGGCCATCCTCGACCTGCTGTATCTTTACCCGCAATACAACACAGAGGAAGCATTGATGGAACTCCGTTTGGATGAATGGTGGATGCAGGAAGAGTTGGACCGAGACCGATTGCTGGCGTATTCCGAGCAAAGTGCCGTTAAGGCGTTACAATATAGAGTGAATCTACTGTTAAAAACATACCGAAATGATTGATTTATCCTCACTATTATCATTCTATCCTCAACAAATAGCGGCGAATGCTGCATTTCACAAGCATGTTCTCAAAGAATATGTGGAACTTTTGGCGTTAGAGCATCTGATGCAGTCCCCTTTTGCACCAAAGTTGGTGTTTATCGGGGGAACGAATCTCCGTCTTGTATATGGAATTGATCGTTTTTCGGAGGATTTGGACTTCGACTGCAAAGGTTTGACCTCCGAGGAATTCATCAGCATGACGGATTCTTTGGCGGAATATCTTCGTCTTCAGGGACTAAAAGTGGAACTTCGGGACAAGGAAAATCCCAAACTAACGGCGTATCGTCGCAACATCTTTTTCCCAGAACTACTCTTTGAAATGAATCTTACAGGTCATCGCGAGGAACGGTTTCTAATGAAGATTGAGGCACAAGATCAGGGGGTGGACTATATCCCTCAAACGGCTTTGGTCAATCGCTGCGGTTTTTTCTTTCCGGTCACGGTGCCTTCGAAGGAAACATTGTTGGCCATGAAGCTTCTGGCATTGTTGGCAAGAGCCAAAGGACGTGATTTTTACGACACGATCTTTTTGTGGCAGCAAATCGCTCCTGATTTTGATTTCTTGAAACAACGGAATGGCATAGAGAATGCTGCCGATTTAAGGAAGGCGTTGTTGGACAAGTTGGAGAACACCAGTCTGTCGCAGAAGCAGAAAGATTTCGAACATCTGCTGTTCAATCCAGTCCGAAGTGCACAAATATTGAATTTCAGGGAGTTTGTGGAGGAAAAGATTAGTGATGACGGATTTCTATATGCAAATGAGATTGAGTTTAATGGCACTAAGGCATATTTAAGCGAAGGACTCGCAGAAGTCGAAATAGGTAAGAAATATGGCTATGTTGACAAAGATAAGAATTTGATTATCAATGCTGTATTTGATGATGCATACCCATTTAGCAATGGGAATGCCCCCGTTGAAATTGATGGGAAATGGGGTCTGATTGACAAGACTGGGAAATTTGTCATAGAACCAAAATACGATGATATTACGACTTTTGCTGAAGGATTAGCAATCGTTGATCTTCAAGGTAAAAGTGGATACATAAACAGGCAGGGAGAAATTGTGATACCGATTGTTTACGAGCAGGCGTCCGTTTTTCGGGATGGAGTTGCCCTTGTCTCTTTAGATGGCAAGAGTTTTTATTATATTGATAATCAGGGAAAAAAGATAAGGAAATGCGAGTGATACTATCTTTTATTCTGATTGTCAACGTTCTTACCTTCCTCCTCTACGGCATCGACAAATGGAAGGCGAAACGCTCGCGGTGGCGGATTCCCGAAAGTGTGCTGTTGGGAATGGCGGCGGTGGGCGGAAGCGTTGGTGCGTGGTTAGGCATGCGCGTATGGCGCCATAAAACCCAACACAAGAAGTTCCGCTACGGAGTGCCTGCCATTCTGGTGGCACAAATAGTTTTGCTGGTGTGGTTTTTTTGGCCGAGATAATCAAAAAAATGTATCTTTGCAGCTGATAATATTTTAGTTGTTTTTCTATGGTGTATGAGGATATGGATAATATGTTATCAGTTCTTGAGGATTATTTGCATGAGGATGCTGATCATGTTGGCAGACAAATTGCCAATGATTTTCGTCATCGCAGGGTGGAGAAAGGGTTGACGCGCGAAGAGGTGGCTGAACGTGCGGGTGTTGCTGTGAGCAACGTGGTGCGGTTTGAGCAGAAAGGGCTTATTTCGCTGAAAAACCTGATAGGATTGGCAACGGCGTTGGGCTACGCTTCTGAAATTAAAGGCCTGTTCGCCACTCCAAAATACTCAACCATGGAAGAACTAACCCAAATTCGCAAAAATTCCGGTAAAACAAAAGCTTATAAGAAATGAAAACAGATATATTAACTGTGAAATATCACGACAGGGTTGTCGGAACGTTGTCTCTCACTCCCGACGACCGCCTATGCGCCTTTGAATACGACCGCCTGTGGTTGTCTGACGGGTTTAGTATATCGCCATTGGAACTCCCTTTGAAAACGGGCTTGTTTATTGCAAAGCATCAGCCTTTTCATGGTGATTTTGGCATCTTCGAAGACAGTCTTCCCGATGGTTACGGTCGCTACCTGCTCCATAAGGCGTTGTTACGCGAAGGTATCAATGACGCGGACCTTTCTGCCCTTGACAGATTGAGTATCGTGGGCTGTGGCGGTATGGGCGCGTTAACGTATCATCCTGAAAAAAAGCTAATTAAAGATTCTGAAGCACTTGATTTTGATGTCCTTCAAGAGAAAGCATTGCAGGTGTTGAAAGAACAACAGGATGATGATGCAGGGTTGCTTCTTTACAGAAGCGGAAACAGCGGCGGCGCCCGTCCCAAAGCCATTTTTAGCGATAGTGAAGGTCATTGGCTCATCAAGTTCCGCCACTATTACGATCCCGTTGACATCGGGCAGCAAGAGCTTCATTACAATGAGGTGGCCAGACAATGTGGTATCAATATTCCTGATTATAAGCTGACAAATGGTCGGTATTTTACGACACGGCGTTTCGATATTGCACTGAACGGTGAGCGTATCCATACGGCAACTGCAGGTGGATTGCTTTGTCTGTCGTTGACCATGCCTTATCTTGATTACGCCAATCTGCTTGCGCTGACAGGCTTTCTCACTCAAAGTGCCAAAGAAGTGGAAGAATTATTCCGACGGATGGTTTTTAACTACTTGACTGACAACAAGGATGACCATTGCAAGAACTTCCGTTTTATGGTTACGGAAACTGGAATTGGACATTATTCTTGGCATCTCGCTCCCGCGTATGATTTGACGCTTTGTACGGAGGGCTATAATGGAGAGCATGCCACTTCTGTCAACGGAACGGGAAACCCCACTTTGAAAGATATGATAGAAGTGGGCACGAAAAACAAAATGACGGAACAGCGTTGCAGAGAGATTTATGAAGAGGTTAAATCCAACTGTGGCGACTTGCTTTTGTGCAAAATCAAAGAATCATAAATACTATTGCAAAATTAAAAACTTTTATAAAATGAGAACCAACCCCCTGATTATCATATTATTTGGCGCGGTGTTGCTGCTTGCGTCCTGCCGTCAGAAGGATCAACTGCAGACGCTCCAAGCGGCCATTGAACACTTGATGGACTCCTATCCGGAGGCCCGACTGCAGGATATTTACAAGAGTTTCTACCAGGACCATTTTGGGCCGGGACATCTGATTACGGACACCGCGATGGTGCGACACTATCTCTATTCGGAACTGTCGGAGAATGATGTCTCCTGTCTGCTCTATTACGAATCGACGGGCCGCGAAGGTCGTTTCGTGCGGGTGTTTCTCTCTGCCGTTGCCGACAGCTTGGTTTCCGCGGAAGCGTTGCTGGATGTGTTCGTTAGAAGTGCTAACGAGTTTCAAGAACCTCAGACAGAATGGGTTACGGAGTGGTCGGAGATCGTCCGCACCATTCGTGAGAACAAGATAGCCGTTGAGGGGTTTGATGAGGACGAGCCGGCGTTGACAGAAGCAGCACAAGACAACCAGGCAATGCATCACAGTCGCGCTTACAACGCCGCGTATCACCCGCATTACCGCATTGTGAGACGCGATATCTTTGAAAAAGAGATACTTCCGAGACTGGAGAAGAGAAAATAGCCGATGTTTTTGTTTTGACGTGTGACGTGAGATTTATGACTTGAGATATTAATCTCGTAAAGCTAAAATCAAAAATTACTACTGATGCGATATGTTTTGATTTTTTCGTGTAATGTATCGATTCACAGATGTCTATGGCAAACTTCTAACTTTTCGATTTGAAATCGTGCGCTGCAGGGCGTGCTGAAAGCACGCGAAGCACTTACTCCAAATTCCTTTAACAGAAACAAACGCGACAGTAATAATTGTACAATATCAAAGTTCCATTCATAGAAGAACTCGCTGTCGAAAAGTGCTGCGAATTAGAGTGGTTGATGATATAATGTATTGATTATTATTTTACGTAGAACAAAAAAGTGTCGCAGGTGTCAGAAAAATGTGTATATTTGCTGCGGCGTTTTTCCCATATTTTGTCTAAAGGACCTTGCAGGGTATGAGGAGATGTCATGGAAAAAAAGTGAAACCAGAGGTCCCCTAAATTTAATTGCGATGAAAAGAACATTTTTATTCCTTTTGACAGCCACTCTGCTGGTGGCTGGACTGTGCTCTTGTGGAAAAGAAACACCCCTACCATATGTCGTAGACAACAACAGCACTGATGGCGACGGAACCGTTACCACATCTGTGACCTGGGTGGACCTCGGGTTGCCGAGTGGCCTGCTGTGGGCCGACCGCAACGTGGGCGCCGTAAGACCCGAAGGCTCCGGCAACTACTACGCCTGGGGCGAGACCAATCCGAAGATGAACTTTGAATGGGAAACCTACAGATACAGCAGTCGAAATGGAGACATGAACAAATATTGCAACGATCCCGAATACGGTATAGACGGCTACACGGACAACCTGACCACCTTGGAGGCTTCCGACGACGCCGCCACGGTTAATATTGGCGGAGGTGCCCGCACGCCGACGAAAGACGAGTGGCAAGAGCTGATGGACAACACTACCAGCACTTGGATCACCCGCAATGGAGTTAATGGCCGCCTGCTGACTGCTCCCAATGGCAAGAGTATCTTCCTGCCCACCCCAGGTTACCGCCTCGGTAGGGATATCTACTTCGACGGTAAATACAGCTTCTACTGGTCGAGTTCGTTGGACACGGAACACCCGGACTCCGCGTGGTCCTTCGGCTTCAGTTCGGCCATCCAGAACCTGTGTGGCGACTACGGCCGCTACTACGGGTTCTCTGTGCGTGCAGTGCGTGCAAGTCAGAACTAATCCTTGTCCCGTTCCCCAAAACGGGCGACGGGCAACGGCAAAATTAAGAGGCGTAGGGCTGCACAGCGCATGGAGTGCGGTGCCCAACGCCTCTCAATTTTTTTTCGTGAAATAAGTTGAAAACAGTCAAAGTATGTCGCAACTGAAAGAAATACTTGAATAACCTTCTTCC
>ONHS01000136.1 GCA_900317715.1 uncultured Bacteroidales bacterium | reverse complement strand
CGCACCGTGCGCCAAGCCGAGATCTTGGATGAGATGATGGAGAAGTTCGGCATGTCGCTGACCGGCGTGTTAAGCCTCGAAGTGCCTGAGGAACTCCTCATCGAGCGTATGCTTGAACGCGGCAAGACCAGCGGTCGCGCTGACGACAACCTCGACTCCATCAAGCACCGCTTTGTGGAATATGAGGCCAAGACGCGCCCTGTGCTCGACTTCTATCAAGGCAAGGACAACCTGCATGCCGTGAATGGCGTGGGCGAGATCCCGCAAATCTTCGAGAACCTCTGCACCGTCATTGACGCTTTGTGATTTTTTTCACGCAGAATCCGCAGATTCAACGAAGTTAATCCGCAGAAATCGCAGAAGCCTACCGGACATAAATTTTGCGTCGCTTCGCGATTCATATAATTCTGCGGATTCTGCGTGCTAAATATTGTTTTCTGCGTGAGATAAATACGCGTGAAATTCAATGTTCCCAGCGGATGTCGTGCTTGAGGACTGTTGGTGGGTTGCCGCCAATGACTTGATGCTCGCCGCTGAAAGATAAGGTCAGCAGTGTGCCTGCTGCTACGACTGTGTTATTAGGCACTTCGGCACCTTTCAGCAACACACATTTGCATCCAATCCAGACATGGTCGCCAACCTGAATGGCCTTGTCGGGATTGATGCGTTCGTTTTCCGAATTATTTGACACGGGACACGGGACTTCGGGACACGGGACAGAACTAGAGTCCCGCGTCTCGCGTCTATTAGTCTCGTGTCTAAAAATAGGATGCTCATCGGTGTCCATCACGAGGATGTCCCAGCTCAGCAGGCAGTCGTTGCCGAAACGGATTTCCTTGGCGCAAACAATGGTGCTCTCTGCCGTCATGTTAAAGCCATCGCCTAGACACAAATTTCCGCGCACCGAAATCTTCGAGCCATGTCCGATGCTGGCCTTGCCGTCGAAGCTGACCGTGCCGCTCACCTGCCAGATGCCGCGTGAGCGCTTTCGATCATAATGTCCCACATCGCCGAAACCGATTTTCACCATTGCCCTTTCCACCTTTTCGGGAAGTTCCACCTTGCCATGCAGCTCGCGCAAATAAGTGCGATGCGACACCACCACAGGCAGCTTCAAAGCCGTTTTCAACGGAAAATAATGCAGGTTGAAGCGCAGCGTCTTCGGAATCGAGCAGAGGATATTGAAGAAATCGAAAGCGGTCATGGGCATCGGTTTGATTGGGCAAAAATAAAGTATTTAAACATATAATTGCCATTAATTGAACACGATTTTTTCATTAATATTATGTCAGCGAATCCTCAATTTCTGTTTAGTTGCTTTTACTATTAAAAAAGAAAAAATTAAATTAAAGTATAAATATTTGCATTTGAATTAAAAAATGTCATATATTTGCCCTATCAAATCCAACGAACAATAACTCTAGAAGCTCATGAACTATGAAAAAGACTACTCTACTATTCTTAATGCTTTTCGTCTTGGGTTTCATTTCTCATGGCACAGCACAAGAACGGCAAATTATCCAAGGTTACTGCAAAGACGAGAACGGCAAAGCCATTGAGAATGTGAGCGTCTACGCCCACGACTCACTACTCGTTTCAGTCACTGACGAGCAGGGGCGTTTCACATACGGCTATGCCCAAACAGGCTTGAAACTCCGTTTTGCGCACATGGTCTTTGAGCCGACCTATTACACCATCAAAGAGAAAGACATTAACGGCAAGAACTTAACGGTCAAGATGAAAACCAAAAACCATGAGTTGCTTGAAGTGGAAGTGACCGCCAATGCGCCCCATATAGCTTTCGACAATCCCGTAATGACTGTCCTCGATTACACCCTCCGTGAAGACGGCATCTATATGATTGTCTATCGCCGTCGTACTCCACCTCTCATTTGATGGAGACACACTGCACGAAATGCCGATTTCATCGCGATACAAGTATCTTACCAAGGATGCTTTCGGCGACATCTATGCCATCAATGACTACCAAGCCAGTCAAGTCGGATTCATTGAGTACGGAAACGGGAAGAAAGGTCAGATGAATTTCTATCATTCCATGCCGCGGAAGACCTTCTACGATAAGTTCTCCACCATCGTGGCCGCCTCCGACAGTGTTTTCATCACAGGACGTTATTTCTATTACAACAAGGAAATGGGCTATTATCGCCATCGTTTGGGCAGTGAAGAAGAACCCAAATTGCTCCATTACATTGTGGATGAAGAAGCCCGTGATGACATTTGGTTACTGTTACATACTAGAGGAATCGGTGCTAACTTTTGGGTTGCCGACCCTATCTATAACCCGATTTACGCCATCGACAACAAGTTTTACCTCTTTGCTTATACTGACCGCGAGACTATTGTCTTTGATGCCGTGGGCAATGAATTGGAGCGTTATCCCCTCACCTTCCACGAATACCGCAAATGGAATGGCAAGATGGAACTCGACCGCCGCTGGAAACAGAAAATGATGTATGACACAGCAAGGAAGGAATTCTACACCTTCTTCGTCAACGATGGCATCTATACCTTGAAGCGCATCGACCTGAAAACCGGAACGGCCACCTCCGTGATGGACCTCAGCGGCTATCCCTTCGCTCAGAATATGAGGATTCACGACGGCGTTTTGTATTTCATTTATCCGACGGGTATCAACCACCGGAAGGCATTGTATCAGGTAAGAATAGACTGATATTTTGATTAGTTATTTATCAAAATCGGTATGATTTTTGTAGTATTTAACTCATATTATACCCAGTTAAATCCTCAAAAATCACATTCTATGAAGAAAATTTACTTTCTATTGCTTTTGTCAGCATTAACTTTTCAAAGCGCCGTGGCGCAAAACGAACAGCCCAATCCTTACCAAGTGGCTAAAGAAGATGGCTACGGCTATCGCTCGATCATCAAACTGCTCGATATGGACAGCACCTTTATCGGCTCGAAGTTTGAACATTCCTATCACGACCTGTTAGCCATCTTGTATTCCCGCGTTGGACGATAC
>ONHS01000030.1 GCA_900317715.1 uncultured Bacteroidales bacterium | reverse complement strand
ACCCCAGCCACAGTTGCGTATAGTGTTTATTTGCAACCATATCCGTAGTTTCACACAGAAGGCTGTATATAGCAAATATATACAACCTTTCCATATATCAAGGATTGCACATGGCCACTTCCTATTCAATAGTTGTGTTTAGCTGCTATCTGCAACCCGTTAAACATTAAGTCAGAGGCCACAGCCAACCCTATTATCAGGGCATTCCCTTATGTTGCCATGAATGTCTATGCACATGTTGTCGAAATAAACGTCCCGCTCAACGGTGATTCCGTATGGGCCAACAATTTCTTCCAACTGACTTAGTAGCCAGTAGCCCCATTCGTCACATGTCGGGTCGTTGCCCAACACATAGCCGAAAAACAGCACATCTTCCTTGGCCACCGTCTTGCCGTTGGCGGTTGTCTCTTGGCTTATGATATTCCCCTCCACGGCATACCAAGTAAACCGCCCCGCCGGGTAGAAAAACTTGGCGATTACCAACTTGTAGGCTTTCTTGTCCTGCGAATACAAAGGGTACTGTGTAAGAAGCGACCGTATTTTGTCATTCATCAACTTCATGTTGCTCCTCCTTTTCTTCAATGATTTCGTATTCATCAACACCGGGTATTACAGCAAGACTTCCCCAAGTGCCGTGAAGTTGTCCAATACTGTCTATTAAGGTCACGGTTCCAATTCTTCCATCATAGCGGTTGTCCTCACCTTTTAAATGAACTATTCTGATTCTCATACGACATTTTTTATAGCCGCGAAAATACAAAATGAATTTAGGAGAAGTGCATTGTGTTAATTTGTTATTTCATAATTAGAGATATTTCATTATAATTTTGGTTGATTTTACTAAACATCCCCCCCCTCTACCGTGTAAAGACATGATGTTTTGCCGCCAAAAAAACAAGGCGGCATGGCTGCGAAAATGAAAAATTTGTAATTTCGCCACGCATTTTGATACGCTCTTTGAGGTTTGGAACAGCGGATTTAGGCAGAAAAGTGGCGTTTTTTGTACCAAATTTGTACCATACATTGCCAATGCGTTGACAGTCAGTACTTGTTACTTTTGAGGAGGTGAAATAACGACAAATTTCACAAATTAAACGAATAAGCAAAACGGATGTCGATTTATTTCGGCATCCGTTTTTTTTGTATTTTTGCCATCGAATTATTTTGAAATCCATTATGAAAAAGATATTGTTTACCCTATTTCTGTCCGTGTCAATGATTGTCGGTTTTGGACAAACACAGCCGATGAAGTTCATGGGCATTGGCATGAACAGCACATTATCTACTTTTGTTTCCAAACTGAAAGGCAAAGGGTTCACCGAAGATGTCAACCATTGCAAACCGAATCTCACGGTGATGAAGGGCGTTTTCGCAGGCGAGCGCGTGAAACTGGAAGTCCGGTCGTCCGCCAAAACCCACCTCGTATATAGCGTGAACGTCTATTTTAACCTCAGCACACAATTCACTTACGCCGACTTGCAGGGCCGTTTGGCCAATAAGTATGGCACTGAATATCAAGAAGTAAACAACCTTAAGGAGGAACAATTTATCGTGAAATATACCACGGATTACACGAAATGGGTGATGGATGTGGACACCCTCACCCAAGACCATAACACCGTGATTCTATCCAAATGTAGCTACAACAGCACCGCGCCCGTAGTCATCACTTACATGGACGGGAAAAACTCCAAAGTGGAGATGTTGGATGTGAATTCGGACTTTTAGAAACGATAAATGATGAATAAGTGTTTTCTTATTATTTATCATTCATCATTGTGCATTCATCATTGATTTAGAAGTGCAAATAAAGATTCACCGGCACTAAATTCTTCCCTTTTCCCATCGTTTCGCAGCTAACAGAAAGGATGCGCAGATTCTGACCGAACTGCGAGGCTTTGCCCTTGTCGGAAAGTTGCGTCTGCCAGTGACTGTCGTTTTCATTGTTGAAAAGCACGAAATTCATCACAGAAGAGGAAGCAACAGCTTCATTCACAAAAGGATAATAACGATTCTGCGATAAACTTCCCGATGTTTTCATACTGTTTTGATAGACTTTCATCGCCTCTTTGGAAGGTGCGAAAACCAGCGCATTGTTCTTTTGGATAAAACACCCGACAGAATCCGGCGCAAACATCTTCATCAAAGGAGCTAAATGGTTTGGTATTAAATAAATACCGTCAGGAGTGGCCTCTTGCGCTGAATCCACTTTATCTCCGTAGAATGCTTCTAACACATTTCTACTCGTATCCGTCAACATAATAACATATTGATAGTCAACAGAATCCTGACTAATAAGAAAATAGCCGACCTCTGAAGGACTCAATTTCTTGAGGTATGCAGTCTCTTCCTCTTTATATTTCTTCAATCGATTGAGTTCCTTTACTTTCTGGGTCTCCAAATGCGTGTACCAATGACACTGGGCTGGATATATATCGGTAATACCCATACCATCCCCCGTTCTATTCACCAAAATGTCGAAATAGTCGCTTTCGGGAGTTTCAGTGAACATGTAACCCGACAAAAATATATCTTTACCCGAAAATCGCAACTGAAAAGCAGCCCATTCGGTATTTTGAAGGCCTTGTTCCACCTTCTTTGCCAAATCATTCTGCAAGAAAGAAGACAAATACGGCAAATACGTTTTCGATTTGAAAACCAACCAGTTCTGTTTCCGGTTTTTCTCGGTCAGTTCGTAAACTTCCTTGAAAGGCTTGGCAGAAAGCAAGTTTTTAGGATGCGTGTGTTGCACAATAGCGCGTTTAAGCAGCTCCAAATCAGTGGAAAACGAGATAATGTGATTCACGTATGCGAATTTCACGCTTTTGTAGTTGGTACCGTATGTGTAAATGCGATTGTTCTCGAAAGGCACATAGTTGTTGGGGTCGATGCTGAGCGCACGAAGCAGCCGTTTGAAAGCCGCTTTGTCAGCATGCATGTTGAAGAGCAAGCAGAGTCCTTCACCCACAGTGTGACCGGAGACAGTTAGATCATAGTCTCCGTCAGGCAATTTGCTGCGCATCGTCTCAAATGCAGGCAATGCATCGATGACAAAAAGCTCGTTCATGTAATCGATAAGGGGTTCTGTGCCAGAGACAAACGCATCGTTGTCGTTAATGACAAACAGAAACGCGGCATCGGTCGGCACGGCTTCTATCAGTTCCGATTTCGACTGTCGGAACAGCGTATAATAGAAAAAAATACCTATGCCAGCCAAAATGACGGCAACGATGGTGAGCCAGATCACCCATGGACGGCTTTCGCGCGCATAATCTTTCATTGTATAAGGGTTTTAGGGGTTCGCAGGTTAAAAAGGTTATAGAGACGTCATATTATGGCGTCTCTACCGGTTTCTGGGCCGTAGGGCTGTCGCATTGCGGCAGCCCTACAGAATTGGGCATTATTCTTTATCCGTTGATTCTTCGGCCTTTTCCTCAGCAGCAGGCTCTTCCAAATCAATCAAATTATGATCTACCAAGATGTTGTACCAGGTGAAAACTTTCTTCATATTGGAGACATACACTCTCTCGCGATCGTATTCGGGAAGAATCTCAGCAAAATAGGCCTTGATGGCGTTGTTATCTTTCGGTATTTCTATTTTCTTGCCGTCTTCTTTCTTGTAGATATTCTGAAAAACGGTCTGCAAGGGGATTTCGTCGGTTTCAGTGAAAATAGCGATGTTGTCCAAAGCGGCCACACCGTCGCTGGAGAAGGCGGGGAAACGCTTGCCATCATCGAGACCTTCCACGATGAAACTGTTCGTAGTTTTGGAGAGGAATTTGTACAATCCGTTCTTACCAGTAATTGATAAAATTTTGCTTAAATCCATTTCTTTAAGGTTTATTGGTTAATTACTTTATGTTTTTTACTTCGTGTTGATTACTTCGTGTTGGTGAGTAAATGTTATTCAGCCTACGGCTGTTGGTGGGTTATTCGTAATAATTGAATGTACGTTTTTTGATGTAAACAATTTGGTTATCCACAGCGCAGACCTCGGTCTGCCAGTTCTTATGGGAGTCATATTCGAAGAAGTAGTGGAATTCCTTGACGTGGTGCAATTTGTCTTCGTAGATGACCTTGCGCACGCGACCGTCTTGGGCGTATTCCGTGTAGGTGTATTCAATCATCTGGTTACCAGCTTTATACACGCATCTATTAACCTCATCGCCGTAGTTGTCATACTCAATTTTAGCGGTCTTGAAGACATTTCCATTTGGCTCATACTCAATGATTTCCTTCACCAGACCTTGCTCGTTGAACTTATAGTCCATGGTAGTTTTGAGCCCACCGAAAGATTGTACGGTATGGATGATATTGCCAATGCCATCAGTGGTGTGAGAAAACGACATCACAAGGCTGTCGCCCTGATAAACCGTCTCCCCAGAAAGGAAGCGATTGCGGTCGTATTGGTATTCGCCTCTCGTCACAAGCGCGTGCGACCCATCATATTCGCTCCAACTGACAATGCGTGCTTCATCATCATATACATAATATCTAAGCAGCGCAGTATCAGACATTTGCCCAAACTTGATAAAATCCAAAAGGAAGCCATCCGCAGTATAATGCTGGAGAGCATGAGAATATGCGGCGGGGGTGGCGTTCTCGCTGCAATACGCCTTCAACTTTTTGATATTAGCCGTATCCGAGATTGAAATAGAGTCCGCCTGCAGGTGAAAAGTCTCGGTGTCCAAGTATTTTACCCGTCCAAAGATATGATTCCGCTGCAGGTGGTTTTTCTCAATGTCAGGGGTGATGACGATAGGAGCGGGCTTCTTTTTACAGCCGCCGGCCACAATCGCCAATATGGCAAGAAGTATGAAAAAATGTCGCTTTATCATATTATTTGGATTAGTTAGTAGTTAGCAGTTAGTAGTTAGTAGTTGGTTGTCGGTAAGTGAACTGCTAACTGCTAATTACTAACTACTAACTAATTAGAACATTTTCTCAATTAATGCGTCGTCTGCGAAATTCGGCAACGTGACGTGCAGTTCCGGACAGGCCGCCATCGCGCGTTTGATGGCGAAGAGGGCGCCGTCGTTGCGGGCCCATGCACGACGGGAAATGCCGTTGTTCACGTCCCAGAAAAGCATCGAACGCAAGCGTCTGTCGCTGTCGTCGCTGCCGTCGAGCACCATGCCGAAGCCGCCGTTGATGACCTCGCCCCAGCCGACGCCGCCGCCGTTGTGGATGCTCACCCACGTAGCACCGCGGAAACCGTCGCCGATGACGTTCTGTACAGCCATGTCGGCGCAGAAGCTACTGCCGTCGTAGATATTGGAGGTCTCACGGAACGGGGAGTCCGTACCGGAAACGTCGTGGTGGTCACGACCGAGCACCACGGGAGCCGACAGTCTACCGTCACGCACCGCCTTGTTGAACTCGGCGGCGATCTTCGTACGACCCTCACAGTCAGCATATAAGATACGGGCTTGGGAACCCACGACGAGGTGGTTCTCGTTAGCACCCTTGATCCAGGTAATATTGTCGCGCATCTGCTGCGAAATCTCCGCAGGAGCGTGCTCGCTGATCTCTCTCAACACATCCATGGCGATGTGGTCAGTGACGTCGAGGTCCTCAGGTTTGCCGGAAGTGCAGACCCAACGGAACGGACCGAAACCGTAGTCGAAGCACATCGGTCCCATAATATCTTGAACGTAAGAAGGATAGCGGAAGCTGCCGTCTTCTTTGAGGATGTCGGCGCCAGCGCGGGAGGATTGCAACAGGAAAGCGTTACCGTAGTCGAAGAAGTACATGCCCTTGGCGGTCAGCTTGTTGATGGCGGCCACTTGGCGACGCAAACTGGCTTCGACAGCAGCTTTGAACTTTTCGGGATAGTCGGCCATCATTTGCTTGGCCTCCTCGAAGGAGATGCCCACAGGATAGTAGCCACCTGCCCACGGGTTGTGGAGGGAAGTTTGGTCACTACCGAGATCGACCTGGATGTCGTGTTCGGCGCAATACTCCCACAAATCTACGATATTGCCTTGATAGGCAAACGATTTCGCGATTTTCTGAGCACGAGCTTCATTCACCTTCACGAACAGTTCGTCCAAATTCTCGTGAACCTCATCCACCCAGCCTTGCACGAAACGTTTTTGCGTAGCAGCGGGGTTGATTTCAGCGGTGATGGAGACCACACCGGCGATGTTGCCGGCCTTCGGTTGTGCGCCCGACATGCCGCCCAAACCGGCGGTCACGAAAAGCTTGCCTCCGATTTCGCCACCGATCTTACGACTGGCGTTCAGCACCGTGATGGTGGTGCCGTGCACGATACCTTGAGGTCCGATGTACATGTAGGAGCCGGCGGTCATCTGTCCGTACTGGCTGACACCCAGTGCGTTCATGCGCTCCCAGTCGTCGGGTTTGGAGTAGTTGGGAATCACCATGCCGTTGGTCACGACCACGCGGGGCGCGTCCTTGTGTGACGGGAAGAGTCCCAGCGGGTGACCGGAGTACATCACGAGGGTCTGCTCGTCGGTCATCTCCGACAGATATTTCATGACGAGGCGATACTGTGCCCAGTTCTGGAAAACGGCGCCATTGCCACCGTAAGTAATCAACTCGTGCGGGTGCTGAGCCACAGCGGGGTCGAGGTTGTTCTGGATCATCAACATGATAGCTGCAGCCTGCTTGCACTTGGCTGGGTACGCGTCAATGGGACGAGCATACATCTCGTAGGTCGGACGATAGCGGTACATGTAGATGCGGCCGTAGTCGTGCAGCTCCTTCACAAATTCGGGAGCCAAAGCGGCGTGCTGGGAGGCCGGGAAATAGCGAAGCGCGTTGCGCAGGGCCAGTTGTTTCTCCTTCTTGGTGAGGATGTCCTTGCGCTTCGGCGCGTGGTTTACGGTAGGATCGTAGGGTTGTGCGGCGGGGATTTCAGCCGGAATGCCCGCTCTCAAATCTGCTTGAAACTCTTGTAAAGTCATAGTATTTCTATTTGATTATTTTCAATTTGAACCAAACCGCAAAAATACTATTTTTTTGTACAAAATCCCCACGTATTTTCACGAAAATTGCTCCGCGTATCTCCTCGTAATAATCTCCACGTATCTGCACGTATCTACACGTAATAATCTCCGTGTATCTCGCGTATCTACACGTAATAATATTATACATGCAGATACGTGTGATACGCGGAGACAACTACGCGGAGCCTACCGTTTGATGACTTTATAGCCGTCTTTGAAGTCGGCCACATCAAAATTGATGAGCAATCCAGCAGTTTTGTCTAGCAGTTTCATGTATGTTCTAACCTGCTTGAAATGCACAGGTTGCAACCGTTCCACTGCTTTCAGTTCCACCACAAGCTCTTCATCCACTAAGAGATCGAGTTTTAAATCGTCAGAGACGTATGCGCCTTTGTAAAATATTTCTGTGGGCACATGTGACAGTACTGGTAAACCTCGTATCTTAAGTTCTTGAAACAGAGCTTTGTGATAGACGCTTTCTAGCAAACCTGGACCGAAATGATTGTAAACTTCCATCGCACCTCCGATGGTTTCATAGATCAATTGATCTTCATGATTTTTTATTAACATAGTTCAAAATTTTGTTTAAGTCAGGCAATAATAACGTCTGCGTATAAAAGATTATTGCGTAGCGCATAAAAAAACACGTATTTTCACGAAAAAAGCTCCGCGTATCTTCGCGTATCTGCACGTAAGCATTTATTATACGTGTAGATACGCGAGATTCGCGGAATCATTAATTATACGCGCAGATACGCGAGATTCGCGGAATCATTAATTATACGCGCAGATACGCGAGATTCGCGGAATCATTAATTATACGCGCAGATTCGCGAGATTCGCGGAGACAACTACGCGGATTATAATGCCCAAACAAGGAGGCCGCCGCAGATGATGAGCCCAGTGATGAGCAGGTCAATGAGGCAGAACCCCATGATGTCTTTGGCGTTGAGTTTGGCGATGGCCAGCGCGGGCAATGCCCAGAAGGGTTGGATAAGGTTGGTCCATGCGTCGCCCCAAGCGATGGCGATGCCCGTGAGCCCCGGATCAACACCGAGATCCGCTCCTGCGGTGAACATCACCGGCGCTTGGATAGCCCAGTGACCGCCGCCGGACGGCACGAAGAGATTAAGAACGGCCGCACAAAGGAACGTCAGCAGCGGGAAAGTGGTCGGGGTGGAGATGCCAATGCAGGCGTCGCTGATAACCGTACCATAACAGATGCCCGATGCGCCCACGCCCGTGATGATGCCCATGATGCCCGCATAGAACGGGAACTGCAGGATGATGCCCGCCGCGCTGCCCGCCGACTTCGTGAAAGCATGCACGTATGCCGTCGGCGTGCCGTGGAACAAGATGCCCGTGAACAGGAACAGCATAATGACAGCGTTCAAATCAACAGAACCGCCATGCATGCCAATCTTGACAATCAGGTAGGTAAACCCGATGAGGGTGATGAGTATCGAAATCAACCGACTGCGTTCCAGCTTGGCCGCCGGGGAATTGTCCGTTTTCGTTGCCGTCTCCTCCTTCTCATACAGTAACTCCGGATCCACACACACCACATGCTCACCTTTGGGATGCATCAGCGTGTTCACAATGGTGATGGCGATGATGACGAGCAACACGATGATGAGATTCTGCGGCGCGAAGATGGTAGAAGTCACGCTGATAGGCTCAGTGAGGGCGCCGTTGGTGGCGTTGGTGAGCGCGTCGCCTTTAGTGGCCATCGTCAACGGAATCGAGCCCGAAAGTCCGGCGTGCCACACCACAAAGCCGCTATACGCAGAGGCGATGAGCAAGCGGTAGTCCACGCCTTTGCAGACGCGGGCGACCTCCTTGGCGAGAATCACGCCCACGATGAGTCCGAAACCCCAGTTGAGCCAACAAGCCACAGCGGAAATCAGGGTCACCGTGGCGATAGCAGAGGATGGCGTCTTCGGCAGTGCGGCGAGCTTCCGGATGCCCTTCTTCACAGCAGGCGCACCCGCGAAAGTGGCTCCGCACACCAATATCAACGACATCTGCATGGAAAATGCCAATAATCCCCACACACCGTCGCCCCAATGCTCGACCACCTCCAAAGGCGTCTGGTGACAAATCGGCATGGCGGTCAACGCCGCAATCAGGGTGAGCAAAATGGCCAAAACAAATGGCTCCGGCAGATATTTCTGCACCAAATTCACGCAGAAGTTGATGATTTTCATTGAGATTCTCTTTTACAATTCGGGCGGCAAAAGTACGATTTTTTAGACGAAAAAAACGGTCGCCTGAAGTTCAGACGACCGTTTTTCTAATCGAGATTATTTTAATGGACGAACTTTATCTTCTCGTTTCCAATCTACCGTCATGCCGAAAAGGGAAACCCCCAGATAGCCACGCATTTTCAGCGTTTTTCCGCCATCAACGATGCGAACGTACGCTTTGTAAGTGCCGTTTTTACCCGGATATTTGATTTTCCCGTTCTGGTACTCGTTTTCCTTAGCATTGTAAGTCAACCCGCGCATGAAGACCAAACCGATCTGGTCGTAACCACCAGGATCATTCGTCCATACCACTTTGGCCTCATACGTGCCGTCCTTGGCCTTGTAAATTTCAGCCTGCGACTGCTTTTTGGAAAACGGATCCACACAGAAATAGATGCCCAGAATGTCATCGGCTTTCTGCGCGAAACAGCTGGCACACAGTATAGTGATTAAGATTAAAGTGAATGATCTTTTCATTGTTTTTTGTTTTATTGCGATTAGTTGTTGGCTTAATGCCCTACTCCCTATTCCCTACTCCCTAAACCATAAACCATAAACTCTAAACCCTAAACCATAAACTCTAAACCCTAAACCATAAGCCCTAAACCATCACCACTACTCTTCGAATGAGAACAACGGATCCCAAGCAGGTAACATGATAGGTTTCTGGTCGAAAAGTTTAAGGGTGGCGGCGGGGATGTACTTGGCCTCTACCACGAGACGGAACATGTATTCGTTGAACCATTCGTTGGTCATGATGAGGAAGCCGTTGTGGCCGCGATTGCTGCCCCAGCTGTTCTCCACCATCCATTTGGTGGGGTTGCCATTGGCATCGAGGTCCACGCCGCAGAGGGTCATGGCGTGCGAAGAACCACTGGCATACGTGCTGACACGCTGTTTCTTGTCCATATTGAACGTGGTGCCAAACAGGGAACCGTAGTCGTAATTGTTCACATCCATGTAACCTTTGTCGCGATCGAGGAACTTCGCCACGTCGCAGGAGAAATACATCATGGTGCTGTCCTTGATGCTGGCGATGGCCATCTTTGCAATTTCGTCCATCGGCAGGTTAAGGTACTTCCAGTTCTGACCATCATAGACGTGGCGGTCGTATTCAATCTCATATACTTTATAATAGTCGCGGGTCGGGTCGTTCATGATCATGTAGTATTGGCTGAAATCTTGGTTCACAAACTTGTTATAGAACGACATCGGGGTGTATTTCTCGGTGCTCACCACCTCGCCTTTGGAATTGCGCTGTGTCCAGGTGAACTCTGTAGGAGGTTCGCCAAAGGTGTACGCCAGCATACGATAAACGGTCTCCAGCATTTCCATCTTCTTGGCTTGCAGTTGCTGCTCGGTTGTGCCCTTGTTGTTGCACATGTCGCGCAAAATCAAACCATCCTCACGCAATTTCAGCTTGATAAGCTCAGAAATTTTGGAGGTGTGATTGCTGTTGTAAGTTTCAGGCATCACGTCTTTCGGCACCACACCGTATTTGGTCATCAGGTTGGCCACGCCGGTGAATTGACCGCCGTCGCCGAGCGGGTTCTTGAAGAGCCATTGCACGGTTTCATCTTCCATAGACTTGGCGCGGTTGTCCAAAATAGCCTGCAAGAAGAGGTTAGCCTTCTCCAATTGGTCGTAGAAGAAGGTGTAGCATTGTGAGAATTGGAAATCAGCGGGCAGATCGAACTTGCGGATAGTCTTGTTACGCAGCACATTCATGCCGGTGAACATCCAGCAGCGGCCGGAAGACTCTTGGTTTGTGATGGCCTTGGAGGGCACAACATTTGACATGTGCGGATCGAAAGCCGTTTTGTTGTCATAATTCACCGCCAACTTGTTGATTTCATTGGCGTTGATGGCGTTGCGCATGGCCTTGTTGGTCGGGTTGGACTGATAGGAACCTCTCAGTTGACCAATCTGTTGCATGGTCAGACCGCCGTTTTTGCTGATGTTCTGGGCTGAAACCGTCATCATAGTGACGACCGCCAGCACGAAAAGGAATAATTTCTTCATAGATTTAATATTTTTATTGTACTTAATTTCCAAAATCAGGCGGCAAAGGTACAATTTTTTTAGTTAGAAGTTAGCAGTTAGTAGTTAGCAGTTTTGGTGTCGCGTATTTAATCCCCGCACCAACTCATTATCCTCATCATCCAATCATCCAATCATCTCATTATCTTATCTTCTAATTATCTGATTATCAATATTGTTAATAACCCTGTTTATAAATATTCCGGAACGGCTGAAAACCAAAAAAAGGAAATTGTACTTTTGCACGGGTTCAGGTTCTGAACAGATGAAAAGGGAACGCTGTGAAAATCAGCGGCTATACCCGTAGCTGTGAGTTCCATTTTGCGCTTTCTCATCAAAGTCACTGACTTTTTAGGGGTCGGGAAGGCAGAGAAAAGCGGGAACGAGCCAGAAGACCTGCCTGAGTCCGTAGTTCGTGGCTTTCGGGACTAAGAGCAAACGAGAAACGCAGAGATAGTGCAATTTCTCCCTGAGCTGTTTTTATTAACAACCAAAACCTTAACCATTTTATGGATCAACTGTACATCATCAAACGTAACGGCAAGCGGGAACCATTCTCGCCCGACAAAATCAAAAACGCCATCGCCAAAGCGTTCCTCTCCGTGAACAGCTTTGCCACGCAGGACGTGCTCATCAACGTCATGAGCCGCCTCAAAATCCACGATGGCATCTCCGTGGAAGAGATCCAAAACCAAGTGGAGATTTCCCTTATGGCCGAACGTTACTATGAGGTCGCCAAAGCATACATATTATATAGACAGCGTCACTATGAGGATCGCGAGGTGAAGGAGAAACTCGACTTCCTCATCAACTACTGCAACGCCTCCAACGCGGCTACCGGCAGCAAGTACGACGCCAACGCCAACGTGGAGAAGAAAAACATCGCCACCCTCATCGGCGAACTGCCCAAGTCGAACTTCATCCGCCTCAACCGCAGAATGCTGTGCGACCGTATCAAAGATTTGTACGGTAAGGAATTGTCAGACAAGTATTTATATCTCCTTAATCACCACTTTATCTACAAAAACGACGAAACGAGTATCGCCAACTACTGCGCATCCATCACCATGTACCCGTGGCTGCTGGACGGCACACGCAGCATCGGCGGCAACGCTTCGGCCCCCACGAACCTCAAGTCCTACTGCGGCGGCTTCATCAACATGGTTTTCATGGTTTCCAGCATGCTCAGCGGTGCCTGCGCAACGCCTGAGTTCCTGATGTACATGGACTACTTCATCCGCAAGGAGTACGGCGATGATTACTACCAAAACAGCGACAAAGTGGTGGATCTTTCCTTGCGTCAGCGCACCATCGACAAGATGATCACCGACAGCTTCGAACAGGTGGTCTATTCCATCAACCAGCCTACAGGCGCGCGCAACTTCCAATCCGTGTTCTGGAATGTGGCCTACTACGACCGCTACTACTTCCAAAGCCTCTTCGGCGAGTTCCGCTTCCCCGACGGCACGAAACCTATCTGGGAATCACTGAGTTGGCTGCAGAAACGCTTCATGCGTTGGTTCAACGAAGAGCGTACCCGTGCCGTGCTCACCTTCCCCGTCGAAACCATGGCGTTGCTCTCCAAGGACGGCGACATCATCGACACCGAATATGCGGATTTCACGGCGGAAATGTACGCTGCAGGCCACTCTTTCTTTACTTACGTGAGCGACAACGCCGACTCTTTGAGCAGCTGCTGCCGTCTGCGTAACGAAATCCAGGACAACGGCTTCAGCTACACCCTTGGTGCGGGCGGCGTCTCTACCGGCTCCAAGAGCGTGCTCACCATCAACATCAACCGCTGCATCCAGTACGAATGCCGCAACAACATTCCGCAATTCCAGTTCGTGGAAGAGGTCATCGATCTGATGCACAAGGTGCAAATTGCTTATAACGAGAACCTTAAATATCTGCAATCCAAAGGCATGCTGCCGCTCTTCGACGCTGGTTATATTGCCATCAACCGCCAATACCTCACCATCGGCGTGAACGGTCTGGTGGAGGCTGCCGAATTCCTCAGCATCCCCATCGACGACAACCCGCAGTACCAAAAATTTGTGGAAGACACTCTCGGACTGGTGGAGAAATACAACCACCAATACCGCTCCAAAGATCTGCTCTTCAACTGCGAAATGATTCCCGCCGAGAATGTGGGCGTGAAGCACGCCAAATGGGATCGCGAAGACGGTTATCGCGTGCCCCGCGATTGCTACAACAGCTATTTCTACCGCGTGGAGGACGATTCGTTGAACCTCATCGACAAGTTCCGTCTGCATGGTGCCCGCTACATTGCGCACCTCACCGGCGGTTCCGCACTGCACGCCAACCTGGAGGAGCACCTCTCACAAGCGCAATACCGCCAGTTGCTCCGCGTGGCCGCGCAAGAAGGCTGTAACTACTTCACCTTCAACATTCCCAACACCGTCTGCAACGACTGCGGTCACATCGACAAGCGCTACCTCCACGAGTGTCCGGAATGCCACAGCAAAAACGTTGATTACCTCACCCGCGTCATCGGCTACATGAAGCGCGTCAGCAGTTTCTCCAAAGCCCGCCAAGAGGAAGCAGCCCGTCGTCACTACGAGAATGCTTCGGTGAACTGTTAGACGTATGATGTTTGACGTATGTTTTACAAGACACAAGTCATACGTCAAACGTCACAAATCACAAACCTATGCTAAAGTACTACAACTACGACATCGTCTTCCAGGAAATTCCCGATGAGGTGACCCTCGCGGTGAATATCACGAACTGTCCGCACCGGTGCGTGGGCTGCCACAGTCCGCACTTGCGCGAGGACATTGGACATGCGTTGAATGAAAAGGCTTTGGATTCGTTATTGGACAAATACGGGAGACAGATCACATGTGTTTGTTTTATGGGTGGCGACGCGCAGGCCAAAGATGTGGAATCATTGGCCCAACATCTACGTCAAAACACGAAACTGAAAATCGCGTGGTATTCGGGCAACACCACCCTACCCCGCAATGCACAGCTATTTGATTACGTGAAAATTGGTGGTTACCAGGCCAATCTCGGAGGACTCCGCGCCCGTACCACCAACCAACGGCTTTACCACAATATCAACGGGAAAGCCACCGATATTACCCATCGATTTTGGAAATAAGAGACGCGGCACGCCACGTCTCTACATTTTATATCACATTTTCTTCAAGCAATTCGGGCAAACGCCCTTCACCACGTATTCTATATCTTCCATGGAAAAACCCTCTGGCAGAGTCACTTCTGGCAACGTGACGTTGGTCAGGCATACCGTGCGGTGACACACGCGACAGTTGAAATGGACGTGTCGCACCCCCGAAAGCGGGTCGTCAGCGCTGCGCAGACAGTATTTCTGCGAACCCGAACCATCATCGATAGTATCCAGCAAATGATTGTCACTCAGCAGTGTAAGAGTTCTGAACAACGTGGACTTATCAACGGTGGGCAGCTTCTCTTCCAAATCCGCAAGACTGAAAACCCCGGAATATTCCCGCAAAATGGTTTTCCAGATGAGCAACCGGACCGCCGTAACCCGCACCCCGGCTTGTTTTAATGTTTGTTCTTCGTTCATATTGGCTGTTGGTTTTTGGCTATTAGCTATTTGCTATTTGCTTTTGGCTTTTGGCCGTTAGCTGTTAGTTTGTAACATAGACTTAGACTTAACACTATACCCTACTCCCTATTCCCTTAAACTCTAAACTCTAAACCCTAAACTCTAAACCCTAAACTATCATCCGACAACGCTCTCATCGCGTTCAGCACGGCCAGGACCGTGACTCCGACGTCGGCGAAGACGGCCATCCACATCGTGGCGAGACCGAAGGCGGCGAGGAGAAGCACGGCCACCTTCACGCCGATGGCAAACGCAACGTTCTGGCGGGCGATGCGCAGGGTGCGGCGGGCAATCCGAATGGAGAGCGCAATCTTGGAAGGTTGGTCGTCCATCAAGACCACGTCGGCGGCTTCGATCGCCGCATCGCTGCCCAAACCGCCCATCGCAATGCCGACATCCGCACGGGCGAGCACTGGCGCGTCGTTGATGCCGTCGCCCACGAAGGCAAGTTGAGCGTTTGGCGTTGAGGGTTGAGCGTTCAGTATTTCATTGAGGTAGGCCACTTTATCAGCGGGAAGCAACTCTGCATGCCATTCGTCGATACCCAGCTTTCGAGCCACCTCAGCGGCCACCTCCTTGCGGTCGCCCGTGAGCATCACAGTGCGATGCACGCCAAGCTCTTTCAACTGCGAAATGGCCTCCGCACTGTCTTCCTTCACCTTGTCGTTAATCACAATGTGTCCAGCGTATTGTCCGTTGACAGCCACATGGATGATGGTGCCCGTGAGATGACAATCGTGCCACTGCGCTCCCACAGCTTCCATCATTTTGGCATTGCCCACACAGACCAAATCCTCACCCACGCGGGCACGGATGCCATGCCCGGAGATTTCCTCCACATCGCTGACTTGACAACCATCGGTAGCCTCGTCGGGGAACGCATCGCGCAATGCCGCTCCGATAGGATGGGTGGAAAAATGCTCCACGTGCGCAGCGAGATGCAGCAGCTGCCGTTCATCGAGAGATTCGGGATGCACCGCCTCTACGGCGAACTGTCCGCGTGTGAGCGTACCGGTCTTGTCAAAAACGACCGTATCGACCTTGGACAGCACATCCATATAGTTCGCACCCTTAATCAGGATGCCGCGCCGCGAGGCACTGCCAATGCCGCCGAAAAACGAGAGCGGTACGCTGATAACCAGTGCGCAAGGGCAGGAGACTACCAGAAACAGCAACGCGCGATAGAGCCATACTGGGAACGCTGTGGCGAAATGACCCGAGAAGAGCGGCGGCAGCAACGCCAATGCCACGGCCGCAAAGACCACCACGGGTGTATATACGCGGGCGAAACGCGTGATAAACGTCTCACTCTTAGACTTATGATCGTTGGCATTCTCCACCAATTCGATAATCTTCGACACCGTACTCTCCCCAAACGTCTTGGTCGTGCGCACCTTGATCACACCCGACATATTCACACAACCCGAAATCACCTCATCGCCGACATTCGCTTCACGAGGTATACTCTCGCCCGTCAGCGCAACGGTGTTAAGACTGGTCGCGCCTTCCGTAATCACCCCGTCCAACGGTATTTTCTCACCAGGACGGACAACGATAGTCTCGCCCAATTCCACCTCTTCAGGATTGACAGTCAACACGTTATCATCGCGTACCACATTGGCCGTATCAGGCCGAATATCCATCAGATGGGCGATGCTGTCGCGACTTTTCCCCTCGGCATAACCTTCGAAAAGTTCGCCAATTTGGAAAAAGAGCATCACGAAGACCGCTTCCGGGAACTGCGTCTCCGCGCCTGGCAGAAAACCGATGCACAACGCACCAATGGTAGCCACCGACATCAGGAAATGCTCGTTGAACGGCTCGCCATGCGCCAGTCCCTCCGCCGCCTCCTTCAGCGTATCAAAACCGATGAAGAGATACGGAACAAGGTAAACCAGCAGTAACTGCCAAGTATTCAAAGAAGTATGTTTCTCTATCACCACCGCCGCCACCAACAAAACAACCGTAACGAGAATCTTCACCAACTGCTCTTTCAAACTATGGTGATGTTCGTGGTGATGCTCATGGTGATGCTCATGGTCGTGTTCATGATGATGCTCACAATGGTGATCCTGATGATGCTCATGATGGCATTCACAATGGTGCTCCCTATTGCCTATTGCCTTTTCTCTATTGCCTGCAATCTCTTGACCCTCGACCCTTGACCCTTGTCCCTCTTCCCTATTGCCTAAAAAAAGGTTCTTTTCCATAATTTTACAATTTTCGGTTCATTCTCAACAGAAACGTTTCTTAGTAATTTTCGGGGGCAAAAGTGCAAAATACTTTCCGCAACCTAGTTGCAAACAGTTTAAAATGAAACATTTGCAACCGGGTTGCAACCACATAACCGTGTAACCGCATAATCGTGAACCATGGAACCGCATAACCCTCTAACCGCGTCCTCCCCTCAACTGTCGTATCCGTTTCCGATTTTCCGGCTTATCCGCAAAGAAGAAGAGATGTTGGTCCTGCCGTTCCTGTTTGCTCTTGGGAATATGAACTTTTTTACCCGTATAGGGGTCATAACCAAGGTAATACATCGCCGTGGCGTAAGTCATAGGCGTGGGAGTAAAGTCCTGCACCTGATCAGTCATCAGGTGGTATTTATGGGTAATATCGCACAATTTACTCATCTTTTCGATGGTACATCCAGGGTGCGAGGCGATAAAATAGGGAATCAATTGCTGGTTTTTACCACATTTGCGGTTTTCAGCGTTGAAATCCTTCAAAAAATCGAGAAAATGTTCGAAAGAGGGCTTCCGCATCAGTGCCAACACCTCCGCATCCGTATGTTCCGGGGCCACCTTCAGACGACCCGAGACATGGTGGCGCACCACCTGCCGCAAGTAATCCTTCAATCCCAACTTTTCCTTCTCTTTCTCATTGTCAATCAGCAACATGTCGTAACGAATGCCGCTGCCGATGGTAATGTGCTTCACGCCGTTAGTGTTCATCACCCTTTGGTACAGGGCGGTGATTTCATGGTGGTCGGGGTTCAAGTTGGGACACTTTTTAGGGACGAGACAGGAGGGACGCGGACATTTCTCGCACTTCGACAAATCCTGTCCATGCATGCGGTACATGTTAGCCGACGGTCCGCCCAGGTCGCTGATATGTCCCTTGAAATAAGGACGTTGCACCAAGTCTTCCACCTCGCGCATAATGGATTCCTCCGAGCGGGAGGCGATGGCCTTGCCCTGATGCGCAGCAATGGCGCAGAAGCTGCATCCGCCGAAGCATCCGCGATGAATGGTAATGGAGTTTTTGATCATCTCGAAAGCGGGGATATCGCCGCGTTTCAAGTACTTAGGGTGCGGCGCGTTCATCATGCGGTCGAACAGCGCGAAACTGTCCATTTCCTCTTCCGTGGCCACGGGGAACGGCGGACGAATCACCACATACCTATCCTTATAAGGCTGAATCAGTGTACGTTGCGTGCGTTTGTTCGACTCCTTCTCCATCGCCACGAAATCCTCTCCATATTTGCGTTTGTCCTTCAATTCATCCGCGTAATCGTGCAACAGAATCGGTTGCTCCGACTGATATTGGTCGATACTATTATCTATATATGCAATCTGGGAACATTCATGCAGGTGATGGCGCCAATCTTTATTCTGCATCAGTTTGGCTAACTGTACGATCGGTCGTTCCCCCATGCCATATACCAGCACATCTGCCTGACTGTCAATTAGTATCGACGGTTTGAGGGTATCGCTCCAGTAGTCGTAGTGGGAAAGGCGGCGCATGGAAGCCTCCACCCCGCCGAGCACGATGGGCGTGTCGGGGAAGAGCTGCCGGAGGATGCGCGAATAGACGGTGGTGGCGTAGTCGGGACGGAAGCCCACCTTGCCGCCGGCGGTGTAGGCATCATCGCTGCGCAACCGCTTGTTGGCCGTGTAGTGATTGACCATGGAATCCATGTTACCGGAAGTAACCCCGAAGAAAAGTCGTGGAGTGCCCAGTTTCTTGAAGTCCCGCAAATCATCCTGCCAGTTAGGTTGCGGCAGGATCGCCACACGCAGTCCCTCGCGCTCAAGCACGCGCCCGATGACCGCCGCCCCGAACGAAGGATGATCCACGTAGGCATCCCCATTCACGAGGATAACGTCCACGTAATCCCAGCCCAAGTAATCGAGCTCCTTTTTGGTGATCGGCAGGAAATGTTTGGCGGCAGACATTCATTCGTAGTTTCAATCGGCAAAGATACAATTTTTTGGCTTTTAGCCCTTAGCTATTAGCTGTTGGCAAAAAGCTAATAGCTAACCGCAAACAGCCAAAAGCAAAAAGCAAAAACACTTTCGTACGTATCGAAAAAAAATGTATTTTTGCCGTCTGAAATTTTGGCAGCACGACTGTCGGGTCCCATAGCTCAGTTGGTTAGAGCATCTGACTCATAATCAGAGGGTCCAAGGTTCGAGCCCTTGTGGGACCACTTTTCGATTCATAATTCATAATTGAAATAAGGACGTGTGATAAATGATCATACGTTTTGTGTTTTAAAAAATACTATTTTTGCACCATTATTCGAAAATATGGCAAGACAGTCAGGCATATCAACCTGGTGGAAACGATTGTTATCCGTTCTGATGCTCGTTGTGTTGACGGGTTGTCTCCTTTTTGTTTTTGATTCATGCAAGCGCAAAGCGAAAGACAACGGGGGATTTTCTGACGAACAGATATGCGAGTCAACCAATCGAGGATTCGTAAAAGATTTGGAGCATGCCAACTTCTCCTTTTCCCAGTCCGAAGAGTATTTATTGGGAGACATTGATGGCAACCCCTGTGTGTTAAGCATTGACAGCGCAGATAAGACCAAGGTGACCGGAAAGTATTACCTCATCGATTCGCTTTCGAACAAAACAGACCCCGTTCCGTTCAAACTCCAGAAAGAGGACGACAGCTACCGGCTTATTGCCGATTCCACAAACGATCTGGTGACCTTCTCCATCTCCATCGACTCGGCGGCCATTCTCGGTACGATCACCATCCTTGACGAGCAAGAGGTAACGCATCAAATCTCCTTCAAGCCCTACAAAGCGCCCACCTTCCGCGAACCCAAATCCAGCCGATACCGCAAACCAGAATTCTCCTATACCAAGACTTCCGATGTCCAATACGGAAAAGCCAAAGGTTTCTGGACCAGCTACCCGATGGAAAACGACATCAACTTCACCAAAGTGTTTCTCAAACTGCTTCCCAAAACAATCTCCTCAAAGCAGCAGGATTTGTGTTTGGATTTATATATCCCAGAGAATGACAACGTCACAAGACATCCTCTGTTTGTCTTACTCCACGGGGGTGCCTATTTCGTTGGAGACAAAGGCACCAAGAACATGCGGGGCTGGTGCGAACATTTTGCACAATGTGGCTACGTGGTCGCCTCCGTCAACTACCGAATGGGATTCTCCATCTCTAAAAGTTCCATCCAACAGTGTGGTTACCAAGCCATTCAGGATGCGCATGCCGCGCTCCGTTATCTAGTGGCGCACGCTGAAGAGTATCAAATCGATCCCGACTATATCTTCATAGCAGGGACCAGCGCGGGCTCCATCACCGCCTTGGCCACCGCGTTCATGAACGATAAAAACTGTCCGAAATTTGTGACCAAGAACAAGCTCCCCAAAAAATGCGGCACACTGCACACCTCCGGCAACGAGCTCCGTGACAATGTGAAAATCAAGGCGATAGCCAACATGTGGGGTGCTGTTTACGATTTGCACGAGCTGGACGGGCATCCCATCCCAACGGTCTCCTTCCACGGCACCGCTGACCGCATCGTGCCTTTCAACCGTGGCGTCCCTTTCTCGGAAATAAAGAGCAAAATCGGCGAGATGCTGTTCGACGAAATGTACGGTTCCAAGGCCATTCACGAGTACCTCGACTCGCTGCACGTGCGCAACAAGCTGTACCCGCTGGAAGGCTGCGGCCACGCCCCTCACCAGGAGAAAGACGGTCGGCTGAACGCGCACTACCAATTCATCCAAGAAAAGATGCAGGACTTTTTCTACCCTGAACTGAAATCGAAATGCCAACTGAAACACGACGACCATAATCCGCAACTCTACTGTCTTGAAGAAGAAGGATACACACAGATTTGCTGGCAGGCGACGGGCGGCATCATCTTGAGCACTTCTGACGGCGGCGTGCGCGTGGTCTGGTTCACCGACGCCCCCAAACACCTGCTGCGCGCCTGCGGATTCAACCCTATCGGCGTGCCTTATAAGCAAGATTTCTTAATTCATAATTCATAATGCATAATTCATAATTAGGATAGGAGATTTTGCACTGTTAACACGCCTATTTTAATATGTTGAAAAATATTTTTCGCAACGGGTTGATTATGTGCGAAAAAATTCTATTTTTGCAGCCCGAAATTTTAGAACGTAAAAAATCAAAAATAGTTAGAAAATAATGGCAAACCACAAGTCATCTTTAAAGAGAATTAGAGCAAACGAAAGAAAAAGATTAGCCAACCGTTACTACTCCAAAACTATGCGTAACGCGTTGAGAGACATTCGCGCTATCAGCGACAAGAGCGAAGCTACCGCAAAGCTGTCCAACATGACCGCTATGATCGACAAGCTCGCCAAAAGAGGCATGATCCACAAGAACAAAGCCGCCAACCTGAAATCAGGTTTGATGAAGAAGATCAATGCCCTCTAAACCACTCATCAACGAAACGCCTTTCCGCGTGTCCGTGCCCATACAGGTGCGGATGAGTGATTTAGACCCCTTCGTCCACGTCAACAATGGCATCCAATGCCACTATTTTGACTTCGGACGGAGTTTTTATTTGGAAAAAGTGCTACAAAGCCAGGTTGATTGGACCACCATCGACCTGGTTTTGGTGCATATAGAACTTGATTTCGCCGCGCCCGTGGAATTCCACGACCAGCTCGTCTGCGAAACCAAAATCGTGGAAATCGGACATAAAAGTTTGAAAATGATCCAACAGCTCCGCGAAACCAAGACCAATACCGTGAAAACCACCTGTTACAGCGTCCTCGCCGGCTTCGACCGGAAAACCCACCAATCCATCCCGATTCAGGAGGAGTATAAGGAACGGGTTCGGGAGTTTGAAGGAGGTGACTTGTGACCTATGACTTATGACTTGTGACTTGTGATCATCCTAAATCCTATATCATACATCATACGTCACACGTCATACATCATAAATCAAAAAAAATGATCAGCAAAAACCGCATATCCCAAATCCGCAAATTGCACGCGAAAAAGTTCCGCGACGAGAGCAAACTGTTTCTCGTTGAGGGATATAAGAGCGTTGAAATGTTGTGCGGATCGGATTTTGAGGTAGAAGAGATTTTTGCCACGGAAGCGGCACTCCATGACAACGACTGGCTGCAACGCTTCTCCCCCACCCTCATCACCCCTGACGAGATGTCGCGCATCAGCACGATGCAGACCCCGCCGGAGCTGCTGGCCATCGCGCAGCAAAAGGCGAACCTTCCCGACATTCCTACGGACCAGCGCGTGCTCGTCCTGGATCACATCTCCGACCCTGGCAACCTCGGCACTATCATCCGCACCGCCGACTGGTTTGACATTCAGCATATTGTCTGTTCCCCCGACTGCGTGGAACTCTACAATCCGAAGGTCATTCAGGCCACGATGGGTTCCTTCACACACATACACGTACACAAACGTTCCTTGCCAGAATTTCTGCAACAGGAGAGTGGCCGCCGCCGCATCCTCGGCACCTTCCTGAACGGCACTGACATACGCACACTGGAGTTCCGTCCCTCCGACATTGTGGTCATCGGCAACGAGTCGAACGGGATTTCCGACGAGGTGGCAGAGGTTGTTACGAACCGTATCACGATTCCTTCTGCCGCTCAATGCCGCGAAACCGCCGAATCCCTCAACGCCGCCATCGCCGCCGCACTGGTGATGTTCGCTTGGCGGTAACTTGCTTGCCTCTTAATGTGCCCCTACTGAGCTGAATTTGAGATATAAAAAAAAAGAAGCCCAAAAGATTTTCAGGCTTCTTCATCATTATTACTACAAATTCGGTTAGAAGGTGTGCTCGACTTTGAATTGCATTTTCTCCGGATGCGAAGCAGCGTATTCCAGGAATTTCTCCTTGGTGGTGAAATGGCCAGTCACATCGTTGTCGTAGATAACCTGATTACCGTCTTTAAGAACGCAAATATTAGGAGCAGCTCCGAAGGAGATGGGATCATCAGGAAGTTCATTTTCATTGAAAACGATGGTGCCCTCGATTCTGGCAGTGAATGGAGGCTTCACCTCAAAAGAGGGCAATGTCCAGGGGGCTGTGACATCGTTTACCTCTACCGTTTTACCCGTAGCATCCACATATTTGATATTATAACGGAAACCTGGAAAAATCTGAACGGTTTCACTGTTAAATTTGTAGGTTTCTGACATTTTGTATTGAACAGTGATGTTGGAGCCAGTGTTGCTACCACCACCGTTCTCGCGGTTGCAAGAAACGACCGTCAAACCACCAATACAGATTGCCAGTAAAAATAAAATGTGTTTTTTTTCATAGGAAGCAAAAACGATTAATGTAGCAATGGAAGGGATTACTCTTTTAAAGTACGGCTATAAACCACTTCTTCCTTGTTGGTGTCGCGGTTCGTACGGAGCAGGTTGACTTTGATACCACCTAAAACGATGAGTTGGTTGTAACCTTCTCTGCTTTCCACTTTGGTAATGGCTTTGTTGAAAGATTCTTCTGCTCTTTTGGCCACCTCTTTTTTCTCACCTCTGAAGGTAAAAATACGAGAGCTTTCGGTGTAACTGTCGGCATCAGCTTTCATACTTTCAGCGATGGTTGGGTAAGCAAAAACCTCGAAATTGTTCTGTAAAGAACTTTCGGTGCTCGGATCCACCTTAACAGCATAGAGCCAGTCGCCATCCTCTCTAGGCTTACAAGAGGAGAAAATACCCGTCACAGCCACAAGGCAGCAAATGATTGCGATAGAAAATACTTTTTTCATTTTGATTAAATTTTGGTGAATAAATATGTGATTAACAAAAAGAATTTCATAAAGACAATTTCGCAATGGCAAAAATACATTTTTTTCAGATTATATGCAAAAAAATATATTTTTCAACCCGTACAACTTTTTGCATTTTTTGCATCCTAGTAATATGCCAATATCAAAATGTGTATTTTTGCATCTTAAAAATAATCGAACCGTTATGAAACAGCTTATCGTCACAATCCTCATGCTGCTGTGCATGGCCGTCGCGTTGGCACAGGACAAGCCCCGCGACCACAAGGCAAGCCTGAACTTCAGCGCAAGCAATGCCTCATTCGCCGTTTCTCCTTCGGGTGAAATCTGGATGAGCGACCACTATGATGTTTGGCATACAAACGGCATGTCGAACACGTGGAAGAGGATGTCGCACCCATACAATTATGCGGTGGATTTCAGCTATGTGGTGTGCCCCGACACCAACACGGTGCTCATCTTCGGCAGAATTTTCGATCCCTCGGATACAAGTTCTATATACAACCAATACCTGCGTTCCACCGACGAAGGTGAAACTTGGGAATATCTGTCTATGCCGTACCGGATGGAGCGAGACAAGACCTGGGTGATAGGCCGTGTCGGAGGACAGGTTTGGCTCCGCGTGGACAGCATTATGTATTATTCCTCCAACAAAGGTCTCCATTTCCAGGAAATCACGAAGATTCCTGATTGTAAGTTCCGCTTCGACATGGATGACAACGGGCGCGATGGAATGGGACGGCTTAATTGGAAGGATTCTGAAGGCATTTCCAGAGAGAGTCTGATAATGACCCGCGACAACTGGACCCATTATGAAAAGATTCCTACTCCATACGACCAACATCCCGAAATAAAGAAGAAGTATTTTTTCTACACCTTTGCGATTTGCGGCTCCAAGATGGTAATGGAGCAAGCCGACCGCTATTTCTGGACCTCTATCGATACCATCTGCTGGCAGGAAATCCCGCTTAACATCCGAGCTTTTGCCGTGGATCGCGAAAACGACGAATGGGTGATTGTCACAAGGGAGAACCAACTGCTTCGAACTGCCGACTTACTCACTTTCGACACCGTGAACACAAATGGCCCGTGCTATTTCGCTGAAATAAAACATGCTGACAATCAATCCATTTACGGTTTTTCTTATAATGACAACGTGAAGTCTGCACAACGAGAGCGAATAGACACCCTGTACAGGATTTCAGCGGATGGCTTGACCTCCTGCGGACTCTACACCGAGGATCTACCGCTGGAACCAAACCGTTATTGCTACATCAGTAATAAAACAGGCGACATCAAGCAGGAGCTTAAGTCAAACAATCTCCGTATTGCTCT
>ONHS01000023.1 GCA_900317715.1 uncultured Bacteroidales bacterium | reverse complement strand
ACCATCTCCATTTTTTCTTCTTGACTGATTTTCTTCCGCCTCTTTTTGATTTTATCCATTTTTGTTGACTTTTGTGTCAACTTTTTTCAGCGCAAGACAAGTTAGTAGTTAGCAGTTAGAAGTTAGCAGTTTGCGGAGGCGCTGTTTTAACTTACGAGGTGGAATATTTAACAAAAAGTCGGCTTGAGACCCACCATAGCATTAATATTGCTATCTTTGCGCTTGATTATTAGAGACAAGCAAAATGGAATCAGACCTGAACAAACAGCATCCGCTTATCCAATTGTTGACCACTCTTGACGAAAAGGGTGTGGTGGTGACGGACAGTGTGAAAGGTGTCCCCGTCAATGAAGAGTCTTACGTATCTCCTGATATGTTTATCGTACTCTGTCATCAAGGGACAATGTGGCTCAATGACTCGCCACAGCTAACGTTCAAAGCCCACGACGTAGCCATTCTGCTTCCCGATCAACTTGGTTTCTCCCAGCGGCCTACAGCCGATTATTGCACCACATGGATTGCCATATCCAAAAAGTTTCATGACCGCTTGCAACACTCATATCCCTATACCCGCTATGCGCCCCGCTACCGCCGCCATCCATTCACTCCACTTCCCGACCTGCAATACCAAAGCCTGTGCCATGCGATTGAACTGTTGCGGCCCATTACACAGTCGAAGAGCATTCACCGTGATGAAATGCTTTGCAATTTGATATCCATTATACTCAATATTATTGGAGAGTGTCATGCCCGCAGTGAGATAGGCAGCTCATATAGTCTTTCGCCTAACGAACAGCTGTTCAACCGCTTCTACGAGGCTATTATCCAGCATCATGGAGAATCGCACGAAATGGCATTTTACGCCCACATCTGCTGTCTTTCACCGAAGCATTTCTCTGAGATTATCAAAAGAGACACCGGCATCAGTCCTAAAGGATGGATCACCCACTTCCTCGCCGCCCGCGCCAAAGTGCTGCTTGATTCACGTGAAGACCACACCGTCCAGCAAATCAGCAACCTTCTTGGTTTTGATGAGCAATCCTCTTTCGCGCGCTTTTTCAAGAGAGAGACCGGAATGACCCCGAGGGAGTATCGGAGTCGCCGCGGTTGACCCTAACAACGAAACATGTTGTAAATGCAGGGGCGAATAATTTTCGCCCCTGTTTTTTTAACGTCCCGACATTTTGTTAAAGCGCGGTGAATGACGTGTGATAAATGACGTGTGATGAATGACGTGTGATGAAATCCTTAGTCCCAATCTTGGCAAGATTTTTGTATCTTTGCCGCTTTATTTGGGAAAAATTTAAATAGACGTATATGGCAAATTTTTTAACGAAACTGTTTGGTACAAAGGCAGATAGAGATATGAAGGAACTGCAGCCACTGCTCAAGAAAACTTTGGCTGCGTATGAAACCATCAAAGATCTTTCTATTGACGACTTACGACACAAAACGATTGAATTTCGCGAGAAAATACGCACTGCCACGCAAAAGGAAGAGGACAGATTGGCAGAACTGCGGGAAGACTTGGAGACGAACTACGACATTCCTGTGGATGAAAAACAGGAAAAATATAAAGAAATTGAGAAATTAGAGGATAAAGTGTATGCCACCACCCAGGAGATTCTCAATGAGATTCTGCCGGAGGCTTTCTCCGTGATGAAGGAGACTGCACGCCGTTTCAAGGATAATGAGACGATCACCGTGACGGCTACGCAACACGACCGCGATTTGGCCGCCGTGCGCGAGAATATCACCATTGAAGGCGACAAGGCTATTTACCAAAACCGCTGGATGGCAGGCGGCAACATGATTCAGTGGGATATGTGCCATTACGATGTTCAGCTCATCGGTGGTATTGTGCTCCACCAAGGTAAAATCGCCGAGATGGCCACTGGTGAGGGTAAAACGCTCGTGGCTACCCTGCCCGTTTATCTTAACGCACTGCCAGGCAAGGGCGTGCACGTGGTCACCGTCAACGACTATTTGGCTAAGCGTGACTCCGAATGGATGGGGCTGCTCTATGAATTCCTTGGACTTACCGTCGATTGTATCGACAAACACGAGCCTAACTCCGACGACCGCCGTCGCGCGTACAATGCCGACATCACCTACGGTACCAACAACGAGTTCGGTTTCGACTACCTGCGTGACAACATGGCCCGCAACATCGGCGAGCTGGTGCAGCGTCCGCACAATTACGCCATCGTCGATGAGGTGGACTCTGTGTTGATTGACGATGCCCGTACTCCGTTGATTATTTCCGGTCCTACGCCTAAGGGCGATCAGCAAGCCTTCGACCAATATAAGCCCATCGTGCAAAAACTGTATGAGGCTCAGCGTACTTACGTGGCGCAAATCCTCACGCAAGCCAAGAAGATGCTGGCGGAGAATCCCGACCCGAAGCCGACGGACGAGAGTGCCCAGTTGTTACTCCGCGCCCATCGCGGTCTGCCGAAAAACAAGGCACTTATCAAATTCTTGAGCGAGCCGGGCATGAAGCAGGTGCTGCAACGCACGGAATCCTTCTATATGCAGGATCAGAACCGCAACATGCATATCATTGATGACGAGCTTTATTTTGTGATTGAGGAAAAGCTCAACACCGTCGATATTATGGACAAAGGTATCGACCTTATCAGTAAGGATGCTGACGAGGCGAAAATGTTCATCATGCCGGATGTGGGTGCTGAAATTGCGGATTTGGAGAAAGAAAACCTCGATCCCGCTGAGAAATTGGCTCGTAAAGAGGAAATCTATAACAATTATGCCATCGCCTCCGACCGTATCCACACGGTTCATCAGCTGTTGAAGGCTTACACCATGTTTGACCGCGATGTGGAATATGTCATCATCGACAACAAAGTGAAGATTGTGGATGAACAGACGGGTCGTATCATGGAGGGCCGTCGTTACTCCGATGGTTTGCACCAAGCTATTGAGGCTAAGGAAAATGTGAAGGTGGAGGCCGCCACGCAGACCTACGCTACCATCACGTTGCAGAACTACTTCCGCATGTACAAGAAGCTGGCCGGTATGACCGGTACCGCTGAGACGGAAGCGGGCGAGTTTTGGAATATTTACAAGCTGGATGTGGTGGTGATCCCGACCAATAAGCCGGTCATCCGTGTTGATGCTAATGACTTGGTTTACAAGACAAAACGTGAGAAATATGCTGCTGTGGTCGATGAGATTTTGCGGTTGCACGAAGAGGGTCGTCCCGTTTTGGTGGGTACCACCTCTGTCGAAATCTCTGAGTTGTTGTCTAACATCTTGACCCGCAGACACATCCAACATAATGTGTTGAATGCGAAGTTGCATAAGCGCGAGGCTGATATTGTGGCGGAAGCAGGTCAGGCTGGTACGGTCACGATTGCTACCAACATGGCAGGTCGTGGTACGGATATTAAGTTGTCACCGGAGGTGAAGGAGAAGGGCGGTTTGGCCATCATCGGTACGGAGCGTCACGATTCTCGTCGTGTGGACCGTCAGCTTCGCGGTCGTGCCGGTCGTCAGGGTGACCCGGGTAGCTCTCAGTTCTTCGTCTCTTTGGAAGACGACCTTATGCGTCTGTTCGGCTCCGACCGTATTGCGAAGGTGATGGACAGTATGGGGCATCAGGATGGCGATGTGATTCAACACAGCATGATTTCCAAGTCTATTGAGCGTGCACAGAAGAAGGTGGAGGAGAACAACTTCGGTATTCGTAAGCGTTTGCTGGAGTACGATGACGTGATGAATAAACAGCGTTCCACCATCTATCGTCGTCGTCGTAATGCGCTTTTCGGCGACCGTTTGGCCATCGATATTTCCCAAATGATTCAGGATGTGTGCGAAACGCTCGTGGCGGATGCTTGGGATGCCAAAGATTTTGAGGGCTTCAAGATGGCGATGATTCGTACTTTCGGTTGCGAATCACCGTTTGAGGAACAATATTTCCTGCAAGAACGTCAGCGCGTATTGGTGGATAAGCTCTTCCCGATTGTCTATGCGCATTATAAAGAAAAACTGCAGAAAATTGCCGATCAGGCTTATCCGGTGATCGAGCGCGTCTATTTGGAGCATGGCGATCGTTTCCAGAACATCGCTATTCCGTTTACCGATGGCAAAAAGACCATCAACATCGTGGCTCCGTTGAAGAAATGCTACGAAACCAGTGGTCGTGAGGTGGGTCTTTCCTTCGAGAAGGGTATTACGCTTGCGGTCATCGACAATGCTTGGAAAGAGCACCTTCGCGCTATGGACGACCTCAAGGAGAGCGTGCAGAACGCTTCCTACGAGCAGAAGGATCCGCTGTTGATTTACAAACTCGAATCCTTCAACTTGTTCGATCAATTGTTGGTGCGCATCAGCGAAGAAATCGTCACTTTCCTGAATATCGGTAAGTTACCGATTGCGGAAGAGACCGAGCTGAAAGAGGCCAAGTTGCCCGAATCGGATGCCAAGAAGTTGCAGACCGGTCGTCAAGAGGTGGGAAGAGGCCGTCAGATGGCCCCTGGTAAACCGGCCAACGAGCCGTATCGCGCGGAAAAGAAAGTCGGCAGAAACGATCCGTGTCCGTGCGGTAGCGGCAAGAAATACAAGAATTGTCACGGCAGATTCGAAGCGGCGGAGTAATGAAACGAGTCATTCTGTCGGTCACAGAAGATCTCTACACCGACCAACGGATGCACAAAATGTCCCTTTTTCTGCACAAAAAGGGCTTTGATGTGACGCTTGTGGGTCGTTGTTATGGTGATTCCCCTGTTTTGGAACCTCGTCCTTACAAGACTAAACGCCTGCGCCTGCTTTTCAGGCGCAGTGCGCTTTTTTATGCGGAATATCAGTTCCGTCTTTTCCTTTACCTGCTGTTTCATAAATGTGACATATTGGTAGCCAATGATTTAGATACGCTGTTGCCCAATTATTTGGTCAGCAAATGGCGCAAGAAAGAGTTGGTTTACGATAGTCACGAATATTTCTGCGGGGAGTTGAGTGTGGTGAGCAAACCGATTTCCTACAAAGTGTGGCACGGTATAGAAAAACGCTGTTTCCCGAAATTGAAAAGGGTGATTACCGTCAGCCAATCCATTGTGGATCAGTACGAAAAGGAGTATGGCATCCGACCTTATTTGGTGCGGAATATTCCACCGGCGGGAAACTCTTTTTCGGTGACCGCCACGCGCGAATCGTTGGGAATGCCGACCGACAAGCCCGTCCTGTTGTTACAAGGTGCGGGCATCAATGAAGGTCGCGGAGGCGAGGAAATCGTGCAATCGATGCAATATCTTTCTGATTATCATCTTTTTATAGTTGGAGAAGGGACGGTTGTGCCTCAGCTGAAACAGATGACGAAGGAGATGCATCTACAAGACCGCATCACCTTTGTGCCTCGTCAAACGCCGGATAAGTTGTTCAATTACACCTCATTAGCAGACATTGGCATGGCCATTGATACGGACATCAGTGCCAATTTGCGTTTTAGTTTGCCGAACAAGATTTTCGAGTATATCAAGGCGGGCACGCCGATGGTGGTGTCGGATTTGGTAGAACGCGCCCGCATCGTGCGACAATACAATGTCGGGGTGGTGGCGGAAAAAGTAACGCCAGAAGCCATCGCACAGGCCGTCAAGCAGTTGACAGAACCTGCTCGTTTGGCCGAATGCCGCGAAAACTGCAAAATTGCAGCACAGGAACTTACTTGGGAGAATGAGGAGAAGGTGCTGGAAGAAATATATAATCAGTTAGCAGTTAGTAGTTAGTAGTTAGCAGTTGGCAATGCAGCAACCCTACTATTGCCTGTTCCCTATTGCCTATTAAATTTTTTTGTACTTTTGCTCTTTCTTTTCCGAATAAACGTAAAAAGTATGAATATGGATTATTACCAAGGTGCAACCGCTTTTTTCCCGAATGTGGGCAAGATTCAATTTGAGGGCAAGGATTCCAAGAATCCGTTGGCTTTCCGTTATTATGATGAAAACCGTGTGGTGATGGGCAAAACCATGAAGGAGCATCTGAAGTTCGCTATGGCTTATTGGCACACACTTTGCGCTGACGGTGTGGATCAGTTCGGTGGACCTACGAAGACTTTTCCATGGAACAACGCTTCCGACCCGATCTCCCGCGCGAAGCTCAAGATGGATGCCGCATTTGAGTTTATGACCAAATGTTCGATTCCCTATTACTGTTTCCATGATGTGGATGTGGTGGAACCTGGCGATTCTTTGGCGGAATTCGAGAAACGTTTGGCCACGATGGTGGAACACGCCAAAGGTTTGCAACAGGCTACAGGTAAGCAACTTCTGTGGTCAACGGCTAACGTATTCGGACATAAGCGCTACATGAACGGTGCTGCCACGAATCCGGATTTCCATGTTACCACTTTTGCGGCCACACAGATCAAGAACGCTATTGACGCATGTATCGCGTTGGGCGGTCAGAACTATGTCTTTTGGGGAGGTCGCGAAGGCTATATGTCCCTGCTGAACACCGACATGAAGCGCGAGAAAGAGCACCTCGCCATGTTGTTGACGATGGCTCGCGATTACGGCCGTAAACAAGGTTTCAAAGGCACATTCCTCGTGGAGCCGAAACCAATGGAACCCACTAAGCATCAATATGATGTGGATGCCGAGACGGTCATTGGATTCTTGCGTCACTATGGTTTGGACAAAGATTTCGCCTTGAATATTGAGGTGAATCACGCCACTTTGGCTGGACATACTTTCGAACACGAATTGCAGTGCGCTGCTGATGCGGGCATGCTGTGCAGTATCGATATCAACCGTGGCGACTACCAGAACGGTTGGGACACCGACCAATTCCCGATTGATCCTTTCGAGCTGACGATGGCTTGGTTGGTGATTCTGCAAGGCGGTGGTTTCAGTACGGGCGGTACCAACTTCGATGCCAAAACTCGCCGCAATTCCACGGATTTAGAGGATCTATTCTACGCGCACATCAGTGGTATGGACGCTTTCGCGCGCGGATTGCTTGCGGCTGCTGCCATCCTCGAAAACTCCGACTATCTCAAGATGCGTGCTGAACGCTATGCTTCTTTCGATGCGGGTCAAGGTAAAGCTTTTGAAGAGGGTAAACTCACGTTGGAAGATATGCGCAATATCGCACTGCAACTTCCTGAACCACAGCAAATCAGTGGTCGTCAGGAATTGTATGAGATGATCGTAAGTATGTATATGTAGGATGTTGGCTGTTAGCTGTTGGCTTTTGGCTGTTGGCTGTTAGCTGTTGGCTGTTGGCTTTTAGCTTATAGTTTTACGGGGATGCCCATATAAACGTCTAAGATCTTGCGTCTCAGCACGTAGGAGTATTTTGCCTGCATATAATTGTTGAGTTGGTTGAGGAAGTTGGTTTGCTGTTGGATGAGATCGACGGCGGTGACTGAGCCATACTTGAATCGCATACTGTAGGTTTTGTAGTTGGCGAGATAAGCATCGGTTTTGGCTTCTGCCGCAACAAAGTCGTTTTGGGCGCTTGCCACGTCTAAGTAACTTTTCTGAAGATCTTGATTCACTTGATATTCCGTCTCTTTATGCTCTAATTCGAGCTGTTCCACGCGGTATTCCGCCAATTTTACATTGTTACGGACGCTTCCACGCTGGTAAATCGGAATGCTGAGGTTCAGTCCGATGTTTTCCCCCAATCCGTGCCACAGTTGCGTGCCCCATCCGGTGTTGGGCGAAGTGAGGTTGGAACCGTTGTAGCCAGTGCTGATGCCTGCGCTTGCAGAAAGGGTCGGGTAGAAGTTGGCTTTCTGGATTTTCACGTCATATTCTGCACTGGTGATGTCGTTTTCGCTCATTTTCAGTTCTGGGAGGTAGTTGGTGGAACGATCGATAAGTTCTTGTAAGGAAGGCAAATCCAAGCTTTTGAACAACGTTGCACTGTCCGGGAAGACGATGGATAACTTCGTGGAAGGATCCATAGAGAGTAAATTCTTAAGTGTCAGATAATTAGACTGAATATTGTTTTTGGTGTTTTCAATGTTATAAAGATCCGAGGTGTATTGCGCCTGCAACATCTTATAGTCGCTTTCCAAGATTTGTCCCACCTCGAGTTGTTGTCTGCCTTGTTCCATCTGTTCATTGCTGGAGTTCAGCACTTTTTGCTGATAGTTGAGCAACTCTTCGTTCATCATAACGGAGAGGAAAGCTTGGATCACAGAAACGCGGATGTTGTTTTTGTTGCTTTCTAGTTGCAACTCCGACTGTTCGACACCCAATTTGCTCTGTTTGATTTTGTTGGCGTTGCTTAGACCGTTGAAGAGGGTCATGCCGGCATTGATGCCGTAGTTGCCGCCCCAACCCACCGATTTCTCGTAGTTGCCGAAGTTGACGTTCTGCGAAGCCGAAGCGGATACCGACGGCGCGATGTTCAGTTTGGCCTGTTTCAAGTTCAACTCCGAAGTGGAGATGTTGATATTGGCGGATTGAATGGAAAAGTTATGGGCTTCAGCATATTGCAAACATTCCTCTAAAGTTAACCGTAGAGTGTCTTGAGCTGTTAAACAGTTGAAAAACAGTGATATAAAACCAAAAATCAAGATAAACTTTTTCATATATTTTTGTAGATACTATTGATTTAGCGACTGTTTATTGGGCATAAAGTTTAAGGGGCACCCTTCTTTTTTTACTATTCATCATTTTCATTCATCATTTATAATTATTTTGTACTTTTGCAACCGTGAAAAAATTTTTGTTCATATTAGGAATATTAGGATGCTTGATGGCGGTGCAAGCGCAGCAAAAGAAGTATGCAGCGCGGGTGTTTGACGGCATTACCTATCAGCCGTTGTCGGGTGCCAGCATCTATAATGTGAGCACGAAAAAGTTTGCTTTCACGGACAAAAACGGTCGTTTTGAGATCGATTTATCTCTGAATGACACGCTCATCATTTCAAAATCCACCTATCGGCAGCTAGTAACGGTCATTGACCAGAAGCTGTTTTACGGTTTTGAGGACTTCTTCCTTTATTATAAAGCCACGATGCTGAAAGAAGTGACGATTATCGGCATCAATCCTTCGTATGAAGGCTTCAAGAAGGACATTGTGACGTTGAAACTGCCTGATTATTACAAACGTGCGGAAGATGTGCATTTGTCGGAGATGCAGAAGGCCAACGCTGCCTATCAGAGTAGCGGAAATATTTTGTCGCTTGGCGGAAAAGTTACGTTGTCTCCGATTTCATTCCTATATGACAAGTACAACAAGCACGCCAAAATCAACCGTTTGTACAACGAGATGCTTTCCTACGGAGATGAGGTGGAGCGCATTCAACAGAAATACAACCGCGAGTTGGTCTCGGAACTTACTGGCTTGGAGGGAGAAGAGTTGTTGAATTTCATGATGTACTGTCGTTTCAGCTACTATGATTTAGTGCGTTGGAGTGACGAGCAGATTCGCGAGAAAATTCGCAGTAACTATTTTAATTACCAATACGATAAGATTGTCGATGAGCAAGAATAAGGACTTTTGGCAGAAGAATTTTTCGTGGATGCACCTTGTCGCGATGGCAGTGGGTTTGTTGCTTTCGCTGCTCTATTGGTACAAAGCCGGACAATTTTCTGATAATATTTTGAGAAACAATCCTGTTTTGATGTCGCTTTGGGGTTTGGCAACGGGATATATTTTGATAGATTTGGTGAAATCGAGTAAAAACCGCAACGAAAAGAACGAATGAACCCGTAGAGACGCAAAATTTTGCGTCTCTACAACGGCATTAAACGGAAATAATAGAATTTCAAACTAAAATAAACATTTATGGAAGAAAAAATTCAAACATTGAGAGACAGCGCGGCCATGAGATGGACGGCGTTGTTGCTGCTGGCGTTGGCCATGTTCTGTTCCTACATTTTCATGGACATCCTTTCGCCTATCAAGGACCTCATGCAATCGACAAGAGGTTGGGATTCAACCGCTTTCGGTACGATGCAGGGTGCGGAGACGTTCCTGAACGTGTTCGTGTTCTTCCTCATCTTTGCGGGTATCATCCTCGACAAGATGGGTGTTCGTTTCACCGCAGTGCTTTCCGGTGTGGTGATGCTGATCGGTGGTTTGATCAAGTATTATGCTGTCACTGAGGCCTTTATGGGCAGTGGCGTGGAGGCTTGGTTCAACAATCACCTTAACTACATCCCTGGTTTCCAAGAACTTGGCGTTGCTCCTTTCTATGAAGGAATGCCTGCTTCCGCTAAAGTGGCCGCCGTCGGTTTCATGATTTTCGGTTGCGGTGTGGAAATGGCCGGTATCACTGTTTCCCGCGGTATCGTGAAATGGTTCAAGGGTCGCGAGACAGCTTTGGCTATGGGTTCTGAGATGGCTCTTGCCCGTCTGGGTGTCGCTACCTGCATGATCTTCTCACCCTTCTTTGCAAAATTAGGTGGTAACATCGATGTTTCCCGCTCTGTGGCTTTCGGTGTGGTGCTGCTTTGTATCGCTTTGATGATGTTCATCGTTTATTTCTTCATGGACAAGAAGTTAGACGCTCAAACCGGCGAGGCTGAAGAGAAAGACGATCCATTCAAAGTGTCCGATATTGGCAAGATTCTTTCTTCCGGCGGTTTCTGGTTGGTGGCTCTTCTTTGTGTGCTTTACTACAGCGCCATCTTCCCGTTCCAGAAATATGCTGTGAACATGTTGCAATGTAATCTTACGCTCACAGAGGCAGATCCTAACACCTTCTGGGGTGGCAGCTCCGTGACGATTATCCAATACCTCATCATGTTGGCAGTGGCCGTCTGCTCGTTCACCAGCAACTTCTCCAAGAACAAAACCGCGAAAGTCGGTTTGATGGTTGCTGCAGTGGTGGCTTTGGTGGTCTATTGCTGGATGGGCTTCATGCGCGGCACGGCCGAGACCATCTTCGCCGTCTTCCCGTTGTTGGCCGTGGCTATCACCCCGATTTTGGGTAACTACGTTGACCACAAGGGTAAAGCTGCTTCCATGTTGATGATTGGCTCTTTGTTGCTGATTATCTGTCACTTGACCTTCGCTTTCATTCTGCCGCAATTCAAGGGCAGTGCCGCTGGCGGTGTTATCGTGGCTTACCTCACCATCTTGGTGTTGGGTGCTTCCTTCTCATTGGTACCCGCTGCTTTGTGGCCGAGCGTTCCGAAATTGGTCGATGAAAAGATTATCGGTTCCGCTTACGCGCTTATCTTCTGGATTCAGAACATCGGTTTGTGGCTCTTCCCGCTGCTCATCGGTAAAGTGCTCGACAAAACCAATACGGATATTATCGATCAGATGAACCAAGGCTTGATTGACGCTGAAACAGCCGCTGTCTCTTACGACTACACTTGGCCGTTGGTGATGTTGGCATGCCTCGGTGTCGCCGCCCTTATCTTGGGTATCATCCTGAAGGCTGTTGATAAGAAACAACACCTTGGTTTGGAAGAACCGAATATTAAATAGCTATTGGCTGTTGGCTTTTAGCTAAAAAAAGCACCGCCATTGCGGTGCTTTTTTTATATCTAGAATTGAAATTGAGATTCAGGAACGTTGTCTATCAAATCTTTGGTGTCTTGATAGAAGAGATTCAAATCTACCGAATCAGTCCCGTGAATATTGTAGAATTTGTTGTTTTCCACGGCATGCTTGGCGGGTAGGATGTGATATTGAAACTTTCCTTGGCAGACGCCTCTATAAACCCAATAGGGTAGGTATTCGTAGTGGGCGATCTGGATTATGCCGGTGGTGTCGCGCACGAGTTGACATTGCACGATGATGCCGCCGTCGGTGTAGCGTTTGCGCTGGTTGGAGACAAAATTGCCCAAAGAGTAGGCTGTAATTCGCTGAGGTACACCTAGTTGGTTTTTATTTTCCAGTGTAATGGGCTGTACTACATGCGGATGTCCGCCGATCACCATGTCGGCACCACAGTCGTACATGTAGTTTGCGTAACCCATTTGTTTCTTGTTTTGATGTCGTTCATATTCGATACCCCAGTGCGGCATCACTATGATGTAATCGGCTTTCAATTCGCGTGCGCGGGCCACGTCACGGGCGATGCAAGCGGAGTCCAACAGGTTGACAATGAACGGATTCGGAGCAGGGATGCCGTTGGTGCCGTACGTGTAATTCAGGATGGCGATGCGGAATCCGTTTTTCTCCACAATCAGCGGGTTGCGCTGCTGGAAATCCACGCTGTCGAGGTACGTACCCACGTGCGGGATGCCCAAACTGTCCATCACTTGGATGGTGCGGCGAATTCCTTTCGCGCCTTTGTCACAAGTGTGGTTGTTGGAAGTCAGGAAGACATCCACGCCAGCCTCGTAGAGCTGCGACATCATGTTGTCAGGACAGGAAAATTGCGGGTAGCCCGAGTATGGCGCGCCGGCCAAGGGAACCTCCATGTTGGCGATGCAGATGTCCGCGGAAGCGATGTAGGGCGCGAGGAAACGGTAGCACGGTGCATAGTCGTAGGTGCCGTCTTCTTGTTGCGCGGCGGTCACCTGCGGCATGTGCGACATCACATCCCCGATGAACATCAAGGTGAGCGTGTCAGGCGTTTTTTCTTCTTTAATGACTTCGGTTTGGTGTCTGTTCGCGAGCCATGGCCATTGCCATAAGCTGCTGTTTTCCATGAAGAGGCTATGGAAAAGGAAAAAGATGAGGATGAGTATTTTCATTATTTGGATGATTATCACGTTTTTGGCAGTTAGCAGTTAGTAGTTAGTAGTTAGCAGTTGGTGGCTGTTGGCTGTTAGCTGTTAGCTGTTAGCTGTTAGCTGTTGGCTTTTGGCTTTTGGCTGTTGATTGTTAGTTGTTGGTGGTGGTTGGTTGTTGGCTATTAGTTAGGGTTTTGTAGTGTTCGGCTTTGATTTTGAGGTCGATGAGGGCGTCGGTGAGTTGGTTTTGGGATTGGAGGAGGAGGGTTTGGGCTTCGAGGAGGTCGGAGACGGGAACGAGGCCGGCGTTGTAGTCGGCTTTGACATCCCGAAGATTCGCCTCGGCGTCTTGCAGGGCCAGTTCCATCAGCTTGTATTGGTTGTGGGCTTCATCGACGTTGTCGAATGCTTGCAAGGTCTCCAAGTACATCTTTCGCATGAGATCCGCTCGTTCGTTCTTCGCCTTCTGAACCAAAATGTCGTGCTGTTTCAGCTTGTGAGAGGTTTCCCACCAGCCAGTTAGCGGAACTTGCAACGTGGTGAATGCCAGTGCATTGGCGTTGAAGCGATCAAACACCAAATTACCGTAAGAAGCTGTTCCGCCAATCGTCAAATGCGGCAACGTCTCTCCTAATGCCATCTTTTTCTTCAACTCCTCGGCATCAACCTGTATGTCAAGCAATTGTGCCTCCTTGCGACCCATAACGGCGGCACCTGGATCCGTCCAACTCGCCCCCCATTCTGAAATCTCCCCGATAGTGTCGGTCAGTATGAGGATTCCCGTGTCTTGCCCAATCGTCTGACCGAGGGCAAGGGTGGCTAATCGAATGCCGTTTTGGAGTTTTTCGCGATTGTTATAGATTTCTGTCCACTTGAGTTTCACTTTCAGGACATCATTATGAGAGACTAATCCAGCTTCAGCAGCCGTAGTTACATCACGGCGAAGCGTATCCAGGAAAGTCAAAGCCTGTTGAAGCGTTTTCTTTTTCTCCTGCAACGAGATAATCAGCCAGTAGTATTCCTCCACTTGTTGAAGGATACGGTCTTCGGTAAGCTGTCCTTGAAGTTCTGCGGCTTCCACGCCCACTTTCGCCAATTTGTTGCCGTTCACAATCTGTCCGCCCATATAGACAGGTTGCACGAGCATTGCGCCCGTCATCACGCCGTTCTCGCACATCGAAATCCGGTCGGGCAGCCCTATCGCGGCACCGTACTCGTAGTAGAGGTTGTGCAGCCATTGTCGCGCTTGGGCGTTGCCGATGTCGTCGATACCATATTCGATGAGTGGTTTTGCTGCATAATAGCCGCCCGCCATCACGCTCACGTTGGGGAAATATTTGGTAAACGCCTGCTTTTTAACCTCCTGTGCCGCCTGCACATCCAACGCGGCATTCTTGATCTCCAAATTGTTACGCAACGCCAACGCCTTGCAACTGTCCAACGAGAGCAGACAGCTGTCCATAGGGAGGGACTGCGCCGAGACCGCCGCGCATCCCAACAACATCAACAATATCGCAATTATTCTATTCATCGTATCATCATATCATCGCATCATATCATCATCTCATCATCATTTGAATATTTGCCAATACGCCACGGGCAGCACCGTCACCACCAACGGCAACGAGAATATCGTGCCGAAGCAAATGACCACGCCCATGGGCATCCAGAGGGCGGTGTGCGCAATAATCATCGGCATCACGCCCAGTGCGGTAGTGGCCGAGGTGAGGAAAATGGGGCGCATACGGCGTTTTCCAGCCTCAAAACCGGCCTCTTTGGCACTGTGATGGTGCACTTTACGCAAATTCTCGGCATATTCGAACATAATGATGGCATTTCTTACAATAATGCCAATTAAACTCACCACACCCAACACGGCCGTGATGCTGAAGTCGAGCCCGAATATCCACAAACCCAGACATGCTCCGAACACACAGATTAAACTAGCTGATAATGTGAGGAATACAATATCCAAACGACCGAAATGGTAAAGCAGGAAGACGAAGAGTACAAGTACTGCAGCAATGAAGCTGAGTACAATCTGTGGGATTACCATGCCATTCACCCCGGTGAGGCCGCCGTAGGAGATTTCCACACCGTCGGGTTGAGGATGGTCTTTGAGGTATTGGTCGATTTTTTTCATCACGCTGGGCTGACTGTAGCCGAAGTTGAGGTCCGCGCCCACCGTGACGGTTCGGATGCTGTTTCGACGATTGATAACCGCATCATGCCATTCGGGTTCCACATCCGCAATTTGTCGAACAGGCACCCAAGTACCGGGTATTGAGGTTGGAACGAGCAGATCTTCAATAGATTGGTAGGTGCTCGTATCCCCATGCTCCCGGGTGTAGAGCATCACGGGAACCTTATAGTCGCCCTCCCACACATTGGTCAAATTTTGCCCGCTCAACGCACTGGAAAGGTAGAGCGACAGGGCGGTTTGGGTGATTCCGAGTCGCGTGGCTTCATCGCTTTTCAGCGAAATGCGGATGTTCTGTGAGGTTTCGTCCATGTCGGAGTGTACCCATGTCAGCTCAGGGAAGGTGTTCAGGTAGTTCTTCAGTGAGTCGGCAGTATTTTTCAGAGTCTCGAAATCGTTGCCCGAAAAGCGTACTTCCACAGGATTGTTTACTGCTTGATAATCAATCTGTTTGAAACGTATATAGGCATTTGGGAAGTGGTTTTCATATTTTGGTCCATACTCGTGAATGATCTTCAATGTATTTTTTTCGGAAGAGGTGTTGACGATAAACTGCGCATAGTTTTTGTGTGCCATTTGCGGGGCGTAGGTGGCATGGAAACGCGGCGAGGAGCAACCGATGAAGGAGGTGACGGACTCCACGCGCGGGTCGCTACGGAGCACTATTTCCATGCTGTCGGCAATGGCCTCGGTCTGCGCAAGTGTGCTTCCATCAGCCAGATGCATCTCCACGGCGAAACAGTTGCGGTCGGCTTTGGGCAGCATCTGGATTTGCAGACGGGTGAAGAGGAATCCGCCCAAGGTCACCGCTCCTACGCCCAAGCCGAGCACAATCACTGGATGACGGAAACAATGGGTCAACACTTTATCGTATTGATTCTGCAACTTTTTGAAGAATCGGTTCTGAGCCGCCTCAAATCGGTTGGGTTCATCCCCTTCTTTCACTCGTTTGATGAAAACCGTTGAGAGATAAGGAATGATCCACACTGCATAGAAGATGGAACAGACCAGCGCGAATAAGACCGTCCAGGGGAAAAGTTGCACGAAGTCGCCCAACGGACCTGTGATGATGCGGGTCATGGGGAAGAACATGCCGGAGATGGCGAGGGTGGCCAGCGACATGGGAACGAACAGTGCTTTTGTACTGTAAAACGCTGAGTACCAACGCGAATAGCCGCGATAGAGCAGGTCGGTATAGCCGTCAATGACAATCACGGAGTCATCCACGATCATGCCGAGCACCACGATGAGGGCGGCCAACGTGACGGTGTTCAGCTCGATGCCGAAGATGTACATCAGTCCCATGGTGATGGCGGTGCATACGGGCACGCTGGAGCCTGACACCAAGGCTGTTCGCAACGGGAAGAGCAACAGCATCACGGCGATGACCACGAGGATGGAGAAGACCAGGTCGCGGAGGAAGGACATCACCGACTTGTTGACCACATAAGGTTGGTTGGTGATACGGTGCATATCCACGTCGGGAGGCAGGTTTTGCTTGCATTGGTTGATTTCCTTTTCCACCTTTTTGCCGAACGCCACGATATTGTTTCCAGGAGCCATCTCCATGGAAATCAGCACAGTAGAGGCTCCGTTGAATTTGATGTAGTTTTTGGGTTTCGCATAACGCCGTTGGATGGTGGCGATGTCGCGCAGGCGCACCACATTGCCAGTGGGATCCGCATAGATAATCTGTTCACCTACTTCATACTCAGACTGATACGGAATTGAAACATATACTTGTGCCTCTCCACTTTCGGTTTCCATACTGCCGCCCATCGTTCGTATGCCTTGAGTGGCAAGTTCCAACAGCAGCGCTCGTTGACTGATGCCATAAGCGGCCAGCTTTTCCTGATCAATGGTTACCGCAATCTCTTCGTTTTGTTGTCCGAGAATCTTGATGTTGCCCATCTCGGGAATGTTGCGCAGGCGGTCGCAAAGCTGTTCGGCGTAATCTTCCAATTCGCGTGGCGTGCGCTCGGGCGATTCCACCGTCAGCAGCATGGATGAGGTGTTCCCGAAGTCGTCCACGACCACGACCTCCAGCACGCCCGCTGGCAGCGAGGTCTTCTTGAAGAGTTGCAGTCCGTGGCGGATTTTCGACCACGCCTCGTCCTTATTTCTCACCGACACGCGCAGTTCCGCATAGATGTACACAATGCCGTTTTCGGTCACCGAGTAGGTTTTCTCCTTGTCGATTTCCGCGTAGGTGAAGAGGAAACGTTCCAGCGGCTTAGTTACCTGCTCTTCCACCTCTTGCGAAGAGGCACCGGGATAGACTGCCGCCACAATTCCCTGACGAATAACGAATTGCGGGAACTCATCCTTGTTCAGTCGCGGCAATGCGAAGATGCCAAACGCTACCAAGCAGGCCACAATAAAGAAGATGATATTGTGGCTGCGCATGGCGGAGAGGATGTGGTGACGGTTACTCATAAGTTAGCAATTAGCAGTTAGTAGTTAGCAGTTAAACGGAACGTACTGATTGGTTTCATTCATAATTCGTAATTATTCTTCATTCTTCATTCTACATGCTGCATTTATATATAGTTTTTGGAGGCCGGAGGTGATGATGGTGTCGCCGGGGTGGAGGCCGGAGGAGACGAGGACGCCGTTGGCCACGAATTCTGTGGAGGTAATGAGGCGGCGTTGTGCACGACCGTTTTCTACCACCCACACCGAAAGGCCTTCGGGACGGGTTTGTACGCACTTGGCGGGAATTACAAATCCTTGGTTATCAGGTTGGTTTAGCATTACTTTGCAGACCATGCCGGGTAGCAGCGATTTGTCAGGATTGGGGAAGGCGATCTTCACTTGGTAGCTGTGTGCAACGCGGGAGGCTGATACGCTACGTTCGGTGATCCGCCCTGTGAGCATCCGATTATTGAGTGCAGGCACGCAAACGTAAGCTTCGTTGCCTATCCCTACAGAGTTGATTTCACTCTCTGGTACTGAGAAAGTTACGGAAACGCTGCCCATATCCAAAAGGGTGAATGCAGGTTCGCCAGGCAGCATGTTGCCACCGACTTTAGCGTTACAATTACTCACCACGCCTGAAATAGGGGCTGTTAACGTGCAGTCTTCCAGTTGTTTGCGAGCAATTTGCTCCATAGAGCGAGCTTTTTCCAAGGTGGCTTGCATTTCCACCCACTTCACCTCGGCTAGGCTACCTTGCTCATACACCTTCTTCAGTCGATTGTAGGCATCTTCAGCTTGCTGTAGCGAAGCTTTTGCGGAGTTGTAGGCGTTCTGTGCGTTGGTGCTGTTGGCTACGGCGAGCGTTTGTCCCGCACTTACGTGGTCGCCTTCGTGCACATAGACACGCTCGACCCTACCGCCGACAGGAAAACTCAGTGACACAGAGAGTTTCTCCTCCACTTCGCCCACGTAGGTGCGAGTCATACTGCCAGAAACTGTGTCGGTCACCATCACCTCTACCAATAGCGGCGTACGCTCAGGCTGCTTCTCCTTACGCTTGCATCCGCAAAACAGGAGGCATATCCCGATGATGATATATATAATTGATAATCTGTTCATTACCATTAGTTTTTCTCTGCCAAAATCGTTATTTCAGGAGCATGTAATCTAACCGAAGCATCACTGCTTTGATTGCCCGTCCAATGCTCCCGCAGAATCAACATTTGGTCGTTTGGACGGCCGCTGCCCGCTGCTGAAATCTGATAAACCATCGTATGAGAGCCCTCTTGACCGATAGAGGGGATACCTTCTGTGGAAAGCAATGTGGTGGTGAACTGATGAGGTTGCAGTACAATTGTATCTCCTTGAACTTCAGCTAGAAGGGTGTAGCATCCGCCGTTCATCTCGTTCATGGTGATCACCAGTCCGGACTTCCGGGATTTATCCTTCAAAACGTTCATTTGCCCGTTTCGATGGATAAAATGATGCGTTTCATCGCCGTCGTCATCGGTAATAATCACCTCTCCAGAAAGTTTGTAACTGTAATCGCCCGTCAGATTATTCACGTCACGGTTGCATGTCGTGAGCAAAAAGGCGGTCAGCAATACGCAAGCACTAATCAGAATTTTTTTCATTTTTTAGTACATTTTTAGATGATTTGTCTTTGATATAAGCGGGCAAAAATACATTTTTTTTGACTATGTAACTTTTTGAAATTCAATTCGTATAATCTCAATAATTTTTATATTTTTGCAAGTTTATAAAAAGAAGAGAAAATGGGTTTATTTTCATTGTTTACTAGAGAGATAGCTATTGACTTGGGTACTGCCAACACCGTCATTTTGCACGACAACAAGGTGGTGGTGGACGAGCCGTCCATTATCGCCATCGACTCCCGCACGAAATCTGTGGTGGCTGTGGGTAAGAAAGCTTTGATGATGGAGGGTAAGACCTCCGGTGAAATATATACGGTTCGTCCTTTGCGCAACGGCGTTATTGCCGACTTCCAGCCTACTGAGCTGATGTTGCGTGAGTTCATCAAGATGACCAATACCAAACATTCCTTGATCACTCCCGCCATGAAAATGGTGATCTGCATTCCTTCGGGTATCACCGAAGTGGAGGAACGTGCTGTACGTGAATCTGCGGAACAAGCAGGTGCTAAGGAAGTTAGATTGATATATGAACCAATGGCAGCCGCTATTGGCAGTGGTATTGATGTGTTGGATGCCAACGGTAACATGATTATCGACATCGGCGGTGGTACCAGCGAAGTGGCCGTCATCGCCTTGGGTTCCATCGCGTCCAAGAAATCGGTACAGGTTGCCGGTGACCGATTAAACACTGATATTAAGGAGTTTATGCGTCGTGAGCACAACCTTGACATCGGTATTCCGACCGCAGAACAGATCAAAATCAACGTGGGTGCAGCGGTCACGCATCTTGACAACCCGCCTGCAGACTACGAAGTCTATGGTCGTGACTTGGTACACGGCATTCCGCGTAGCATCATGATTAACTATCAGGAGATTGCCACCGCGTTGAACAATTCCATCAACTCTATTGAAGATGCTGTGATGCAGGCACTTAACGTGACTCCGCCGGAGTTGTCCGCTGATATCTTCAAGACCGGTATCTATCTTGCCGGTGGTGGTTCCCTCTTGCGCGGTCTTGACAAACGTATTAACAAGATTACGCAACTGCCTGTCCACGTGGTGGAAGACCCGTTGCGCGCCGTGGCCCGCGGTACCGCTATCGCCCTCAAGAACCTCGACAAGTTCGAGTCTTTGACGAAGTATTAATGGTTAGGGGTTATAGGTTATAGATTATTGAAGCTGGTTATAGCAAAATAAGTTCAAGGAATATTTTCGGATATTCCTTTTTGTTTTTATGAAATGAATGTATTGAAATCGTTTTTTATAGGTGAAAGAGCCTTTTTGACGGTGGTTTGTTTTCTTTTCGCGTTTTCTTTGATGGCGCAGACGGAGGAAACACGTTTCTTTTCGTTCTGTCTTTCCTCGCCGACCGTCACCGACCATCAAGGCAACCGTTATCGTACGGTGCAGATCGGTTCGCAGTGTTGGATGGCTGAGAATATGCGCTGTACGACCTCCCCGACGGGCAAGAAGTGGTATTCCAACCCCTACTTTTCCGCTTCGCAGCCTGAGTTTGCCGCCTATTACGCGCTTCCGACCGATCTTCGTCACGGGGTGCTTTACAATTGGGCGGCAGCGTTGGATCTTTCGGATCATTACAAATCCGCTAAGGCGACACCAACGCCAGTGCGCGGTATTTGTCCGGAGGGATGGCATCTCCCCAGCAATGATGATTGGGATGTGCTGTTCAACACGTTAGGCGGGCACAAGAAGGCGGGCGAGATGATGAAGGCTCCCACGCAGCAGTGGACGCCGCATCTCACGCTCGACCGCTATAACCTCGGTTTCGATGCCACGCCTGCCGGCTCATATACAGAAAAAGGATACCAATATGCTGGTTTACAGACCTCTTTCTGGAGTGCTGACAATTTCAGCCACGACCAAGCTTGGTGCTGTACGGTGTATGACTATAAAAACGAGGGCTATAACTATTTGGAGTATAAGTGTTATGGGCATTCGGTGAGGTGCGTGAAGGATAATGATGAATTAAGAATTAAGAATTAAGAATGATGAAGGAAGAGGGAGTAGGGAAGAGGGTCAAGGGTCAAGGGTCGAGGGAAGAAGGTAGAGGGTTGAGTTAAGAGTTAAGAGGAAAGTGAAAAGTGTGGGGATTTTGGGATTTTCTGCGGAAAATGGAGGTGAAAAGACAGAGGATAGGGGTAGTAAAGTTCGTTAACATGGTCTATAGTCAAACACAATCCGTTTATTATCAACTAATTACAAATAATACATTTTTTTTTCGTTTAGATGTTGATTAATTGAAAAAAAGTGTATTTTTGCGCCATCAAACAAGGAACGGATCGGTAGTTCAGTTTGGTTAGAATACATGCCTGTCACGCATGGGGTCGCGAGTTCGAGTCTCGTCCGGTCCGCAAAAAAAGAGATGCAATGAAATGCGTCTCTTTTTTTATTCCCCAAAATAACGCACCGAAATTCTTTTTCTTAAACGGAAATTCCATAGCTTTTGACGATTGAAGTATGGAAGAGATAAAGACTGCAGCGGACATAAGCGTATCTGCAATGAGATTCGGAGTTTAGAGTTTTATTGTTGTCAATACTTGAAACTAAAAAGAGAGCGGCTGCAACAGCCGCTCTCTTTTTGGTATTGAAAAGTCGGAATGATTATCCGCAGTAGAAATATTCTTTCACCATCTTCGCCATCAGTTCAGGATCTTTGGCGATTTCTTTACGGATGCTCTTGTCCTTGAAGGATTTGAGCTGTTTGATGATGTCGTCGATCATGGAGCGGTCGAAGACGCCGTGAGCTTCGAAGATTTCGCGGTGGTTGCTGAGTTCGTCGGCGGATTCCCAGCAGGAGGCGGGCAGTTGGGCGAGTTTCTCGACCAATGCCTTGTTCTCGGCGCGGTGGATATCGACATCGACGTAGGTGGATTCAGCGAACTCGAGGGCATTCTCCATTTCAAAGCCGTGGCGGGCGGCACACACGAGGCCGGCTAACAGCAAGTAGATGTCAGCGGAGCCGTCCGGGCAGCGGAACTCGACGGTTTGTTTTTGGGAACGATCTTTGTTGACGGCCTTCTCCAGCGGGTTGAGCTCAGCCACGATGTCGTTCTTGTGGGTCCAACCCAGCGGCACGCGCACAAGCACGGAACGGTTGCGGTCGCCCCAGCATACGGATGTGGGTGCTTCCTGATGAGGAACCAAGCGGAAGTAGGAGGTCGGATTGGTGTTGCCGAAGGCGGTCAGGGAACCGGCGCAGGTCATGTAGCCCGCGATGGCGGTCTTGGCGATGCTGTTCAGCTTGCCCTTGGTGACCATCTGGTTCTTACCCTTGCCATCGACGATGCAGGTGTGGATGTGGAGACCGCTACCGGCCTTTCCGGCGGTGATTTTCGGGGAGAAGGTCACGTCGAAGCCATATTCGTAAGCCAAGTTACGGATGATCCACTTAGCGAGAATCAGCTGATCTGCAGCGTCTTGTACATCGGTGACGAGGAATTCGATTTCGTTCTGCTCGTAAATCTTGCCGTCCATGGTGAAGTTGCCCACTTCAGAGTGGCCGTATTTGATGAGGCCGCCCATTTTGGCGATGTTGAGCATACACTCTGCGCGAAAATGCTCGAATTTGGTGAACGGAGAGGACTCGTGGTAACCTCTCTGATCGGGGATCGTGAAGAGGTCGTCTTCCTCACCGATAACGTAATATTCGAGTTCGCCCATCGCTTGGAAGTAGTTGCCCGTCACTTCGGTGAACGATTTGGCAGCTTTGCGCAGGATGTACTCAGGAGAGTTTTCCAGCGGTTTTCCTTCATTATTATAATATGAGCAGAGGAATGACAGGGTGGGGATTTCCGTGAACGGATTCAGGAAAGCCGTGGAGAAGCGCGGGATCACGTACAGGTCGCTGGAGCCGGCGTGGATGAAAGCCGGGAAAATATTCGAACCATCGACACGCTCGCCGTTGGAGAGGATCTGTTCGAGATAATCGCGGCTGTGCAGCACAAAACCGAGGGTTTTGATGCGACCGTCGCCTGCCACATAGTGGAAGTTGACCATCGGGATGTTGTTCTCCTCCACATACTTTATCATATCCGCTTTGGTAAATTCCTTCGGGCTTTTCTTGAAATAATTCACGAGCGGATTCAAGCTCATTGTGATGTTGTCTTTCATATACATTTGAATTTTTGATGATATTTAAATCGGGGGGCAAAGATAAAAAATCTTTCTGAAATAACCGCCATTATGGAAAATTTTGTATTTTTGCCGCGTCAAAATTATTTATTAACAATTTAAAGAAAGAGGTATTTTTTATGATTATTGTTCCCATTAAAGAAGGCGAGTCCATCGACAAAGCGCTCAAGAAACTGAAAAAGAAATTCGACAAGATTGGTGTGAAGAAAGAAATTCGTGCCAGACAAGAATTCACCAAGAAGAGCGTCATCAGACGGGAGCAATTGCGCAAAGCCATCTACGTTCAGCAGCTTCGCAATGCTGAAAACGAATAACAGACGGCTATGCCAATCACAGGAAACAGGGACGCATCCCTGTTTTTTTTTGCCCACCATGGACGTATGCGATACGTCGCCATAATGGACGTATGCGATACGTCCCTACAATATTTGACGATATGAATTATACGGATTTCATCGATTACCTCAGGTACGAGAAGCGGGTGTCGCCGCACACGGTGACCGCTTATGAGCGCGATTTGTCTCAGTTTTTCAGCTTTTTACAGGAAAAATTGGAGATTTATCAACTGGAGGATGTTCAAACAGAGGATATTCGGGCGTGGGTGATTTCGATGTTGGAGGATGAGGAATTGCAGGCAAAATCGGTGAATCGGAAGCTCAGCGCGGTGCGTGCTTTCTATCGTTATAAGTTGAAAATCAAAGAAATATCCCATAACCCTACGTTGGTCTTGCGTGCTCCTAAGGTGCCGAAAAAGTTGCCACAGTATGTGGATCAGAAAGACATGGCACATCTTTTTGAGGACGTGCCGTTCGAAAATACGTTTGAGGGTTTGCGCGACCGCACCATCCTTGAACTTTTCTATGCCACGGGAATGCGACTGTCGGAGCTGCTCAACATCAAAACGCAAGATATTCATTTGCAAGACAATACAATCAAAATTTTGGGCAAACGCAATAAGGAGCGCATTGTTCCGTTTGGTAATCGTATGTCAGAGTTATTGACATCCTATATGGAAAACTTGCAAAAAAAATTTAACGAGGGAACGAAAAATAATTATATCTTTGTCACCGCTAACGGAGACCAACTTTATCCGAAGGCAGTCTATAGAATTGTTCGTAAATATCTGGACATGGTAACCACGATTGATAAACGGAGCCCGCACGTCATCAGGCACACCTTTGCGACGCATTTGCTGAACAACGGTGCGGACCTAAATGCGATCAAAACGATTTTGGGGCACAGCAGTCTGGCGGCCACCCAGGTTTATACGCATAATTCCATAGAACAACTCAAATCCATTTATAAACAAGCTCATCCAAGAGCATAAAAAGGAGGTTTTTATGAAAATCAACATCAATTCCGTACACTTCAAAGCGGATCAGAAACTGGAGAATTTCATCACCGAAAAGGTGGAGAAACTAAACAAGCTGCACGACGGCATCATGGGTGCCGAGGTTGCGCTGAAATTGGAGAATACCGAAGCGCCGGAGAACAAGACTGCGGACATCCGCATGAATATCCGGGGTTACGATGCCCGCGCCAGCAAGACGGCCAAATCCTTCGAAGAAGCCACCGACCAGGCTATTGACGCTCTGAAGAAGCAGCTCCAGAAGAGCAAAGAGAAAGAGCAGAACAAAAGACCTTCCGGCGAAATTTCCTTTGAAGAGAAAGAGTAAACCCTGCGAAGTCATTCATACAAAAGCCCTGCCGGAAACGGTGGGGCTTTTTTTGGCTGTTGGCTGTTGGCTTAGCTTGAACTTTTCGGGCGCAATAGTGCAAAATTTTGGGTTAAAAAGTGTATCTTTGCGCCGTTTTTTAGAAATTCAAGAATATGCGTGATGCTCGTATCTTTGTAGAAAAGAAACCTGGTTTTCAAGTCGAGGCCGACAGTCTGAAAGCCACTTTGAATCAGAACTTTAACCTTAATATCAGAAGCCTTCGTCACTTGAAGGTTTATGACATTTTCAACATAGAAGAAGACCTGCTCGCGAAGGCCGAAAACGTGGTTTTCTCCGAACCCGTGACCGATGAGGTTTTCCACGTATTTCCGTTGGACGGTCTGAAGTATTTCGCCGTGGAATTCCTTCCCGGACAGTTCGACCAGCGTGCCGACAGCGCCATGCAGTGTCTCAAACTCCTGAATCCCAAGACGGAAGCGGTCATCAAGAGCGCGAATTTATTTGTGATTGACGGCGATTTGACTCCAGATCAATGGCAGAAGGTGAAAAAATATTGCATCAACGAGGTGGAAGCCCGCGAGAAGGACATGGCTCGCTTGGAGCTGACTGAAAATCCTGAGGTTCAAGATGTCCCGATTTACAACGGCTTCAGAACCTGGACGGAAGATCAACTGCGTGACTTCCATGGTAAAATGGGATTGGCCATGTCGCTGGAAGATTTGAAGTTCATCCAGCAATATTTCGCCAACGACGAGAAGCGCGATCCGTCCGATACCGAAGTTAAGCTTTTGGACACCTACTGGAGCGACCACTGCCGTCACACGACCTTCGAAACGGCCATCACGAACATTGAAACCGAGGGCAACAACATTTATAAAGAACAGATAGAGAATGCGTTGCGTGAATATCTCGCCGTGCGCGACGAAATGTACGGCAAAGATACGAAACGCCCCGTCACGCTGATGGATTTGGCTTCCATCAACGGTAAATACGAGTACAAGCGCGGCAACCTCCCCGACAAGGAGATTTCCGAGGAGAACAACGCCTGCAGCATCCGCGTGAAGGTGGATGTGGATGGCAAAGAGGAGGATTGGTTGCTGATGTATAAGAACGAGACGCACAACCACCCGACGGAGATTGAGCCCTTCGGCGGGGCGGCTACCTGCGTGGGCGGCGCTATCCGCGACCCGCTGAGCGGACGTAGCTATGTGTATCAGGCACTGCGTGTTACGGGCGCAGGCGACATCAACGCCCCGATTTCCGCCACGCTGCCGGGCAAACTTCCGCAGTCGGTGATTTCCAAGACCGCTGCCGCTGGCTATTCCTCTTACGGTAACCAAATCGGATTGGCTACCACGTGCGTTCGTGAGATTTATCACCCTGACTATCAGGCAAAACGTTTGGAAATCGGTGCTGTGGTGGGTGCTGTTCCCGAAAATCAGGTGCGTCGCGAGCGTCCGCAGCCCGGCGACATCATCATCATGTTTGGCGGTCGCACTGGTCGCGACGGCATCGGAGGTGCTACTGGTTCTTCGAAAGAGCATACGGAGAAGTCGCTCGACACCTGCGCTGCTGAGGTGCAGAAGGGTAATGCTCCCGAAGAGCGCAAAATCCAGCATCTGTTCCGCCGTCCCGAAGTGACGAAGCTCATCAAGAAGTCCAACGACTTCGGTGCGGGCGGTGTCAGTGTGGCCATCGGCGAGCTGGCCGACGGTCTCACCATCGATTTGGATACGGTTCGTACGAAGTATAAAGGTCTGAACGGCACGGAAGTAGCTATTAGCGAATCGCAGGAGCGCATGAGCGTGGTGGTGGCACCCGAAGATGTGGATGCTTTCTTCCAATACTGTCGCGAAGAGAACTTGGAGGCCAACATCATCGCCAAGGTGACCGACGACAACCGATTGACCATGACCTGGCGCGGCAAAACCATCGTCGATCTCAGCCGCGACTTCATCAACACCAACGGCGTGCGTCAAAGCGTAACCGCCAAGATTGCCCCTGTAGCAGAAGATGTGTTGAAAGCTGTTGACATTCAAGGAAATACCATGCAGGAAAAGTGGCAAAGCTGCCTTACCAATCCGAACGTGGCTTCCCAAAAGGGTTTGATCGAGATGTTCGATGCCACCATCGGGGCTTCCACGGTGCTGATGCCGTTCGGCGGTAAAAACCAGCTGACGGAAGCGCAGGTGAGTGCGCAGAAACTGCCTGTGCGTCACGGACATACGAATCTCGCCTCCATCATGTCATTCGGTTACAATCCGTTTATCGCCATTCGTTCTCCGTATCATGCGGGTGTGATGGCGGTGTTGGAAGCGATGTCGAAAATCGTGGCAGCAGGTGGCGATTACAATAAGATTCGCTTTACTTTCCAAGAATATTTCGAGAAATTAGGCAAGGATGCAAACCGCTGGGGCAAACCGCTTTCCGCGTTGTTGGGCGCCTTCTGGATGCAGAAAGAGTTCGGACTCGCCTCCTTGGGCGGCAAGGACTCCATGAGCGGTACTTTCAAAGACATGCACGTACCGCCCACCATCGTCTCCTTCGCCATCACTACGGAGAATTCCGACCACATCATTTCGCCGGAATTCAAGCAAAAAGGCAATTATATCTACCTCATTGAAAATAAGTTAGAGAACAATATCCCGAATATCAAGCATACCTGCGAAATCTTTGATTTTATGCGTAAGAACATCATAGACCATAAGATAGTCTCCGCATTTACATTGCAGTTCGGCGGCATTGCAGAGGCATTGGCCAAGATGAGCTTCGGTAATGACTTAGGCTTTGATATTCAAACAGATAAAGACTTGTTTGCATACGGTTACGGTAGTTTTATCGTGGAAACTACGGAGAAGTTGAATGCACCGTTCGCCATGGAGTTGGGTAAGGTGGCTGACGACTTCATCGTCAACGACGAAAAGCTCGACAAGGCGGCGTTGTTGGCTGCTTGGCGCGGTTTCTACGGTAAGCTCTATCCTGAAATGGCTGCTAACGAAACGGCTTCCGTGGGTGCAGAATTCACTCGTACCGCGCAGAACAATCATTTCGAACCTGCTACGAAAGTCAGCACGCCGAAGGTGATTCTGCCCGTCTTCCCCGGCACTAACTGCGACTACGACACGGCGAAGGCCTTCGAGGATGCGGGTGCTGAAACGCGCATCCTGGTTTTCAAGAACTTGGACGAGGCGGCTATCGAGCACTCCATCGATGAGTTGGCTGCGGCCATCCGCGAGTCGCAAATCCTCGCATTGTCTGGCGGTTTCAGCTTGGGTGACGAGCCCGACGGCAGCGGTAAATTCATTGCCAACGTGCTGAACCATCCGAAGATCAAAGCTGCCGTTGAAGACCTCCTCGACCGTAAGTGCTTGGTGCTCGGTATTTGCAATGGCTTCCAGGCGCTCATCAAGTCCGGTCTGCTGCCGTTTGGCAAGTTAGGTGATGTCACGCCCGACTCCCCGACATTGTATCGTAACAACATTAACCGCCACATCTCGCGTCTTGTGCGCACCCGCGTGAGTAGCACCAACTCCCCGTGGCTCGCATCGTTCCACGAAGGCGATGTCCACAATATTGCCGTCAGCCATGGTGAAGGCAAGTTTGTGGTTTCGCAAGAGCTTGCTAAACAGCTCTTTGAAAACGGTCAAGTGGCATTCCAATACTGCGATGAAAACGGTAATGTGAGTATGAATCCCGCCGACAATCCCAACGGCTCTTTCTACGCTATCGAGGGCATCGTTTCCGATAACGGTCTGATTCTTGGCAAGATGGGTCATAGCGAACGCAAAGGCCGCAACCTCTACAAGAACATTGACGGGAACAAAGTGCAGGATATCTTCGCAAATGCGGTGAAGTATTTTGGATGATGAAAGGCGATGAAAAACGATGATGAAACGATGATGAAACGTAGGGGCGAATAATTATTCGCCCCTACAATCCCCTATTTCAATAACCAATAACCATTAAAAATTGAGAATCAACGACATAGAATACATAGAAGTGGAGGTTTTCGACGTGCGGTCGTCGTCGCAGGCCACGGAAGCGTTTTCGATGATTTTGGTGGACAAGTTCAACAAGCAGCGATACGTCCCCATTATCATCGGGTTGAACGAGGCTCGGGCGATTTTGGGCGAGCTGCACGGTCGTCTGCCGCAACGTCCGCTCACACATGCGCTGTTTGCCGACCTGCTCATGAATCATATTCCTGACTACAATCTCGAATTTATCTCCATCAACGAGTACAGTCAGGGCATTTATTATGCTTCTATCGTTATCCAAACCCCAACTGGCAGCTATTTTGAGGTGGATGCGCGTCCTTCCGATTCGACGGAGTATGACGAGAATGCCATTATCTTCCCGACCGCCGCAGCTCGTCAGACCCCAGAGGCGCCCAAAGCGCAAACCGAATGGGAAACATTTTCTTTGTCTGAGCTGAAAGATATGTTGCAAAATGCCATTGATGAGGAGAATTATGAGCTGGCCGCGAAAATTCAGGAGGAAATTGATAAAAGAGGGTAAACGTAGTTAGCTTTTAGCTCTTGGCTGTTAGCTTGAAACCTGAAACCTGAAACCTGAAACTTGAAACTTGAAACTTGAAACCTTGGCTATTCCCTTTTAACCTCTAAACCTTAAACCCTAAACTAATAACCTCCTAACCCATTAACCTCTAACCCCTCGACCCTTAAATTAAGCAAGAACATTATGAGTAAAATCAGAGTTTTCCTGATA